>NZ_CP029343.1:5229426-5537039 GCF_003143515.1 Massilia oculi | reverse complement strand
AGCCGAACTCGGAGGTCGCTTCCAGGAACGGGCCCTGCATGTACCAGATGCTGCCGGACGCGTACGGCGACTGCATGTGGCGATCGATGAACTCGGGCACGCCGAGCTCGACGGCGCCGGGGCCGTGCTCGTCATGCGGAATCAGGCGATCGACCGCGGCGATCACGAATTTCCATTCCTTCGCATTGAAGAACTTGGGCGTGTAGGGATTCGGCTTGCCTTCCGCGGGTGCGCTGGAAGTGGCATTGGCGTTGGGCAGACCCTGATGGATGGCTGCCGCCGCGCCCGCGCCCATGGGCACGAACACCAGGCTCTTGATGAGGCGCCGCCGCGATGGGGATTGCTGATCGTCGGACATGAAGTCTCTCTCTCAATGTGAAGAATGTATTTTGTATGCAAAATGCAAGATACATAGTACCAATAACAGCCGGGCATGCCAATCCCTGCTACCCGGGATGGGTAATTTCTACAGAGAAATTTTTTGAACATCCGACGGTCTTGGCGGCATCACCGGCCCAAGCCGCCACTCACGGCAACTATTCCATACTTACCAATAGTTACAGCGTGGGAGGCCCTGCCTACTGCTAGAATTGCAGTTTCGAAAATTCAGAACCTTTGGAAGCTTTTGGCTTATCTGACCGGCGAGGGGGAATACCTTGATTTGGCTGGGCCGATCGCATCCACTCCCCGTCGTCAGGCGCTGGAAAATGCATCCCCTCCCTGCGCGCAGGTGAGAAAAAAATGCGATAGCGTTCCAGAGTCCCAACGCAACGGGCGCGCGGCGCGAGCGTCTTGTTTGACACTTGGTCAAATCGAATGGCAGCAAATGCCAGGCCTCGCTGCGCGTTCAGCTTTGTTGCAGAAACGAAACATACCGCAGTCGCCGTTCATGCCGGACAGATCATTATTTTCGAGAAGTCAGGGCCGCTTTCAGCGATGCAAATACGACCGAATGATAAAATCCCTCCAAAACTATCAAAGTGGAGACACTGAATGCATGACTCGAAAGTAGATCCAGCTTCGGATCGCGGCGTAGCAGCGCCCGCTCTTCCAAAGCTGGCCCGGCAGCACCTGCACGACACGGTGGTTTCCCACCTGCGCCGGATGATCGTCGAGTCCGTGTTCCCTCCCGGAATGAAACTCAACGAGCGCGAACTGTGCGAAACCATGGGCATTTCGCGCACGCCATTGCGCGAAGCGTTGAAAGCGCTCGCTGCCGAGGGCCTGATCGAGATCTCCCCGAATCGCGGCGCCTCGGTTTACAAGATGTCGCAGCAAGAAGTCTGGGAAACCTTCGAATTCGTCAGCGGCCTCGAAGCCCTCGCGGGCGAACACGCGTGCGCGCGGATCACGCCGGAGGAAGTCGCCGAGATCCGGGCGCTGCACGATGCGATGCTGACCTGCCGCGAGCAGGGCGACCTGCCCGGCTACTACAGCCGCAACCAGGCGATCCACAACAAGATCTTCGAGGCCGCGCGCAACTCGGTCCTCCACCATACTTACCTGAACATGAACCGGCGGCTGCAGTCCTTGCGGCTCAAGTCCAATATCGTGCCCGAAAAGTGGGACCAGGCCATCGAAGAACACCGCCAGATGATGGAGGCGCTCGAGGCCCGCGACGGCAAGCGCCTGGCGGCGATCCTGTCGCAGCACTTGCTGGACAAGCGTAGTTCGGTGATGGAGATGGTGACCGACGCCGCGCCCCCGCGCAAGGTGTCCTGACCCGCTCTGCGTGACGACCGGCGGCGCACCGCTGCAGGCCGCCTCCGCGTGAGCGATCCCCCCGCGTGACGCGATCCGTCGCATCCACATGGACACTGTGGGCTTTCCCACCACGGGGAACCCGCCATATTCCGCCAGATCATCCAGGATGCGCGACATCGGGGCGGTGCGGCGCGCTTAGACAAGGAGCAGATCCGCTGGCCCGTCACGGCGCGGCCATCGCCGCAGCTGCGGCCGCAGCCGCAGCCGGCCGGCAGGCCAGCCGCTGGGCTCACGGTATTGACTGAAACGCAGCAACAACGCATGACCGCGGATGCGCCGGTGTTGGCAGCGCGCGCGGCGCCATGTATGCTGCCGGGCATGCCATTCCGGCAACCACTACCAGAGAAAGAAGCCCATGAAACACTTGCTGTCCTCCTGCGTCCTCGGCCTGGGCCTGACCCTGGCGCTGGCCGGCTGCGACCGCGCCCCGGCGCCGCAGTCGGCCGCGTCCGCGGTCGCCTTCCAGAAAATCGACACCATCCCTGGAACCGGCAAGGAAGCCGTGGCCGGCGCCACTGCCGTCGTCAACTACACCGGCTGGCTGTACGAGCCGGGCAAGGAAACGCTGCGCGGCACGCAGTTCGACTCCTCGGCCGGCCGCGCGCCGTTCAGCTTCCAGCTGGGCGCCGGCCAGGTCATCCGCGGCTGGGACGAAGGCGTGCAAGGCATGAAGGTCGGCGGCAAGCGCACCCTGATCCTGCCGCCCGAGATGGGCTATGGCGCCGGCGGCGCCGGTCCGATCCCACCGAATGCGAGCCTGATCTTCGACGTCGAACTGCTGGACGTGCGCTAGACGAGACGATGCCGGACTATGCCGGCGGCGCTGGCGCAATGGCGCGCGATGTGCCGCGCCCCTGCCTGAAGTCGCGCAGTATCTCGCGCGCGGCATTGTGCCCCGGCGCGCCGGTCACGCCGCCACCGGGATGAGCGCCCGCGCCACAGGTGTAAAGGCCCGCCACCGGTCCTCGGTAGTCGGCGTGGCCCAGCATCGGGCGCGCCGAGAACAGCTGGTCGAGGCCCAGCGCGCCGTGGAAGATGTCGCCGCCGACCAGGCCGAACGTGCGTTCCAGGTCGAGTGGGCTCATGATCTGGCGACCCAGCACCGCACGCCTGAAATTCGGCGCATGACGGTCGACGGTGTCGATCATGAGGTCGGCCACCCGCTCGCGGTGCTCGTCCCAGCTCGCGCCATCGGGGAGTTTCGGCGCGACGTGCTGGCAGAAGAGGCTCGCCACATGCTGCCCCGCCGGGGCCAGGGTCGGGTCGAGCGTCGAGGGGATCAGGAGTTCGACGATCGGCGCTCGCGACCAGCCCGACGCGCGCGCGTCGTGGTAGGCGCGCTCCATGTAATGCAGGCTGGGTGCGATGATGATGCCGCTGCCATGGTGTTCGGCCATCGCCTTGCCCGGCAGGCAGCTGAAGTCCGGCAGTTCTGACAGCGCGACGTTCATGCGGAAGGTGCCGGATCCGCAGCGCCATGCCTCCATGCGGCGAAGGAAGTCTGCCGGCAGCGCCACGGGGTCGACCAGCCGGGTGTACAACAGGCGCGGATTGAGGTTCGATACGACGGCGCGCGCATCGAACCGCGCGCCGTCGCCCGTGACGACGCCGGTGGCGCGACCCTTGTGCAGCACGACCTCGGCCACCGCGCATCCGGTGCGGATCTCGACGCCCAGGGCCTGCACCGCCTTCGCCATCGCCTGGGTGATGGCCCCCATGCCGCCGATCGCGTGGCCCCACGCGCCCTTCTTCCCATTGACCTCGCCGAACGCGTGGTGCAGCAGCACGTAGGCCGATCCCGGCGTATAGGGACTGGCGTAGTTGCCCACCACGCTGTCGAAACCATGGGCCGCCTTGATCGGATCGCTCTCGAACCAGCCGTCCAGATAGTCGCCCGCCGATTTGGTCAACAGGTCCAGCAGTTCCCGCTGGCTGGCCAGCGACAGCTTGCGCATCCGGTTGACGAGGCGGCCGGCCTTGAGCAGCTCGGGCAGCGCGGCCAGCCAGCCGCCCTGGACGCGGTTCGGCGGCGTCTGCAGCACCAGCGCGCGCAGCAGGTCGGCCGCGTCGTCCAACTGGCGGTGGTAGTCGCCCAGGCGCGCGGCGTCGCGCGGCGAGAACTTCGCCACTTCAAGCGCGGTTCTTCCCGCGCCGACCTTCAGGTAGCGACCATCGTCAAGCGGGAGGAAGTTGGAGAGCGGGCGTTCGACGATGCGCAAGCCATGCCGGGCCAGCGCCATGTCGTGGATCACCTTGGGATTGAGCAGCGAGACGGTGTAGGCGGCCACCGAGTTGCGAAAGCCCGGATGGAATTGCTCGGTGACCGCGGCGCCGCCGACGACGTCGCGCCGTTCGAGCAGCGTCACCTTCAGGCCGGCGCGGGCCAGGTACCAGGCGCAGACCAGGCCGTTATGGCCGGCGCCGATGATGATTGCGTCGCGCATCTGGCGCCTCCCCGGAGCGTGCAAGCGAACACGGCGATTCTACCGAGGCAAGGGGCCGGTGGCAAAAAAAAGCCCCTGCGGACAGGGGCTGGATCATGCTTGCCTTACTTCGCGGCCGCCTTGGCGCGCGCCGCGTGCAGCTTGCGGTAGCTGTCGATCAGGCGGTGGTGACGGTCCAGGCCTTCCAGCTGCATGCTGGTCGGCGTCAGGCCGTAGAAGCGCACGCTGCCGTCGACCGAGCCCAGCACTGCGTCCATCCGCGCGTCGCCGAACATGCGGCGGAAGTTGACGACATAGTCGTCCAGTTCCATCTCGTCGTCCAGCACCACCTCGAGCACCACGTTCATGGCCTGGTAGAACAGGCCGCGCTCGACGGTGTTGTCGTTGTACTGCAGGAAGGCGCCGACCAGTTCGTGCGCATCCTCGTAGCGCTTGAGCGCGAGGTTGATCAGCAGGCGCAGCTCGAGCACCGTCAGCTGGCCCCAGTCGGTGTTCTCGTCGAACTCGATGCCGATCAGGCTGGCGATGTCGGAATACTCGTCCAGCTCATTGTTTTCCAGGCGTTCCAGCAGCGCTTCCAGGCTGTCCTCGTCCAGGCGGTGCAGATTGAGGATGTCCGAACGGAACAGCAGCGATTTATTCGTGTTATCCCAGATCAGGTCTTCGACCGGATACACCTCGGAATAATCGGGCACCAGGATGCGGCAGGCCACCGCGCCCAGCTGGTCGTACACGGCGGTGTAGACTTCCTTGCCCATGTCTTCGAGGATGGACAGCAGGGTCGCGGCTTCTTCGGCATTGGCATTGGCGCCCTGCGCCGTGAAGTCCCATTCGACGAAATCGACGTCCGATTTGGCGCTGAAGAAGCGCCACGATACGACGCCGCTCGAATCGATGAAGTGCTCGACGAAGTTGTACGGCTCGGTCACCGCTTCGCTGGCGAAGGTCGGCCGCGGCAGGTCGTTGAGGCCTTCGAAGCTGCGGCCCTGCAGCAGTTCGGTCAGGCTGCGCTCCAGCGCCACCTCGAAGCTCGGGTGGGCGCCGAAGGACGCGAACACGCCGCCGGTGCGTGGGTTCATCAGGGTCACGCACATCACCGGGTATTGGCCGCCCAGCGAGGCATCCTTGACCAGCACCGGGAAGCCCTGCTCTTCCAGGCCCTTGATCCCGGCCACGATACCCGGGTATTTCGCCAGCACTTCTTGCGGCACGTCGGGCAAGGCCATCTCGCCTTCCAGGATCTCGCGCTTGACGGCGCGCTCGAAGATCTCGGACAGGCACTGCACCTGCGCTTCGGCCAGCGTGTTACCGGCGCTCATGCCGTTACTGGCATACAGGTTTTCGACCAGGTTGGACGGGAAGTACACGACCTCGCCGTCCGACTGACGCACGAAGGGCAGCGCCACGATGCCGCGTTCCACATTGCCCGAATTGGTGTCGATCAGGTGCGAGCCGCGCAATTCGCCATCGGGATCGTAGAACGACAGGCTGTACTCGTCGAGGATGCCGTCCGGCAGCGCATCGTCCGGGCCGGGCTTGAACCAGCGCTCGTTCGGATAATGCACGAAGTCGGCGTTGGCGATGTCCTCGCCCCAGAACACCCCGGCGTAGAAGTGATTGTTGTTCAGGCGTTCGATGTATTCGCCCAGCGCCGAGGCCAAAGCGCTTTCCTTGGTCGAGCCTTTGCCGTTGGTGAAGCACATCGGCGAATGCGCATCGCGGATATGCAGCGACCAGACATTGGGGACGATATTGCGCCACGACGCGATCTCGATCTTGATGCCCCAGCTGGCCAGCATCCCCGACATATTGGCGATGGTCTGCTCCAGCGGCAGGTCCTTGCCCGGGATATAGGTGCGCGATGCCGAATCGGGCTGCAGGGTCAGCAAGGCCTGGGCATCGGCGTCCAGGTTGGCCACTTCCTCGATCACGAATTCGGGGCCGGCCTGGACGACCTTCTTGACCGTGCAGCGCTCGATCGAGCGCAGGATGCCCTGGCGGTCTTTTTCGGAAATGTCCGCCGGCAGCTCGACCTGAATCTTGAAAATTTGCTGGTAGCGGTTTTCCGGGTCGACGATATTGTTTTGCGACAGGCGGATATTCTCGGTCGGGATATTCCGGGTATTGCAGTACAACTTCACGAAATACGCCGCGCACAGGGCGGACGAGGCCAGGAAGTAATCGAACGGGCCTGGCGCCGAGCCATCGCCTTTATAGCGGATGGGCTGGTCGGCGATGACGGTGAAATCGTCGAACTTGGCTTCCAGGCGAAGCTTGTCGAGGAAGTTGACTTTAATTTCCATGAAAAATCCAGATACGGTGGGAAAAAATACAAAGCCCTGTCGGGACAGGGCTCATGGGGTCACTGTACAGTACGGAATTTCTCGTGGAGAGTCGCGCTTCGCTCGATCCGCTACTGCCAAGATAGCGCGCGTATTTTAACACGCGGGTGCGCCATCGCCTCCCTGCCGGATGGCTCGTTGCCGTGCTTGCTCAGCCGTCGCTGGGTTACCATAAGGATAATAATAACGAAGGAACACCATGCACACGACACGGAGACGCATCTTGAAACAAGTCGGGGCCGCCATGCTGGCCGCATCCACATCGGGCGCCGCGCTGTCAGCCACGCCCGCATCGACGCAAGGCTGGCCACCAGCGCCCACCACGATCCCGCTCTGGCCCGAAGGGGTGCCCGGCGCCCGCGCCGGACTGGAAGCCGAACGCTATGTCGACGGCAGGATCAGCCGGGTTTCCGAGCCCACGCTGACGATCTACCCTCCAGCGGTCGACCGCGCCAACGGCAGCGCCGTCATCATCTGTCCCGGGGGCGGCTACGAGCGCCTGGCCATCGAGCGCGAGGGCGAACAGTTTTCGCGCTGGCTGTCGAGCCTCGGCGTCACCGCCTTCGTGCTCAAGTACCGGATGCGCGAGTTCGGCCATCCTGCGCCGCTGCAGGACGTGCTGCGCGCGGTGCGCCTGGTGCGCTCGCAGGCGGCGCAATACAAGCTGAGTCCACAACGCATCGGCGTGATGGGAAGTTCGGCCGGCGGCCACCTCGCCGCCAGCGCCGGCACCCTGTTCGACCATCCGCTGGGACGCACCGGCGCCCAGCTCGACGCCGTCAGCGCCAGGCCCGACTTCCTGGTGCTGATGTACCCGGTGATCGCGCTCGACGGGCCGGCGGCCCACATGGGTTCACGCAACGCCCTGCTCGGCACGTCGCCCAGCGCGGCGGACGTGGAGCTGATGTCGGTGGCGCGCCAGGTCACGGCGCGTACGCCGCCGACCTTGCTGATCCATACCCAGGCCGACGCCGCCGTGCCGGTCGAGAACAGCATCCTGTTCTACCAGGCGCTCACGCGCGCCAAGGTGCCGGCGGAGATGCACCTGTTCGAGCATGGCGAGCATGGAATGGGCATGCGGCCCAATCTGGGAACCGCTTCGGCCTGGCCGCGGCGCGCCGAGGAGTGGTTGCAGGCGCGTGGGTTGCTGGACCGGGAGAAATAGGCAGGCGTGACGCCGGGGCGCGACAACGTGGGAATTCGCGAGTTTTCGCCATTCCGGCGTCCAGTAGAATGATGCGCGAGCATAACTAGGAGCGCACATGGCAACGCTGATTCCTTCGATCGGCGCTTGCGCCTCGCGAATGACGCCCGGTGAACGGCGCCTGGCGACCCGTCTCGAAGACAAGCTGGAAGAAGACTACCTGTGCTGGTATGACGTCTCGATCGGCGACCGCACCCAGCACCCGGATTTCGTCGTGTTTCATCCGAACCGGGGCCTGCTGGTCCTCGAAGTCAAGGACTGGCGTCCCGACACGATCCGCAGCATCGACAAGCAAACGGTGGCGATCGTGGCCGGCGATGGCGTCAAGCACGTGCAGAATCCACTGGAGCAGGCACGCCAGTACATGTACGCCGTCGTCAACAAGCTCGAACGCGACCCGCAACTGGTATGGCCGAGCGGCTCGCTGAAGGGCAAGCCCGCATTCCCTTATGGTCATGGCGTGGTATTGACCAATATCACCCGCAAGCAGTTCGACAAGGCCGAGCTGGACGGTGTCCTGCCCCCGCACCTCGTCATCTGCCAGGACGAGATGACCGAATCCGTGGACGCGGAGGGCTTCCAGCAGCGGCTGTGGCAGATGTTCCCCATTAAGTTCACGAGGAAGCTGACGTTGCCGCAGATCGACCGCATCCGCTGGCACATCTTTCCGGAGGTGCGTATCCCGCCCCAGCCGGACGCATTCGACGAACCGGGGCAACTGACGGTCGAGCTGCCGGACGTCATGCGCGTGATGGACCTGCAGCAGGAGCAGCTGGCGCGCAGCCTGGGCGAAGGGCACCGCGTCATCCACGGCGTCGCCGGCTCGGGCAAGACGCTGATCCTGGGTTACCGGGCCGAACACCTGGCGAAATCCACCAGCCGACCGATCCTGGTGCTGTGCTACAACAAGACCCTGGCGACCAAGCTGGCCAGCGTCATGGCGGCGAAAGGCTTGCAGGACAAGGTGCACGTGGCCACCTTCCATGCGTGGTGCGTGCGCCAGCTCGACGCCTATCACGCGGGCAAGCCGGTCAATGACGGCGATGCCAACGCCTTCTTCGAAGCCTGCGTGGAGCGCGTGATCCGCTCGGTCGACCAGAAACTGATCCCGCCGGCGCAGTACGACGCCGTGCTGGTCGACGAAGGACACGACTTCAAGCCCGAATGGTTCAAGCTTGTGGTTCAGATGGTCCATCCGGACTCGAACTCGCTGCTCGTGCTGTACGACGATGCCCAGTCGATCTACGGCGACCGCAAGAAACCCCGGTTTTCGTTCTCCAGCGTCGGCATCCAGGCGCAAGGCCGCACCACCATCCTGAAGCTGAACTACCGCAATACGGCCGAGATTCTTGCGGTGGCGCGCGCCTTCGCCGACAACCTGCTGGCGCCAAGCGATGCCGAGGAGGACCAGGCGCCGACCGTGCTGCCGATGAGCGCCGGGCGCCGCGGCCCGAAGCCCTTGCTCGTCAACTTGCCGACGCTGAAGGACGAAGCGGCGTTCCTGGCCGAGCGCCTGGCCGAAGCCAATCGCCTGGGAACGCCATGGAACGACATGGCGGTCGTCTACCGCCGCTACGGCATCGGCAAGCTGCTCGTCGACGCCCTGGCGCACAAGGGCATCCCCTTCCAGTGGCAGCAGGATCGCAAGGGGTCGTTCGCCCCCGAGCACGAAAGCGTGAAACTGATCACCATGCACAGCAGCAAAGGGCTGGAATTCCCGCTCGTCTGCATCCCCGGCATCGGCGCACCCGCCAGGGACGGCGAGGACGACCGCGACGAAGCGCGGCTGCTGTATGTGGCGATGACCCGCGCCACGCAGGAACTGGTCATGACGCATAGCGACACGTCGCTGCTATCGGAAAAGCTAACCGGCGCCATGGGCGTCCTGCGTGCTCTTTGAACGATCGGCCATCGCCCTTCGCGCGATGCGGTCGCTGGACGCGCACCGATGTCCGGCCTGGCCTTTTTCCTGCAAGCCTTGCTTGAATTGTGTCGGCAATGTCGGAGTCGATAGCGCACCGTAATTTTGGGCGTTCTGGTTATTCAGTTGGTTAGTTACGTTTTATGTTATCGTGACGCCATCCCCTTCCAGTCCGCCCGCGTCATGCACACTTCCACCTCATGGGACGCCGACCCAGTCAAATCCTTCAAGGCATTCGTATTCACCACGGCGTTCGCCGAAACCGGCCGGCGCCAGCGCGCCGACGGCACGCTGCGGGTGCTGTCCGCCGAGTCGGCCAAGATCTATCTGTTCATGTTCAACAACCTGGCCGGCTGGCTGCAGGAACAGGGACTCACCTTCTCCAGGGTGACGAAGGCCGACCTGCTGCGCTTCATCGGCCGCACGGTCAAGGGCAAGCGCGTCCTGAACAGCAAGATCGCCTACCGTTACCTGCGCCTGCTGGAGCGCTGCTACGAACATCTCGGGGTCGTGCCCAATCCGGCGCAAGACGCGATCCTCGGCATCGACCGCGCCCACATCGCGAAGGATGAAGCCGGGCGCACCCTGTCGGAAGACCAGCTGCAGCGCTTCTTCGCCGCCCTGCCGGCCGAGGCGCCACGACAGCGTCGCAGCACCCCGTTCGATGGCTGGAAGCGCCGCCGTGACCGGGCCATGCAGGTGGTCATCGCGCTGGCGGGGCTGAAGGTGTCGGAAGCGGTAGGCCTCCTGACCACGGAAGTCGGCCGCCAGGCCTCGATCGACGGCGCGATCGTGCTGACGATCACGCCGGAAGAAAAGCTCGACACCAGCCATGAACACGAGGTCGCCCTCCCCCGCGAAGGCGCGGACGAGTTGCGTGCCTGGCTCGATGAGCGCGAAGCGATGGCGATCCCGGGCGGGTTCGTGTTCCCGGCCAACCTAACCGGGGCCAGGATGACCAGAAAGACCGTTTATATGCAGATGCGCGCCACGTTCGAGCGGGCCGGCATGGACTTGTCGCGCTCCGGCGGACGCACCTTGCGCAACACCTTCGCCAAGCGCCAGCTGGACGCGGGCGCGAGCCCGGACGAACTGAAGGACGTACTGGGCCTGGCGCTCGAGCGCTCCGCCGCTGACTACAAGCTCACGCGCGTCAGACAGGATCCGGAAGGCAGGGCGGATCCCGAAGGCAGAGCGGATCCGGAAGAGTGAGCGGCGCCCGAAGGACTGTCAGGCCGCCAGCAAGTGCGGCCCGATCTCGCTGACCGAGCGCACGCCGGTCAGGACCATATTGGTGCGCAAGTCCTTCTCCATGATCTGCAGCAGGCGCTCGACCCCGGCCTGGCCCTGCGTGGCCAGCGCATAGACGAAGGCGCGCCCCAGCAGGACGCCGTCCGCCCCCAGCGCCAGCATGCGGAACACGTCGGTCCCGGTGCGCACGCCGCCATCGGCGAAGATCGTCATCTGCCCCTCGACCGCGGCCACGATGGACGGCAGCACCGAGGCGCTCGACGGCGCGCCCTCGAGCTGGCGCCCGCCATGGTTCGACACCACGATGCCGTCGGCGCCGAAGGCCAGCGCAGCGCGCGCATCTTCCGGATCGAGGATGCCCTTGATTACCAGCTTGCCCTGCCACTCGTCGCGGATCCATTGCAGGTCGGGCCAGGCGATGCCGGGGTCGAAATTGGCGCCGAGCCAGCCGATGTAGTCGGCCAGGCCGGTGGCGCTGCCGCGATAGGCCGTGATGTTCCCCAGGTCGTGCGGGCGCCCGAACAGGCCGACGTCCCAGGCCCAGCGCGGATGCAGCGCGGCTTGCAGCAGGCGCCGCAGCGGCGCGTTCGGTCCGCTCATGCCGCTGTGGGCGTCGCGGTAGCGCGCGCCGGGCACCGGCATGTCGACCGTGAACACCAGGGTGCGCGAACCGAGTTCCCATGCACGGCGCATCACGTCGCGCATGAAGCCGCGGTCCTTCAGCACGTACAGCTGGAACCAGATCGGATGCGCCGCCTGGGCCGCCACCTCGGCCAGCGGGCAGACCGAGACGGTCGACTGGATGAACGGGATGTTGCGGTGGCAGGCAGCGCGCACCGCCTGCACCTCGCCGCGCCGCGCGTACATGCCGGTCAGGCCCACCGGCGCCAGAGCGATCGGCAGCGAATAGCCTTCGCCGAACCACTGCACTGCCAGATCGAGCTGCTCGGAGCCGCGCAGCACGCGCTGGCGCAGCTTGATTGCCTGCAGGTCATCGACGTTGCTGCGCAGGGTCTGCTCGGCGCCGGCGCCGCCGTCGAGGTAGTGGAACAGGAAGGGAGGCAGCCGGCGACGCGCGGCCTGGCGGAAGTCGGTGGCGGACGAAATGATCATGTACGGGGTCGGGATGAGCGAATGAGGAGCAGATGAGCGGATCGAATCCGCAGTCTACGCCGTCGCCCGCCTCCTCGTCCATCGAAGGGCCAGGATAATCAGTGTCCTGATCGCCCGCGCGGTATTGACATGCAGCGCAAACGCTCACGCGCCTGATTAAATGGACCATGGGGCCGCCCGCCCGTTGACACTTCCCGAACGAAAAATGAATACTCGGCCGGGCAAGCCCTGACCAGACCAGTACGCGGACCGAGACAACGATGGCATCCCTTCCCCAATACCAGACACTGAAACGCGGCGCGGCCATCGCGCTGCTGGCACTGGCCTGCGCCGCCTGCGCCACCCCGGGCCGCCAGCTCGATCCGCTCGATCGCGGCGTCGTCGCGATCCATACCGGCGACGGCAATTTCGTCAGCTGGCGCGCGCTCGGGCCGGAAGACCCGGCCACCGCATTCAACCTGTACCGCGACGGCGTGCGCATCAACACGACGCCACTGGGCGCGACGAACTTCGTCGATACCGGCGCCGCGGCCAGCGCGGCCTACAGCATACGCGCCGTCAGCGGGGGACGGAGAGCGCCGTCGATGCGCGCGCCGGCGCCACCTGGCCGCGGCCGTTCAAGGCCATCCCCTTGCGCAAACCGGCAGGTGGCGTCACCCCGGACGGCGAAGCCTATACCTATGGCGTCAACGATGGTTCCGCCGCCGACCTCGATGGCGACGGCGTCTACGAATTGCTGGTCAAGTGGCAGCCGACCAACGCCCGCGACAATGCCCATCGCGGCTATACGGGTTCGACCCTGATCGACGCCTACCGCCTGGACGGCACATTCATGTGGCGCATCGACCTGGGCAGAAACATCCGCGCCGGCGCCCACTACACGACCTATCTCGCCTTCGACTTCGACGGCGACGGTCGCGCCGAACTGATGACCAAGACCGCCGACGGCACGGTCGACGGCGCCGGCAAGGCGATCGGCGACCCTGCGGCGGACCATCGCAACAAGGACGGCACCATCCTGGCCGGCCCGGAGTTCCTGACCGTGTTCGACGGCCGCACCGGCGCCGCGCTGGCCAGCACCGACTACACGCCGCCGCGCGGCGACGTCGCGGCCTGGGGAGATGCGCACGGCAACCGGGTCGACCGCTTCCTGGGCGGCGTGGCCTATCTCGACGGCCAGCGGCCGAGCGCGGTCTTCGCGCGCGGCTACTACACCCGCGCCGTGCTGGCGGCCTGGGACTGGCGCGATAACCGGCTCACCCGGCGCTGGGTATTCGACAGCGACACGCCTGCCAATGCCGCTGCCGCCGGCCAGGGCGCGCACTGGATGGCCGTGGCCGACGCCGATGGCGACGGCCGCGACGACATCGTCTACGGCGCCGCCACCATCAAGAGCGATGGCACGCTGATGTACAGCACCGGCCTGTGTCACGGCGACGCCCTGCACGTCGGCAAGCACGACCCCAGCCGGCCCGGCCTGCAGGTATTCATGGTGCACGAGTCGCCATCCTGCTACCGCGGCAACGGCGCCGAGATGCACGATGCCGCCACCGGCAAGGTCTTGTGGGGCATCGCCAGCACCATCGACGTCGGGCGCGGCCTCTGCATGGACATAGATGCCGCCCACCCGGGCAACGAGTGCTGGGCGGCGATCGGCGGCATCGACAATCCGGCCGGCGGCCTTGTGAATGCCGCTGGCGTCCAGATATCTTCCGTCCGCCCGCGCGCCTACAACTTCGGCCTGTGGTGGGATGGCGACCTGCTGCGCGAATCGCTCGACGGCACCCGGATCGAAAAATGGAACCCCCAGGCGCAACGCCTCGAACCGATGCTCGACGGTTCGACATCCGGGGCCGCCTCGATCAATGGCACCAAGGCCAACCCCGTGCTGTCGGCCGACCTGTTCGGCGACTGGCGCGAAGAAGTGGTCTGGCGCAGCGCGAACGACGAGGCGCTGCTGGTGTTCTCCACCACGGCGCCGACCCGCCACCGCATCCCGACCCTGATGCACGACACCCAGTACCGGGTGCAGGTCGCGGCGCAGAATGCCGCCTACAACCAGCCGCCCCACCCCAGCTTCTTCCTCGGCGAAGGCATGACGCTGCCGCTGCAGACTTCCGATCAATCCAGATAGAGCTTCCGATATGAATCTTCGCCTCTCCCTTCCGCTTGCCACCGTCGCTGCGCTGTTCTCCTTCGACGCCGGCGCCTTTGATCGCCTGAGCGTGACCGCCAGCCATGCGCTGGACATCGCCCGTCCGTCCGAGACGATCGCGGTCCCCTGGGCCAGCGTCAACGACGCCCTGCCCCAGGCGCGCTCGCAGCAGCTCGTGATCAGGGACAGCGCCGGCCGCACCCTCGCCTACCAGGTGACCAATATCGACGCCACCGCCAAGGACCCGAAGATGGTCGGCGCCGCCTATGGCGAGCTGCTGTTCCAGTACGATTTCAAGGCCGGCGAGAAAACGGCCACCTTCACCATCGAGAAGGCCGGCGCCACCGCGCCGCCGTTCCCGCCCAAGACCTACGCGCGCTTCGTGCAGGAGCGCCTCGACGACTTCGCCTGGGAAAACGACAAGCTGGCGCATCGCGCCTATGGCCCCGCGCTCAAGGCCCCGGCGGCGCCGGGCAGCGACAAGGAGGTGCTGGTCACCAGCGGCCTCGATATCTGGTTCAAGCGGGTGCCGTATCCGGTGGTCGACCGCTGGTACAACATCGGCCACGACCACTACCATGAAGACCAGGGCGAAGGCATCGACATGTACAACGTCGGCCCGACCCGCGGCGCCGGCGGCACCGGCATCTGGGACGGCAAGACCCTGCACGTCGGCGCCAACTACCGCGAGTGGCGGATCCTGGCCAATGGCCCGATCCGCACCGTGTTCGAACTGCACTACGACGCATGGGATGCCAACGGCGCCAAGGTGGCGGAAGTCAAGCGCTTCACGGTCGACGCCGGCCGCTACTTTGACCGCATCGACAGCACTTTTACTTTCAGCGGCCCGGCCACGCTGGACGCCGCCGTCGGCCTGCACAAGAACCCGAGCGACAAGGGCCAGGAGGTGAAAGTCGACTTCGCCCAGAACAAGGCCGACGGCAGCCTGGTGCAATGGGTGACGCAGCGCAGCTTCGGCGACTTCGGCGTGGCCGTGATCGTGCCGTCGGCTTCCGGCTTTGCCGCCGATGCGCGCAACGCCCTGGTGACGGCGCCGGTCGCGTCTGGCAAGCTGCTGCGCTACTACGTCGGCGCCGCCTGGACCCGCGGCAGCCCGTTCGCGACCCAGGCGCTGTGGCAGAAGCACGTCGCGGACGAGGCGCTGCGCCTGCGTTCGCCGGTAAGCGTGAGCCTGGCGGCGGGACGCTGACAGCATGGCGCCGCTGTCCCGACGCACTTTCTTCAAGACCGGCGCGCTGGCCGCCGCCTTCCCACTGGGCGTGAATCCCGCACCGGCCGATGCCGCGCCGGCCGTTCCGGGCAGCGTGGATCTGTCCTGGCTCGAAGGCAGGCCCGGCTTGATGACCGGAACCACCTTCGGCGTGCCCTGGCCGCGCGGCGCGCTGCGCAAGGACCAGGCCTTCGTGCTGTGCGGCGATGATGGAGACCTGCCCTGCCAGAGCTGGCCGACCGCCTACTGGCCGGACGGCTCGCTCAAGTGGACTGCGCACGCGCTGCCGGCCATGGATGCGGCGCCGGAACGCCTGCGGCTGCGGCCCGGCAGTTCCGGCAGTCCTGGCGCCAGGGGCGGCAAGCAACTGACGGTCAAGGAAAGCCCGGACGCCATCGTGATCGACACCGGCGTCATCGAATGCACGATCCCGCGCCAGGGCTGCGAAATCGTGCGCAGCCTCCGACGTGGCGGACGCGACATCGCGCGCGCCGGCAGGCTGGTCGCCTTGAGCGACGACAGCCCGGACGGCAGCACCCGCCAGACTGCCTACGAGAGCCGGCTGCAGCGCGTCACGCTGGAGCAACGCGGGCCGCAGCGCAGCGTGGTCAAGCTGGAAGGCATGCACCGCGCCCAGGATGGCGGGCAGGACGGTGCGCGTTCGTGGCTGCCGTTCACGCTGCGGCTGTATTTCCACGCCAGCGCCGAGTCGGTCCGCATCATGCACACCTTCGTGTTCGACGGCGACGAGCGGAAGGACTTCGTGCGCGGCCTCGGGCTGCGCTTCGACGTGCCCCTGGTCGACGCGCCGCACGACCGCCATGTGCGCTTCGGCGGCGAGGACGGCGGCCTGTGGGCCGAGGGCGTACGCAATCTCACCGGCTTGCGACGCGATCCCGGCGCGCCGGTGCGCAAGGCGCAACTGGCCGGCCATGCGGTGCCGCCGATCGCGGAACGGGTGAACAAGTCGCTGCACCTGATCCCGGCCTGGGGCGACTATAGCCTGGCCCAGCTCTCGCCGGACAGCTTCCGCATCCGCAAGCGCACCAAGGCCGGCCATGGCTGGATCGACGCGGCCTGGGGCAGGCGCGCGCCGGGCCTGGGCTATATCGGCGGCGCCAAAGGCGGCCTGGCCTTCGGCATGCGCGACTTCTGGCAGCGCCATCCGACCCAGCTCGACATCCGCAACGCGCACACGGACGCCGCCCAGGTCACGCTATGGATCTGGTCGCCCGATGCCCCGGCGATGGACTTGCGCTTCTATCACGACGGCATGGGCATGGAAACGCACGCCGACGAGCTGCAGGCGCTGGACGTCACCTACGAGGACTACGAAAAAGGCTTCGGCACGCCGGTGGGCGTGGCGCGCAGCAGCGAGTTCACGCTGTGGGCCCTGGATACGACGCCGGCGCGCGAGCAGCTGGTGCGCATGGCGACTCAGGTCCAGTCCCCGCCGCAGCTGTGCGCAGCGCCTGCCCACATCCTGGCCACGCGCGCCTTCGGCAACCTGTATTCGCTGCCGGACCGCTCGACCGCGGCCAGGGCCCATATCGAAGACCGCCTGGATGCCCACTTCGCCTTCTACCGCGACGAAGTCGAGCAGCGCCGCTGGTACGGCTTCTGGGACCATGGCGACGTGCGCCATACCTATGATACCGACCGCCACGAATGGCGCTACGACGTCGGCGGCTATGCCTGGGCCAACTCGGAACTCTCGCCCGACCTGTGGCTGTGGTACGCCTTTCTGCGCAGCGGCCGCGCCGACATCTTCCGCATGGGCGAAGCCATGGTGCGCCACACGACGGACGTGGACACCTACCACCTGGGCCGCTTCGCCGGCCTGGGCACGCGCCACAACGTCCAGCACTGGGGCTGCAGCGCCAAGCAGGTGCGCATCAGCACCGCGGTCTACCGCCGCATCTACTATTACCTCACGGCCGACGAACGCACCGGCGACGTGATGCGCGAGCTGCTGGACGCCGACCTGCGCCTGGATGCGGTCGACCCGGTGCGCAAGCTGCCGAACCAGCCGCCCAAGGGTCCGTATCCGGTGCGCGCCAGCTTCGGCACCGACTGGGCCTCGCTCGCGGCGAACTGGCTGACCGAATGGGAACGCAGCGGCGACGCCCGCTACCGCGACAAGATCCTGACCGGCATGCGCGACATCGCCGCCATGCCGCACGGCTTCTTCAGCGGCGAGCGCATGGGCTACGAGCCCCGCACCGGACGCCTGCACAATATGGCCGGCGACAGCGTCAAGGCCTCGCACCTGAACGCCGTGTTCGGGGCGGTGGAGGTGTTCGACGAACTGATCGCCCTTACCGGAAACAAAGCCTTCGAGCGCGCCTGGCTCGACTACTGCGCGCTGTACAACGCCCCGAAGGACGAGCAGCAGCGCCGGCTGGGCAAGCCGCATGGCGGCTCCGACGTGCTGGTGATCGGCCACTCGCGCCTGACCGCATACGCGGCCTGGCGGCGCAAGGACCCGGCGCTGGCGCGCCGCGCCTGGACCGAATTCGCGGGCATCCGCCCCTATCCGCCCTTCGTGACCACGGAGGTGCTTGGTGCGGCCACGCTCAATCCGGTCCTCGAGGTGCCGTGGGTCACCACCAACGACACCGCGCAGTGGGGCCTGGCCGCGATCCAGAACCTGGCGTTGATCGGTGACGCCCTCTGACCTGTCCATGCGATTCGCCATGACCCACTCATTTCTCGCACTCTGCCTGGTGGCCGGCGCGCTGCTGGGCGCACAGGCGCACGGCGCGGCGCCGACCCGATTCGTGTTCGGCGACGCCGAGGCGCCCGCCGGCCACGTCCGTGTCTCCCCCGGCACACCCTACGATGCAGGGCGCGGCTACGGTTTCGAGGACGCGGGCGGTTATTTTTCGGTCCGCCTCCCGAGGGCAACTACGCCGTCACCGTCGTGCTGGGCCATGCCACGCAGCCGACCGCGACCACCGTGAAGTCCGAGCTGCGCCGGCTGATGCTCGAGAACGTGCCGGCGGCGGCCGGACAGCGCGTGCTGCGCACCTTCGTCGCCAACGTGCGCACCGCGCGCATCGCTCCCGTGCCCGGCGTCGCGGCCGGCGCGGTCGCCCTCAAGGCGCCGCGCGAGACCGAGTCCGAGGCCTGGAACTGGGACGAACGCCTGACCCTGGAATTCAATGGCGACCCGGCCGCCGTACAGCGCGTCGAGATCGTGCCGGCCCGGGTGCCGACCATCTTCCTGCTGGGCGACTCGACCGTGAGCGACCAGCCGGGCGAACCGTATAACAGCTGGGGCCAGATGCTCCCGCGCTTCTTCGGCTCAACGGTCGCGGTATCGAACCATGCGCAGTCGGGAGAGACCTACCGCGACTCGCTGGCGCGCCGCCGCATCGACAAGATCCTGAGCATGATGCAGCCGGGCGACCTGCTTCTGATGCAGTTCGGCCATAACGACCAGAAGCAGATCAAGGATGGCCGCAGCGGCCCGTTCACGACCTATAAAGCCGAGATCAAGGCCCATGTGGACATGGCGCGTGCGCGCGGCGGCCTGCCGGTGATCGTCTCGCCGGTCGAACGGCGCGCCTTCGACGAGGCGGGACGGGTCAAGCCATCGCTCACCGACTACGCCGAAGCCGCGCGCCAGTCGGCGCGCGAGCTGGACGTGCCCTTCATCGACCTGAACGCGATGAGCAAGACCCTGTACGCCGCCCTGGGCGTGGAAGGCTCGAAGGCGGCGTTCGCCTCGCCCGCGCCGGGAAAGCTGGACAACACCCATCACAACCCATATGGCAGCTACCTGCTGGCCAAGGCGGTGGCGTTGGGCATGCGCGAGGCGAAGCTTGCGCTGGCCGCCCACCTCGTCCCCGACTTCCGTTTCGACCCGGCCCATCCCGATCCGGTGTCCGGCTTCACGGTGCCGCCCAGCCCCGGCCGCACGCAACCTCGGCCGCTCGGCGACGACGGGCAGCGCGAAGTGATCACCGGCGCATCCCAAAGGAATGCCCGATGAGACGCCGTACAAGCTTGGCCCTGCTGGCGAGCGGCCTGCTCGGCGGATGCACCGGCCCACTGCCGGCCAGCCGGACCACCGAAGACCAGGCCTACCTGTTCTCTTACTTCCTGGGCAACGGCGCCGACGGCCTGCATTTTGCCGCCAGCCGCGACGGCTACCAGTGGGAGGCGCTGCGCGGCGGCGCCAGCTTCCTAGCGCCCACCGTCGGCCCGGCCAGGCTGATGCGCGACCCGTGCATCGCCCGCGGGCCCGACGGGATGTTCCATATGGTCTGGACCAGCGGCTGGAACGATACCGGCATCGGCTACGCCTCCTCGCCCGACCTGGTGCGATGGTCGGGCCAGCGCAGCCTGCCGGTGATGGCCCACGAGCCGGGCGCGCTCAATGCCTGGGCTCCCGAGGTGTTCCATGACGCCGGACGCGCGCACTTCCTCATCCTGTGGTCATCGACGATCCCCGGCCGCTTCCCCCAGACCGAGGCCGGCGGCGACGCCTCCGGCGACACGAAGTATGACCACCGCATCTACGCCACCACCACGAAGGATTTCGCCAGCTTCACGCCGACCCGGCTGTTCTACGATCCGGGCTTCTCGGTGATCGACGCCACCTTCCTGCGCGCGCTGGGGCGCGACTGGCTGGTGGTGAAGGACGAAACCCGCCATCCACCCCGCAAATACATGCAGGTCGCCCAGGCCGCGAGCCTGGAAGGCCCGTTCGGACCATTGAGTGCGCCGCTCACGCCGGCGGGGCTGTGGGCCGAGGGACCGAGCGCGCTGCAGGTCGGCGACGAGGTGCTGCTGTACTTCGACGCCTATACGGCCGGCCACTACGGCGCGCTGCGCTCGCGCGACATGCTGCACTGGGAAGACGTCAGCGCCCGCATGCGCTTTCCGAGCAGGATGCGTCACGGGACCGCGTTCGCGGCGCCGGCCAGCCTGGTGGAGCGGCTAAGGGCGCCGGCGCCGTAGATAGAACGATTCTTCCGTTAACGCATGCCCGTCGTCGTCGCCATTGGCGACGCCGACTCACCGCGCAGGCGGGGACGACGTATTTGGGCCAACAAATGGAAGGCTCTTATCGAGACTACTGCTGCCCGCCCTGGAACATCAACCCGCTGTCGTTCAATCCGAACTTGAACTTCTTGTTCATCTCGATCATCTCGGCGCCAGCGAGAAGGGTCGGCCCGTAGCCATGCGCCGCCTTCACGCTGGTCGGACGATAGGCATAGAAGGCCGGGTCGAAGGCCATGCCGGTGCCGACGCAGATCCCTTCAATCTGGCCGCTCTGCGTGACCTTGCTGGCAACGGCATTCCAGGCCAGGTTGGCCATCGGACCATACATCTCGGGCTCGACGTAGCCGCGGTTGACCGCGCGCGCGATCGCGTAGGCATAGATCGCGGTGGCCGAGGTCTCCTGGTAGGTGTCGTTGCGGTCGATCAGCTGGTGCCAGAAGCCGTCGCGGGTCTGGTAGCCGGCCAGGCCGCGGATGTGGGCGCGCAACTGTTCGAGCACGGCGTTATATCCTTTGTGGGTTTTCGGCAGCACTTCCAGCACTTCGACCATCGACATCACCGCCCAGCCGTTGGCGCGGGCCCAGCGCAGCTCGGGATGATCGCGCTTGCCCTCGACATAGCCGTGCATGTAGATGCCGAGCTTGGGATTGAACATGCGCTTGGAGAACTGCTGCACCTGGCGTACCGCGTCGTCGTAGTACTTGCTGTCGCCCGTCGTCTTGCCCAGGTAGGCCATGGTCGGCACGCCCATGAACATATCGTCCAGCCACAGGGTGTCCGGCAGCGGGCGCATCTTGCGGCCGCCTTTTCCGTCCGGGCCGCCGCGCGCCAGCGTGCCGTCCTTCAGCCGGTATTCCTTGTTGGTGACGAAGTCGCCGCACACGCCGATCATCTGGCCGTAGTCGACCTTCGAACCGGCCACCTTGGCCTTCAGGAAGCTGTGGCACAGCGCGCCCGCATCGTCCAGCGCATGCGGATTCAGGAAGCCCTTGATCGGCGCATGCGCGTTCTGCGCGTCCGCCTTCACCACCGGCAAATAGGCGCGGGTCAGCTGCGACAGCAGGGTATGTCGCTTGGTCATGTAATCCTGGTAGCGGGCGTCGCCGGTGGCCTGGGCCGCCGCCAGCATGCCGATATACGTCACGCCCCATTCATAACTGTTCAGGCGGAAGTCGCCGGGTTTGAGCACGGCGTTCGGATTGGCCGTCGACACATCGGTGATGGCGGCGCCCGTGGTCTTGTCGATCAGTTCCGCCGGCGTGGTGCGGTCGAGGTAGGCGAACACGCGATCGAGCACGGCCTTGATCTCGGCCGCTTCCATCGCGCGGTAAGGCGTCGGGTACTTCACGTCGAGCGCATGCAGCATGGCGTCGGCCGGCGCCGGCCCTTTTTCTTGCGGCGGAGGCGCGTCCTGCGCGCTCGCATCCAGGGCAAACGGGAACAGGCCCGCCACGAGTATGGCCATCAGGGTGTGGCGCGGCTTGGATGATTGCATTGCTTGTGTCTCCTTTTATTGGATTTGGTGGATGGTCAGTCCGGCGATGGTCTGGCGCGACCACGTGGTGCGCAAACCCACATACCCGTGCGTGAGCGGCCGCGGGTCGTAGTAGGTGAAGACATCCCGGCCGTCCACGCGCATGCGCGTGCAGCCGTCGCGCACCGCGATCTCGACGCGATAGTCGCGATTCGGCTCGAGCAGGAAGTCGCGGCCCAGGCGCTCGGCGACCAGCTCGCGCTTGCCGTCGGCGTAGCGGCGCATGCGCGTGGTGGTGTTGCCGTTGCCGCCTATGCCGGCGTAGTACATTTCCAGGTCATCGTAGTCTTCGAACTTACCGGAGCGGGTGAACAGAGAAGCGCGCGCCGGGTCGCGCGCCATCCAGAACTGGTTCAGGTCCGACAGGCGGTCGTTCGGCCCGCCGTCCACCACCACCCGGCGCGTATAGGAGATCAGTACATTGCCCGACAAGGGCTTGTCGAGCCACACGGTGGCGCCCGAATCGACGTCGATCAGCAGGCGGCCATCGCGGTTGGCGACGACGTTGCCGGGTTTGCGCGCATACTCGCTCACATAGCCGGTCAAGGGGCCATTGAAATCGTCGTGATGGAGCAAGGCGCCGCGCTCGCCCCAGCGCACGCAGGCTTGCGGCGAAAAATATGCGCCCAGCGGGTTGCCCGCCAGCGCGGCCAGGCCGGCGACGACCTGGCGCGCATTGAATTCGGCGCCGGCGGCATTGGTGTGGGTACGGGCGTCGGAGAAGAAGGTGTCGACCGTCGCCGACCCGACGTCACGGTAGGCGTTCGAGACCAGCATCGTCAAGTCCATGAAGTGGGCGCCGCCGGCCACGGCTACCTCCCGGCCCCAGTCGGCGAAGTTCGCGAAGTCGCGTTCATGCTGCCACTTGTCGCGGTGCGGGATCGGCGATGCGATGACCACGGTCGCCCCCTTTTCCCTGGCGTCGGCGACGTAGCGGGCCATATACCAGCCGAAGCTGTGCACCTGCTCCCTGCTGCCGTCCGGGCGGGTATCCTCGACCGTCTCAGGGCCGATGCCAGGAACCGAGGCGCGGTTCTTCGAGGCCGGGTCGCCGATGCGGCCGCCGTCGTTATGACCGAACTGGATCACCACCACGTCGCCGCGCTTGAGCTGCGCCCTGACCCGCTCCCAGCGCCCCTCGGTGAAGAAGGTACGGCTGCTGCGTCCACCGATCGCGGCGTTGACCACGTTGATCTTGCCGGCGTCGAAGTACGGTGCGATGCGCTCGCCCCAGCCGATCGCGCCGTCCTGGCCACCGCTCTTGACGGTGGAGTCGCCGACCAGGAACAGGGTCGGCAGCGTCGGATCGCGCGCCGTCTCGTCGCGCACCGTGCGCGCATCGATCACCGGCCGCACGTCTTCCACCGGTTTCAGGAACGTTTTCATGCGCGGGTCGCCCAGCTTTGCCAGCTCGGTCGCCACGACCTGGGCATTGAGGGCGGCGCCGGCCCA
Organism: Massilia oculi; assembly: GCF_003143515.1. Lineage (NCBI taxonomy): Bacteria > Pseudomonadati > Pseudomonadota > Betaproteobacteria > Burkholderiales > Oxalobacteraceae > Massilia > Massilia oculi. The sequence continues at coordinate 5,513,615 of NZ_CP029343.1, read as the reverse complement.
GTTGGTGTGAACGCGCTCGTCCGGAACGGTGGCCGGGAACAGCGCCATGACGGCGTCAGGTCCCATCGTGTCGTAGCGCTCCGCCACGATCTCGTTCAGGTCGATGAAGCCCACCTTCTCGCTACGCGCCACCTCGGCCGCCCAGCCGGCGTAATCGGATCGGTTGCGGCGCACCTTGCCCCCATCGTCGTTCCAGGCCTTGCGCGGGACCAGCGAGGCGACGACCGGCGTCGCCCCCTTGGCGCGAATGTCGGCGATATATGTGCGCAGGTACCAGCCGTAGCTGTGCACCGTCTCGCGCTTGCCGGTCAGGAGGTTGTCGATCTCGGTGGACTCGGCGCCCGCGCCGCGGAGGGTGCCGCGCGCACGCTTGTCGTCGTTCACCGGCGAGGCGTCGTTGTGCCCGAACTGCATGATGACGACGTCGCCCGGCTTGACCAGGGCCAGCGTGCGCTCCCAATGCCCGCTGCTGATATAAGTGCGGCTGGACAGGCCGCCCACGGCGCGGTTCACCAGGTTCACTTGCGCCGCATCGACGTGGGCCGCCAGCGGATTCCCCCAGCCCCACTGCCCTCGTGCGCCCTTGCCCTGGCCGTCGTCGTGGCCGTTGCGCACGGTGGAGTCGCCGATCAGGATGATCGAAGGCAGGGACGGATTGGCCGGTTCCGGCAGCACGACCTGGGCACGGGCGGGGTCGGTATTCATTGCGGCGGTCGGACCTTGTGCCTGGCCTGATGCCATGGCGCAGGCCAGCGCCAGCCATACCAGTATCCGCTGCAGGGCGCGAGAAACAGTCATTGCCACGGTCTCCGTCGGTCGTTGTCACAGGCAGATTCTATGCGGCGCAATCAGCCACGGCGGTCAATACGCAGAAAGAATCAGCAATATGATTGGAAATGAGCAACTCGTACTGTAACAATGAGCGGACAACATCCACAAGAAGGAGACACCCGCATGCGACCCCTCACGCATTCCGCGATCGCCCTGGCCGTCGCGCTGCTGCTGTGCACCGATGCCTCGGCCCAGATCGGCAAGCGCTTTCCCTCCGAGCGCAAGCTGGTCAAGGATCCGGTCACCGGCACCGAACTAACTTTCCTGACCAGCAAACCGCACGGCGATTCGAAGATCTACCCGACCCACCCGCAATGGACCGCCGACGGCAAGTGGCTGGTATTCCGCTCGCGCCTCGCCGGCAGCGAGGCGCTGGCGGTGAACGAGGAGACGGGCGACCTGGTGCAGGTGACCGAAGGCGGCTATACCGGCATGCTGAACCTGGCGCAGAAGTCGATGAAGCTGTACTACATGCGCAAGGCGGATGCTGGCCTGCAGATCGTCGAAACCGATCTTGCGCGCGTGCTGGCCGACAGCGCCGCCAAGCGCATGCAGCCCGCGGCGAGCTACCAGCGCGTGGTCTCGAACCTGCCGTCCGAACTGGAAGCCGGCGGCGACCTGGCGCTCGACGCCGACGAAGAATGGGTCTATTTCAAGGTCGGCCCCGGCCAGGCCGCCAAGCACCTGCCGCCCGGCACGAAGATCGAGCCGGCCTTCGGCCCGCGCAAGATGGGCGCCGGCCCGCAAGGCATCGCGCGCCTGAACGTGCGCACCGGCGAAATAAAACACGTGGTATCGGTGCCGTTCCAGGTCGGCCACATCCAGGCCAATCTGTGGAATCCGGGCGAGATCGTGTTCTGCTGGGAGACCGGCGGCAAGTCGCCGCAGCGCACCTGGACCGTGCGCGCTGACGGCAGCGGCCTGCGTCCGCTGTATCCGGAGGCGCCGTATGAATGGGTCACGCACGAGGCGGTGATCACGAAGGACGAGGTGGCGATGGCCATCATGGGCCATCGCGCGATCCCCGGCGCGGCATCAGCGGTGCCAGGGCCCGCCACCGACGTCAGCGGCGCCAATCCAGGCCAGGACGATGGCTGGGGCGCTACCGGCACCCGCGAAAAGCCGACCGGCCTGGCGATCGTCAACCTGCGCACGCGCCAGATGCAGATCGTCGGCCAGACCGCGTCGGGCAGCGGCCTGTGGCACGTGCACGGCTCGAGCGACGGCCGCTTCGCCGTTGGCGACGACTTCAGCCGCAGCGTCTACCTGATCGACCGCCGCAACCGCGAGATGATGCTGCTCACCACCGGCCACAAGACCACCGCGGCCGACCATCCGCACCCCACCTTCAATGCCGACGGCACCCGCATCCAGATCCAGTCGGCGATGCTGTCGGAAGACGGCCGCTCGATGAACATCGTGGTGGTGCCGGTGCCGAAGGCCTGGCTCCAGCGCAGCTTCCCGGCGCGCTGAACGCGCGCTTGACATCATGCGGCCCGGGACAGCTCACAGTGCCCCGGGCCGTTCGTCGCTTCACTCAGGCCAGGTGGAATACCTGGGTCAGCGGCCACTCCTTCGGCCGGTTGCCCGGCTCGACCTCCATCAGGTCTGCCATGTAATCCCACCATTTGCGCATCACCGGATGCTCGGGCAGCGGCCCGAGCTCATGCCCCGGGCCCAGCTTCATCACCGCGAACAGGTCGAGCGTCGTTTCGTCCAGGAAGATCGCATAGTCGTGGATGCCGGCGCCAGACAGCAGCGCCGCCAGCTCGGGCCAGATGGCGTCGTGCCGGCGGCGATATTCTTGCGCGTTGCCGGCCTTGAGCTTCATGCGGAACGCCAGCGTGGCGTGAACGGTCATGGTCAGACAATGCCGCTGCTGCTGGCCCCGGCCCTGACCGGGCGCAGGGCGGCCACGCGGTCGCGGTAGCCGCTGGCGCGGTAGCAGGCCAACGGATCGGCGGCGCCGCCGGAACGGACGCGCGCCATCGCCAGGATCGGGCTGACGTCGGTGCGGAAGGCGCGCTTCAGGGTCTGCGCCGCCTCCAGCACGTCGTTCCGCTCCTGCAGGCCGGCCAGCGCGGCGCGGTCGACCAGGGCGGACTGCACGAAGGCGCGCTGCACCTCGCCCGCGCTGCTCATCAGGCTCTCGATCGGGTCGGTCACATTGTGCGACTGGTCCAGCATATAGGCCGGCTTGAAGGCCTCGCCCTCGCGGCGGGCGGCGTCGGCCAGCTCGTTGAACACCAGGAACAGCTGGAACGGATTGATCGAGCCGGAATCCAGGTCGTCGTCGCCATACTTGCTGTCGTTGAAGTGGAAGCCGCCGAGTTTACCGAACTGCGCCAGGCGCGCCACGATCATCTCGATATTCGTGTTCGGCGCATGGTGGCCCAGGTCGACCAGGCACTTGGCCTTCGGTCCCAGCTCGGTGGCGCAGGCGAAGCTGGTGCCCCAGTCGGCGATGGTGGTGGCGTAGAACGCCGGCTCGAACAGCTTGTGCTCGATGAACACGTTCCAGTCGCCCGGCAGCGCGGCGTAGATCTCGCGCATGCTGTCCAGGTAGCGTTCCAGCGCGCCGCGCAGATTGTGCTGGCCGGGGAAGTTGGCGCCGTCGCCGACCCACACGGTCAGCGCCTGCGAACCGATCGCGCGGCCGATCTCGATGCATTCGATATTGTGGGCCACCGCCTGCGCGCGCACGGCGGCGCTGGTCGACGTGAGGCTGCCGAACTTGTAGCTCTGTTCCTGGCCCTGCTGGTCCTGGAAGGTGTTCGAATTGACCGCGTCGAAGGACAGACCAAGCGCCTTGGCCGTCTCGCGCAGCTCAGATGCGTCGGTCGGTTTGTCCCACGGGAAGTGCGGCGACACGCTCGGAGTGGCGCGGGTCAGCTGGTGGATGACGGCGCAGTCTTCCAGCTTCTCGAATACATTGCGCGGCTCGCCGCGGCCCGGGAAGCGCGCGAAACGCGTGCCGCCGGTGCCGGCGCCCCAGCTGGGCACCGCCACGGCAAAGGTCTGCGCCAGCGCGGTCAGCTGGTCGATGTCCAGGCCGCGGCGCGCCAGCATGCCGCCCAATCCCTCGTAGTCGGCCTGCAGCTGCGCGTCCAGTCTGGCATTCTGGTCCGCGACCAGGCCAGCGTCGATCACGCTCGTCATGCTCGTCATGCTCGTCTCCTCCATGCAGGCGGCGCAAGCCGCCGTTGACCGGTGACGCGACCCTGGAGGGTCGGCGTCCCGGCTTGTTGTGATGTCTCGCTATCTTAGCGTATCGGTCTCAGTCAGCAGACAACTCAGCGGGTGAAGGCGGCCGCGTTGCCCGCATCCACGTTCAGGATGTTCCCGGTGCTCTTGCCCGACTTGTCGCTGGCGAAGAAGTACACGGCTTCGGCGATGTCTTCCGGCAGCACCGACAGCTTGAGCATGCTGCGCTTGCGGTAGAACTCCTCGACGTCGTCGGCCTCGATCTTGTTGGAGGCGGCGCGTTCTTCCTTCCACTTGCCGTCCCAGATGCGCGAGCCGCGGATCACGGCGTCCGGATTGACCACGTTGACGCGGATGCCGTGCTCGGCGCCTTCCAGCGCCACGCAGCGCGCCAGGTGCAATTCGGCCGCCTTGGCGGTGCAGTAGGCCGAGGCGCCGGCTGATGCTACCAACCCGTTTTTGCTGCCGACGAAGACCATGCTGCCGCCCAGGCCCTGCTGCTTCATGATGCGGAAGGCCGCGCGCGTGGCCAGGAAGTAGCCGGTGACGAGGATGTCCTGGTTGCGCTTCCATATCTCGAGGGTGGTCTCGTCCAGCGGCGCCGCCGAGGCGATGCCGGCGTTCGAGATCAAGAGGTCGACGCCGCCGAAGCGGAGCAGGGCCGCTTCCAGGATGCCGGCGACTTCCTCCTCGCTCGTGATGTTGGCGCGCACGATGCCGATGCCGTCCTTGCCGGCCACCTTGGCCAGGTCCTTGCCGGCCAGCTCGAGGGCTTCGGCATCGATATCGGTCAGCATCACGCAGGCGCCTTCCTGCAGCAGCTGGCGCGCGACCGCCTGGCCGATGCCGCCGGCGCCGCCGGTCACCATCGCGATGCGGCCGGCCAGGCTTTTCGGCTTGGGGCTCCGCTGCAGCTTGGCTTCCTCGAGCAGCCAGTACTCGATATCGAAGGCTTCCTGTTCCGGCAGGCCGACATAGGTGTCGACGCCGTTCGCGCCCCGCATCACGTTGATGGCATTGACGTAGAACTCGCCGGCGATGCGGGCGGTGGCCTTGTCCTTCGCGAACGACAGCATGCCCACGCCCGGGATCAGGTAGATGATCGGGTTGGCGTCGCGGATCTTCGGGCTGGTGGCGCGCTTGCAGCGCTCATAATATGCGGTGTAGTCGGCGCGGTAGTCGGCCAGGGCCTGGTCGAGACTCGCGGCCAGGCGCTCGAAATCGGGCGCGCTCGGGTCGAAGTCCAGCACCAGCGGGCGGATCTTGGTGCGCAAAAAGTGATCCGGGCACGAGGTTCCCAGCGCCGCCAGGGGCGCCAGGTGGGCGCTGCTCACGAATTCGAGCACCGCGTCGCTGTCGTCGAAGTGGCCCAGCTTGTATTCGTCCTTGCTGATCTTGCCGCGCAGGAGCGGCATCAGGCGCGCCGCCAGCGCGGCGCGCTCGGATGCCGGCAGGATCGGGCTGGCCTGCCCGCCGAATGCCGGCTGCTGGACGTTCTGCGCCAGCCAATCTTCGGCGCGCTTGATGATCGCCAGCGTGGTCTCGTAGCAGGATTGTGAAGTATCGCCCCAGGTGAACAGGCCGTGGCCTTCGAGGATGATGCCCTTCAGTTGCGGGTTGGCCTGCGATACCGCTTCGAGCTTCAGGCCCAGGTCGTAGCCCGGGCGCTGCCACGGCAGCCAACCCAGCTCGCCTTCGAAGATCTTCGCGGTGAGTTCCTTGCTGTTCTTGCAGGCGGCGATCGCAATGCAGGCATCCGGGTGCATGTGGTCGACGTGGCGGCGCGCGATGTACGCGTGCAGCGGCGTGTCGATGCTGGCCGCGCGCGGGTTCAGGTTGAAGGTGCAGTGCGGCAGGTAGCCCACCATCTCGTCTTCGTGTTCGAGGCCGCGGTAACGCCCCTTGAGCGCATGCAGCTTGCTCATGTAGAGGGTCGAGAAGCCATCCAGCTTGATGCTGCCCAGATCTCCGCCCGAGCCCTTCACCCACAGCACCTCGACCTGCTCGCCCGACAGCGGGTCGACCATGTCGATCTTGGCCGAGGTATTGCCGCCGCCGAAGTTGGTGATCCGCAGGTCGGAACCCAGCAGGTTGGACCGGTACAGCAGCAGTTCCGGCTCACTCAGCGTGGCCGCGACGGCTTCATCCCAGCGCGAGGTGATCGGTTCGCGCTGCTTCGTTTCGCTCAAAGCGCCCATCAATATCTCCCAGTTGATTGTTTTGTCATCGAATCGATGTGTCTCTTCCATGTCCTGCGTCCGTATGCTGCCCGGGCAGCGCTACGGCATCGGCAGACAGTAGAAAGCAGCGGCCTACGGGGTGTCAACGCGGAAACAATCAACTTGCTGACCAAGTAAGAATCAATCACGGACTTGAGCGATTTGAGCGTTTGTGCGCTGCAACGACGGGAAATAATCAGTCAAATGATCATTTGGTGATTGACGATATTGCATCTAGAAACTACTCTTTTCGAACACCCCGCGATTGCTGCCCAACAGAGGCTGGAACGACGGGCCCCATGCCGCACACAACCAGACGGCTTACGGAGGAGACACAATATGGTGAATCACAAACGCCGCAAGCGTTTGCTGAAACTGCTTGCCGAGCATCAGTCGGCGACGGTCCAGCAGCTTGTCGAATGGCTCAACGCGTCCCCGGCGACGGTCCGGCGCGACATCAGCTGGCTGGCGGGACGCAACCTGCTCACCCGCACCCGGGGCGGCGCCGAAAACCTGCTGCCCAAGACCCGCCAGTTCCCGCTGACCAGCGAAACGTTCCAGAACAATATCCAGTGCTTCGCCTCGCGCAAGCGCGCCATCGCCCGCCATGCGGCGGGCATGTGCAACGACGGCGAGACGATCATCATCAACGGTGGCACCACCACTTTCATGATGGCCGAGTTCCTCACCGAGAAGCAGCTCAAGATCCTGACCAACTCTTTCCTGATGGCCGAGCGCCTGCTGGTCTCGAGCGAGAACGAGATCATCGTGCCGGGCGGGCGCGTGTACCGCGAGCAGAACGTCATCCTCTCGCCCTTCGACAACGACATCACCCAGCACCACTACGCCACCAAGATGTTCATGAGCGTCTACGGCCTGTCGCTGCTGGGTTTGATGGAAGCCGACCCGCTGCTGATCCAGGCCGAGAAGCGCCTGATCAGCCAGGCCGAGGAACTGGTGGTGCTGGCCGACAGCTCGAAGTTCGCGCGCAAGGCCGGCCTGATCCTGTGCGGCCTGGATCGCGTGTCCACGGTGATCACCGATACCGACGCTTCCGACAAGGCGGTGCAGCTGCTCGAGCAGTATGGCGTGAAGGTCGTCACCGTCGAACCCGATGGCGAGATGCCGGCGCTGCGCACCACGCGCTACAGTCCCCAATATGACTTCCAGTCCGCAGCCCTGATGGAGATTTCGCATTGAAGATCAAACAGCTCCTGCTGGCCGCCGCGGCGGTCGGTGTGTTCGCCGGCCTGGCCGGCTGCGCCGACAAGAAGACCGGGGACGCGCCTGAACGGACCCGCATCGCGATGGTCGTGAAGAGCCTGGGCAACGGCTTCTTCGATGCCGCCCACCAGGGCGCGAAGGATGCCGCCGCCGAGATCGGCGGCGTCGAGATCATTTATACCGGTCCGACCACGCCCAGCGCGGAAGGCCAGATCGAGATCATCAACTCGCTGATCAGCCAGAAGGTCGATGCGATCGTGGTCTCGGCCAACGATCCCAATGCCCTGGTGCCGATCGCCAAGAAGGCGATGCAGCGCGGGATCAAGGTCATCTCGTTCGACAGCGCGCTGGCCCCGGGCGGGCGCCAGATGCAGCTCAATCCCTCCAACGCGGAACTGATCGGCCAGAAGCAGATCGAGATGGCGGCGGCCGAAATGAACGGCAAGGGCGAGCTGGCGATCCTGTCGGCGTCGGCCCAGGCGACCAACCAGAACATCTGGATCGGCGTCATGAAGAAGACGCTCGAGCAGCCCCAGTACGCGGGCCTCAAGCTGGTGGCGACCGTGTATGGCGACGATCAGTCCGACAAGAGCTACCGCGAAGCCATCGGCCTGCTGCGCAGTCACCCCAACCTGAAGGCGATCATCGCCCCGACCACGGTCGGCATCGTCGCCGCCAGCAAGGCGGTGGCCGACGAAGGCCTGGTGGGCAAGGTGTTCGTCACCGGCCTGGGCCTGCCGTCCGAGATGGCCGGCCACGTCAAGAGCGGCGCGGTGCGCGAGTTCGCGATCTGGAATCCGATCGATCTCGGCTACGCCGCCACCTTTGCGGCGCACCAGTTCGTGACCGGCAAGGCCCAATCGGGCGATGGCGCGATCGTCTCGGTCGGCCGCCTGGGCGCCGTGACGCTGGATGCGAACGGCGAAACCGCCCTCGGCCCGCCGTTCACCTACAACGCCGGCAACGTCGACCAGTTCGCCAAGCTGTTCTGAGCCGGCCAGTCCGCCGCGCGCGCGACCGCCTGGTCGATGCGCGCGGCGCCTTTCATCCGTTTGCAACACCCATATGCCAGTGACCCAACTGACAAGCCCTCCCTGCGCCCGAACGACGGCGCGCCCGCCACGCCGGTACTGCAGCTGACCGGGATCACCAAGCGCTTCAACGGCGTCTGCGCGCTCAATGGCGTGCGCCTGTCCATCCGTCCGGGCGAAGTCATGGCCCTGATCGGCGAGAACGGGGCCGGCAAGTCGACCCTCGTCAAGACCCTGACCGGTATCCACCGTCCCGACGAAGGCGCGATCCTGCTCGACGGGAAGCCCGTGTCCTTCGGCAGCCCGCAAGAAGCGATGGCCGCCGGGATCACCGCCGTGCACCAGGAAACCGTGATGTTCGACGAGTTATCGGTGGCCGAGAACATCTATGTGGGCCGCCACCCGACCCGCGGCCTGGCGGGGCGCATCGACTGGGCCGGGATCGAGGCCGAGGCCGAGGGGCTGTTCGCCCGCCTCGAGGTGTCGCTGCCGGTGCGCGCCCGCGTGCGCGACCTGTCGGTGGCCCAGCGCCACTTCGTCGAGATCGCACGCGCCCTGTCGCAGGATGCGCGCGTGGTGATCATGGACGAACCGACCGCCGCGCTGTCGCAGCGCGAGATCCGCGAGCTGTACCGCATCATCGACGGGCTGCGCGCACGCGGCACCGCCGTCATCTTCATCTCGCACAAGTTCGACGAGATCTACGAGGTGGCCGACTGCTACACGGTGCTGCGCGATGGCCAGTTCGTCGCCGAAGGACGCCTGGCCGACGTGAAGGAGCCGGAACTGGTGGCGCTGATGGTCGGCCGCGCGGTGCACCAGGCCTATCCCAAGGCCGAGGTGGAGATCGGCGCGCAGCTGCTGGAGGTCGAGGGGTTGAGCCACCCGACCGAATTCCAGGATGTCGGCTTCACCCTGCGCAAGGGAGAAATCCTCGGCTTTTACGGGCTGGTGGGCGCCGGGCGCTCGGAGGTGATGCAGGCGCTGTTCGGATTGACGCCGCGGGTGACCGGGAGCGTGCGGCTCGAGGGCCAGCCGGCGGTATTTTGCAATCCCGGAGAAGCGATTGCGCGCGGCCTGGCCTATGTGCCCGAGGACCGCCAGCATCATGGCGCACACCTGACCATGCCGATCATGCACAACATCACGCTGCCGATCCTGTCGACGTTCGGCTTCTTCCCGCGTGCTCGCGCCGAAGCGGCCCTGGCCCGGCGTTTCGCTGAACAGCTCGAACTGAAGGCCGCCTACCTGAGCCAGAACGTCGACGAGCTCTCGGGCGGCAACCAGCAAAAGGTGGTGCTCGGGAAGTGGCTGGCCACCGATCCCAAGGTCATCATTCTCGACGAACCCACGAAGGGCATCGATATCGGCTCCAAGGCCGCCGTGCACCGCTTCGTGAGCGGGCTGGTCGAACGCGGCCTGTCGGTGATCCTGGTATCGTCCGAACTGCCCGAGGTGCTGGGGCTGGCCGACCGCGTAGTGGTGATGCGCCACGGACGCGTGGTACGCGAGTTCACGCGCGCCGAAGCTACGCCCGAGACCGTGGTTGCCGCCGCGTCCGGGGTCGACCTGGGTCTGGAGGCGGCGTCATGAACAAGCGAAACGCCTTCATGGATATCATGAAGCAGCGCGAAGCCCTGCTGGCCATGATGGTGGTGGCGCTGGTGCTGCTGGTCGGCCTGCGCGCGCCGGTGTTTCTGACAACCGCCTCGCTGGCCAATCTGCTCACCGACAGCACCCTGCTCGTGATGCTGGCCCTGACCCAGATGCTGGTGATCGTCACCCGCGGGATCGACCTGTCGGTGGCCTCGAACCTGGCCCTGTCGGGCATGGTTGCGGCCATGCTGGCATCGAACAGTCCGCAGCTGCCGCTGGTGTTCGTGATGCTGGCCGCGGCCGGCACGGGCCTGGCGCTGGGGCTCGTCAACGGCGGCTTGATCGGCTATCTGGGGCTGCCGCCGATCGTCGTCACGCTGGGCGCCATGAGCGTGTACCGCGGACTGGTGTTCGTGATCTCGGGCGGCGCCTGGGTATCGGCGCACCAGATGCCGGCCAACTTCATCGGCTTCCCGCTGCAGCGCCTGTTCGGCCTGCCGCATCTGGTGTGGATCGCTTTTGGTGCGGTGCTGGCGATGGCCTTCCTGGCTCGTCACACGCGCTTCGGCCGCGACCTGTACGCGATCGGCAATGCGCCGCAATGCGCCGCCTATATCGGCATTCCGACCGCGCGCCGTCTGCTCTGGACCTATGGCCTGTCGGGCATGGTGGCGGGCCTGTGCGGCTACCTGTGGGTGGCGCGGTATGCGGTCGCCTACACCGAGATCGCCTATGGCTTCGAATTCACCGTGATCGCCGCCTGCGTGATCGGCGGCGCCAGCATCGCCGGCGGCGTCGGCTCGGTGCTCGGCACGGTGCTCGGCGCGCTGTTCCTGTCGGTGATCGGCAATGCCTTGCCGGTGCTGCAAGTCTCGCCGTTCTGGCAAAGCGCGCTGACCGGCGCCGTGATCCTGGTCGCCGTGCTGCTCAATGCCGGCGGCAACCGCAAACGCAGCCGCCAGATCCTGCCGCTGCACCGCACCGGACTTCCTGCGGCGGGGAGCCCAACAAGGAGCGCAGCATGAATGCGACCGGCATCGCCGAGGTCGAAACCCCAATGGACACCAAGACCGTGAACCAATCCAGCCATACCTCGCGCTATACGATCCTCGACCGCCAGCGGCCAGGCCTGCGCCATGTGCTGGCGCGCTGGGAGACCCTGCTTGCCCTGCTGCTGCTGGCGGTGTTCGTCGCCGGCGGGGTCACGCTGGAGCACTTCCTCGATCCCTACAATCTGCTCGACGGCACGGTCAACTTCAGCGAGAAGGCCCTGATCGCGCTGCCGATGGCCTTATTGATCATCTGCCGCGAGATCGACATCTCGGTCGCCGGGACGCTGGCGCTGTCCTCGGTCGCCATGGGCCTGGCTCACCGCGCCGGCCTGCCTCCCGAGACCTTGGTGCTGGTGGCGATCGGCACCGGCCTGGCCTGCGGCTGGCTCAACGGTTTCCTGGTCACGCGCTTCATGCTGCCCTCGATCGTCGTCACCATCGGCACCATCGCCCTGTACCGGGGCCTGGCCAGCGTTGCGCTGGGCGACCAGGCCTTCACCAACTACCCGCAGCTGATGGCGGACTGGGGCCAGGGCACCTTCTGCGGCGTGGTCCCGCGCGCCTTCGTGATCCTGCTCGGATTCGCGCTGCTGTTTGCCGTGGTCTTGCATGCCACCACGGCGGGACGCCGCATCTACGCCATCGGCAATAATCCGGACGCCGCGCGCTTCTCGGGCATCGCGGTCGACCGCTACCGACTGGGGCTGTTCATGCTCACCGGCGCGATGGCGGGCCTGGCGGCCTTCCTGCTGACCGGCCGCATCGGCAGCACGCGGCCGAACATCGCCACCGGCTGGGAGCTCGAGATCATCACCATGGTGATCCTGGGCGGCGTGAGCATCGCCGGCGGCGCCGGCACGATCGGCGGCGTGCTGCTGGCGGTGCTCACGATGGGCGCCGTGACCTATGGCCTGGCGCTGGCCAACGTGCCCGGCATCTATATGACGATCGTGGTGGGCACGCTGCTGCTGGCGACCATCGCGCTGTCGCGCCTGTTGCGCGGCAAGCCGACCCGCCATTGATGGAGCGCGATCCCATGCAAGCGACTCCGAACGACGCCCTGATCGTCCTCGACATCGGCAAGACGAACGTCAAGCTGGCCCTGGTCGATGCTGCCGGGCGGCTGCTGGCCGAACGGCGCCGGCCCAATGCGATCCGGCACGATGGTCCCTATCCGCATCACGACACCGACGGCATCTGGGACTGGATGCTGGCGACGTGCCGCGCCTTCTCCGGCCAGGCGCGGGTGACGGCGATCGTTCCAGTCACCCACGGCGCCACCGCCGCCCTGGTCGACGACGACGGTCTGGTGCTGCCGGTGCTCGACTACGAGACGGCGCTGCCGGGTCTCGACTACGCCGCGCTGCGGCCCGCCTATGCGCAGACCTATTCACCGCTGCTGCCGGCGGGCCTGAACCTGGGCCGCCAGCTGGCCTGGCTGCAGCAACAACACCCGGATGCCTTCGCGCGGGCGCGCCACATCCTGATGTACCCGCAGTACTGGGCCTGGCGCCTGTGCGGCGTGGCCGCCGGCGAAGCGACCTCGCTCGGCTGCCATACCGATCTATGGGATCCGGTGCGCCAGGACTATTCGTCGCTGGTGAGGCGCATGGGCTGGGAAGCGCAACTGCCGCCGCTCGCGCCGGCCTCGGCCTCGCTCGGCGTGCTGCGTCCCGAGGTAGCACAAGCCACCGGGCTGGCGCCATCCTGCGAAGTCCTGTGCGGCATCCACGACAGCAATGCCTCGCTGCTGCGCCACCTGAGCCGCGATGGCGCCACCTCGCCACGTACTGTGCTTTCGACGGGCACCTGGCTGATCGCGGCCGCCTTCGGCGCCAGCCTGGATGGCCTGCGCGAAGACGCCGACATGCTGGCCAATACCAACGCCCTCGGCCAGCCGGTGGCCTGCATGCGCTTCATGGGCGGGCGTGAATTCGGCGCGCTGGCCGGCGACCAGCCAGGCACGTGTTCATTCGAACAGCTCGAACGGCTGATCGCGCGCGGCACGATGGCGCTGCCCTGCTTCGCCGACGGCGGCGGCCCTTTCGCAGGCCAGGCAGGCCGCATCGATGGCCCGCCCCCGCCGACGTCGGCGAACGCTTCGCGCTCGCCACGCTGTACTGCGTCCTGATGACCGACTACTGCCTGGACGCGCTCGGCGCGCGCGGCTCGATCACCGTCGAAGGCGCCTTCACCGCCAATCCCTGGTTCGGTCCCCTGTTGGCCAGCTTGCGTCCCCACCAGGCCCTGGCCTACTCCGACGACGCCAGCGGCACCACCTGCGGCGGCTGGCTCCTGCGCTACCGCGACGCCACCCCAAGCGCCCAACACCACCCCAAGCCGCCGCGCACCGTCGCCGGCCTCTCCGCCTACCGCACCGCCTGGCGCGCCGCACTCGCCGCAACCATCCCGCAACTATCCCACGCCCAATAACCCAACAAGTAGGGTCAGAGTAAAATTATTTGCCAATTGATTTACTGAAGTTGGCAAACAATTCGACACTGACCCTACTTACTGACCCTATTTACTGACCCTATTTACTGACCCTATTTATTGGTTGGATAGGAACCGCTATTTCTGGGGCGGCTCGTCCTGGCCATTCATGATGTCGAGGGGGACGCCGCCGCGGGTAGTGCGCAGGGCGACAAGCTTGACGGGTTCCAGGGCGTTGTCGGGGCGGCCGTCGGTTGTCACTGCGAGCGCTATCGTGTTTTCGCCGTTCGGGTTGAGGATGCCCGGCGGGATGACGAAGGTGCGTTGGGGGCCGATGTGGGCGATGAACTGGCCCATGTTCCAGCCGTTGACGAAGATTAGCGCGCGGTTGTCGCGGTCGGAGCGTGGCTTGGCGGTGTCGCCGAAGGCCAGGGCCAGCTGGACGTCGTGGTCGCGCGGCAGGTCGAGCCTGAATTGCGTGCGCAGCCAGTAGGTGCCGGCGGCTGGTGGGGCGTCAGTCTGACGCGTGGACTGCCAACCCCGGGATGGGGTGGAAGGCAGGTGCCAGCCGGCGCGCTCGCCATACAGGCCGCCGTTGTTCATCGGGCCGCGCACGCGGTCGACCAGCTCCTCGCCGCCCCGGCGGCCCTGGATGCGCCAGGCGATCGGCGTGCCGAAGCGCTGGCCGCCACGGCGCGTCAGCGAGGCCGAGATCAGGCCGCGCGCCTCGCGGTGGAAGTCGTCCGCCATCAGGTTCCAGTTATGGCCATTGTTGCGCACCATGACCGCGATCACGTGCTCGCCCGGCGGCAGCTTGCCCAGGTCGAGCTTGACGCTGTCGGTCGTCTCCGGGAACGAGCGGCCGGTGTCCAGCTCGTGCTGGCCGACAAAGCGGCCATCGATCCACACCTGGATCATGCCGGCGCCACCGGCTCCGTAGAACAGCTCAAGCTGGTTGGCCTTCGGATCGGTGCTGGTGAAGCGGCCGCGATACCACACGTCGCCGTGATGGAAACCGTAGTCGCTCATCGCCAGCGTTGGCTGGCCCCGTTCGGGCATGGTCCAGGTCTGGGCCGCCGACGGACGCCGGTCGGCCTGCACCCAGGCGCTGTCGTCGAAGCGCGGCGCCGCCTCCAGGCTGTCCATGCGCCGGGTCCAGGTCAGGCGCGCCAGGTCCGGCACGCGCACCGCCGCCGGTCCCTTCAGGCCAGCGGCGCGCATGCTGCCACCGGGCTGGCGCGTGAGCGCGAGAGGCTGGCCATTGAAGCTGGCGGTCTCGAACGCCGGGCCCCAGATCTCGATGGCGCCATCCTGGTCGACGTCGCCCGTCATGGCAAGCAGACCGCCGGCGAGCCGCGCCGATCGCACCAGGGCCGGCGTCAGCTGCAGGGCGCGTCCAGCCCCGGTGTCCTCGGTCCAGAACTGCATGCTGGTCGGTTCATCCGCCAGCAGGAGCAGCATCGGGGCACGCCCGCCGCCCGAGATGCGTACCCGCGCCAGGCCTTCGTGCACGTAGTTCAGCACCAGGTCGCCCTTCGCCGCATCCCAGCGCGACTGCACCCGCCCCGCCGGCACCTCGACCGTCGGCGCGCCGGCGTAGCGCAGCACGGTCTCGCCCTCCAGGCCATCGCGCCCATGCAGCAGGACGATGTCGCGCTCGCCGTCGCGCAGGTGCGTCTGCAGCTCGGAGGTCGAATACACCAGGCGCTGGCGTTCCATGTCGTAGGACGCCAGCAGCATGCGCGCGTCCTGGCCGCGCAGCAGCGACGCGATCGTGTACTCGCCGTCGCGCGTGGCCAGCCTGACGCTGAAGCGCTCCTCGCCCTTGCCATCAACGGGGTTGTGGGCGGCGAACACCACGTGGGTGCCCAGGCGCTTGTTGATGTTGTGGTAGACCTTGACCTTGCCCTCCGCCGGCGCCAGCGGCGGCCCCTTGTCCATCTCGGCCAGCACGGCCTCTGCAGCTTGCACGAACATGCCCTGCTGCTTGAGCGCGTAGGCCTTGGGACGCAGGCCGCGGTCTTCCGCAATCGCCGCGCCGTAGTCGTACGAGGTGTAGACCACCGGGCCCGCGAGCCACCCCCAGGACGTGCCGCCAAAGGTCATGTAAACGTTGTGGATCGTGATCCGGTTGATCAGGTTGGTGCCGTAGAAGACCCGCTGGTAGCCCTTGCCCTGGCGCTCGGCGGTGCAGACATAGGTGCCGTTCGAGCCCCAGTAGTCGAACCAGCCGCCGCCCAGTTCCGCCGCGAAGCCCGGCGTGGCGGGCGAAGACAGCGCGCCCGCACGCGGGCCCGGCGCGCCATAGATGCCCCAGTCGGGCGCCTTGTTGGCGCCCGCGGGACTGGCGTGCACGTCGCAGCTGCCGCCCGGGTAGCCATCGAAGGCGTAGATGTCGGTCGGGCCGGGATTGGCCCACGCCGCGCTCGAGCCCTTCGGCGTCCAGTCGGGCAGGCGCCCGGCGGCATTGTGGAAGAACGGCACCGTGATGCCGTCGCGGCGCGCCTTGCGCGCCAGGTGCTCCATCTGGCGCACGTGCTTGGGCTCCACCTTGCCCAGCTCGTTCTCGAGCTGGTAGGCGATCACGTTGCCGCCGCCGTCGGTAACCTGGTGGCGCGCGATGATCGCATTGATCTGGGTCATCCACTCGTCCACCGCCGCCAGGTACACCGGATCGTCGGTGCGCGCCTCGCCGCGGTTGCGGAACATCCAGCCGGGATAGCCGCCGCCGGTGAGTTCCGAATTGATGTAAGGACCGGTGCGCGCGATGATGTACATGCCCTCCTCTTTCGCGATCTGCAGCGCACGCTCGACGTTGCGGATGCCCGAGAAATCGTAGACGCCCGGCGCCGGCGAGTGATAGCCCCAATCGAAATAGAAGGCCACGCCATTGAAGCCCAGCGCCTTCATCTTCTGCATCACGTCGCGCCACAGGGCCGGATTCGGCAAGCGGAACGGGTGGATCTCGCCCGACCACACCACCACCCGCTTGCCGTCGATCTTGAGCGAGTACTGGTCCCAGCTCACCTTGCGCGGCGGTCCGTGGGGAGTGGATATGCTGGCCAGCGCCTTGTCATCGGCCGCCAGCGCGCCGAATCCGGACGCCATCGCGGCGGTGCCGGTCAGGCGCCGCCGTTCGCTCCAGCTGCGGCCCCCATCGAGGCTGTCGGCGTGCCATGCGCGCCGGTCGGCGTCGACACCATACAGGCGCAGGGCCTGGCCATGACGCACCAGGGCCGCCGCCGTCATGCCGGCGCCGAGCTCGTCGAGGGTAGCGTCGATCTTCCACGGGCCGGCCAGGGCGCCGGCGCGCGCCAGCACCAGCCGGCCGTCCTGCTGGCGCGCCACCGCCAGATAGCCTGCGCCATCGCCCAGCACAACCGCCTCGAGGTGGCCGGCCAGCCCTTCCAGCCGCCGTGGCGCAGACCAGTTGTCCATGTGCGCGTCCGGCGCGACGACCTGGATGCCTCCGGCGCTCGCGAGCACCAGCTTGAGCGCGCCGTCAGGCTCGCGCACCCAGCCAGGCTTGCCGGCCTGGACCGCGCCGCCCAGTGGAAGGTCGCGCACGAACTCCCAGCGGCGCAGGTCCTGCGAGCGGGCCAGGCCGATGCCGCCCGCGCCGTTCGCATACGCCAGGTAATAGCGACCGTCGGCGTGCTGCGCCAGCGCCGGATCGCGCAGGGCGCCGGATGGCGGCGTCCAGGTCTCGGAAGCCAGCGAGGTGAAATCGGCGCCGTCGCGCGAGACCAGGATGCTCAGCGCGTTGGCCGCGCCGGCCGTCAGCGCCGGCATCAGGACCACCTGGTCGGCGTTCTTCGCCGCTTCGGCGGCGTCACGCGCCGCCTCCACGCCCGAACCCTGGGGAATGCCGAGTTCCTGGGCCGACGCGAGCCCTGCCGACCACAGGGCGGCGCAAGCCACCATCGGGTGATACCACTTCATGCCACACTCCTTTGCTGCAAATCGTTACCCTGAACGTCAATATTCCTCATTGATTCCCTGCCTCCCTGTCGGCGACCGGTTCGCCAAAGTCCGGCATGCCGTCGGCGCGCCAGCCAATCGCCTGTGCGCGCGTGTGGCGATTCGGGTCGCGCAGCGGCTCGCCGGCGATGTCGCGGTAGTTGCGCGCATGGTAGACCAGGATATCGGTCTTGCCGTCCGGGCTGGTGGTGAAGCTGTTGTGTCCCGGTCCATACTGGCCAGTCTTTTCGCTGCTGCGCAGGACGGGTTGCGGCGACTTGGTCCACGAGGCCGGATCGAGCAGGTCGGCATCCTCCTGCGCCCACAGCAGGCCGAGCGCATAGCTGGCGTCGGTGGCGCTGGCCGAATACGTCATCAGCACGCGGCCATTCCTGACCAGCACCGCCGGCGCTTCGTTGACCCAATGACCGAGCCTTTCCCAGTCATGTTCGGGCCGTGTCAGCAGCACCGCCGGCTGGCGGATCGCCAGCGGCCCGTCCATCTTCGCCAGGTAGATATTGGTGCCCTTGCTGCCATCCGGCGCGACCTGGGTCCATGAGAGGTAGCGCTGGCCGCGGTGCGCAAAGGTGGTGGCGTCGAGGGCGAAACTCTCCCAGCCGGTCCTGAGCTGCCCGCGCTCGATCCATTCGCCATCGAAAGGATTTTCTGCGCTGTTCTCCAGCACGTACAACCGGATCTCCCACACCTTGTCGGCGCGCCCGGCGCTGAAGTACAGATACCACTTGCCGTCGATGCGGTGCAGCTCGGGCGCCCAGATATGGGCGCCCATCTCGCCGCTGGCGTGCTTGCGCCAGACGACCTTCGCCTCGGCCTTGCCGAGTGCGTCGAGGCTGCGCGCGCGGCGCAGCTCAATGCGGTCGTACTCGGGTACGGTGGCGGTGAGGTAGTACCAGCCGTCCGGATGCAGGGTGACATGGGGATCGGCGCGCTGGCGCACCAACGGGTTGGCGAATCCGGCGTCTGGCTCGGATGCGGGCGGCGCCTGACAGCCAGCCAGAGCCAGCCACATGCACAGGACCGGCAGAGCAATGAACTTCATGGTGTCCTCTCCAGCGAAAAAGCCAGCCACCCATCAAGGGCGGCTGGCTGCAGACATCGGGAGCGACATCAGATCTTGACGCCCAGGGTCAGGAAGTAGCGGCGTCCCGACCATGCCAGTTCATTGATCCGGAACGGGTCGCCCGCATCGCTGCGCTGCACTTCGTCGGTCAGGTTCTTGCCCTCCAGTGCAAGCGACACCCGGTCGTTGAAGCGCCACTGGATCTTCGCATCCAGGAAGCCGGTCTTTTCCTGGAACACCGGGTTGCCCGAGACGTCATTGGCGCCGGTAAAGAAGCGGTCGCGGTAGGTATAGGCCAGGCGCGCATTGACCGGCCCCTGGTCATACCACAGCGACAGGTTATAGGCGGTTTTCGACATGCCCGGATATGGCAGCACGGTGTCGTCGAGCAGGTTCAGGCGCTCCTTGCCCGGCGCGTACTTGTAGTCCATGCGGGTATAGTTGGCGTCGACGCCGAAGCCGCTCAGCCAGCCCGGCAGGAAGGTCAGCGCGGTGCGGCCGGCCAGCTCGATGCCCTTGGTGGTGGCGCCCTCGCCGTTGACGGCCTGGGTGACGTTGAAACGCTGGCCATTCTTGAACAGGTCGACGTCGCGGGTCAGCACGCGTTCGATCACGTAGCTCGAGATGTCCTTCTCGAACACGGCCAGCGACAGCTGGCTGTCCGGGGTCGGGTAGTACTCGAGGCTGAAGTCCGTGTTGGTCGAGCGGTAGGGCTTCAGGTCCGGATTGCCGGCGGTGCAGGTATCGACGCCTTCGCCGCCGAACTGCGGATTGCCGCTGCCCAGGACGCAGGTGGCGTTCGGCGCCAGCAGGTCCATGCGCGGGCGCGCCATCGCCTTGGCCCAGCCGACGCGGGCGAGGAACTTGTTGTCGATGAACCAGAAGGCGCCGTTGAAGCTCGGCAGCCAGTCGTGGTAGGTGTTGTCGACCGTGACCACGCCGTTGCTCACGACGACGTCGGTGTAGGTCGTGGAGCCGGGGGACGTCTCGGTACGCACCGAGTAGCGCTGCAAGCCCGAGGACTTGTTGTCGGTGCGGGTATAACGCATGCCGATGTTGCCGTCGACCTCGTAACCGAACAACTGGGTGGCCCAGTCCAGGCGCAGATAGGTGGCGGCAATCTTCTCTTCCACGCCGAAGGCCGGAATCTGCGGATAGGTGTTGCCGTCGCTCCCAGGCGAGTTATACAGGTAGTCGTGGTTGAAAGCCGAGGTGTCGAAGAATGGCAAGGCATTCGCGAACACCGGCGACATCCAGCCGGACGGCATGCCCTTGATGTCCCCGAGGCCACCGAAGAAGGTGCCGGGCGAGCGGCCGCTGACGGCGCTGATCAGTTGCGCCATCTGGGCCGCGTTGATGTAACGGGTCGAGAAGCCCGAGTTGATGAAGGACTGGGCGTCGTTCGGACGCTGCGCGCCGCCGGTATAGAACGGGTCGTAGATCGCCGTCTGGTTGATGTTGGCGCCGCGAACGTTGATGTCGTCGGCGGTCGAAGCGGGATTGGCGCCGCTGCTGGCGAGGTAGCCGCCGCCGTTGTACTGGGTCGATTCGGCCTTGCGGGCCTGGGCGCCGAACCACAGCTTGGTGAAGAACGGCGTGGTCAAGCGGTAGCGCAGGTCGACCTTGGCCTGGTCCTCCTGGTTCTTGGTCTCGCTGGGGCGATACTGGAGCTGGGCCTGGACGTAGGAGGCTGGATCGTCCGGGCTGTAGCCGGCCGGGAAGGTAAAGCGCGGCAAGCCCTGGTCGTCCAGGGTCACCTTCAGCCCCGGCGCATTCTGGGTCAGCGCGATATTGTTGCTGTCGCTGTCGTAATGCGAGCGCGAGGTGCCGAACAGGCCTTCGACCTCGAGGCGGTCGCGCTTGTACAGGAAGCCCGAGGTGGCGTAGCGCGAATCGATGTCGAGCTGGAAGTCGCGCGCCGACGTGCCGAAGGCGCCCTGCCCGCCGCGGCCCGCGGCGTACAGGCAGTTGCCGACAGTGTAGGAGGTGACGTGGTGGTTGGTGATCACCATATCGTCGGGCGTCGTGGACGCCGGGAGGCAGGTGCCGGCAGTGGTCGGTACGCCGGTGGCCGGGTTGTAGACCGGCGCCTGGCCGGGGTTCGCCAGCCGATTCGCATCCGGGAAGTCGGTGCCGAAGTTGCGGTCGTTCAGGCGCTGGCGCTGGGTATTGGCCTGGTAGCTCACCCAGGCGTTGAAGTTCTTGCTGAACTCGTACTGCGCCGTGACCTCGCCCGACGAGCGCTTGTGGTCGCGGGTCCAGATGCCGTAGCGCGCAATGCCCGGCGAGTAGTCGAACCATTGGCGACGGCAGGCGTCGGCCTGGGCGGTCGTCAGGCCTGCGGTGGAGCACCCGCCCGCATCGCCGATCGCGGCCAGGCGCGGATCGGTGCTGACCACGGTCTTCTCGGGCGACTTGTCCCAGTCCTGGATGAAGCGCCACGATGTATTGCGCGCATAGTCGTTGCGGGTATGGACCTCGTCATAGACGAAGTTGGCCATCAGACCCAGCTTGCCGCCCATGTACTTGTCCGCCATGTACAGGTTGCCGCGCGGCTGGACGCCGCCTCGCGAGGTCGCGTGTTCGGCCGAGATGCTGGTGCCGATGGTCGGCTCCTTGAAGTCGAGCGGCTTGCGCGTCTTGATCGACACCGAGCCGCCGACGCCGCCTTCGGTCATGTCGGCAGTGATGCCTTTATAGACGTCGATCGAGCCGATCAGCTCCGATGCCAGCTCGCGCAACTCGGCGCCGCGACCTGCCGTACCGCTCGTGTTCAGCACCGACATGCCGTTGATCTCGATGCGGTTCAGGTCCGGCTCGACGCCGCGGATCGAGATCTGCGAGCCTTCGCCGAAGTCACGCGACAGCTGCACGCCGGTCACGCGCGACAGGGCCTCGCCGACGTTCTTGTCGGGGAACTGGCCGATGTCTTCGGCCACGATGGAATCGGATACGGTACTCGCGCGCAGCTTGCGGTCGATGGCCGAGGCCACCGAGCGCCGCGTGCCGGCGATGTGGACCACCGCTGGCGCGGTCTCGGCGTCGCTGATGGTGGCTGGCGGCGCGCTGGCCGAAGGCGTGCTGGAAGGTACGGTGCGGGCGGCTTCCTGCGCCAGCGCGCCGTGCGCGGCCAGGATGGCAATCACTGCGGCCACCGCACGCGCGCAGCGGGTCGGGTACAGCACTTGCGTGCGTGTCGTTGCATGGTTCATCGGTTGTCGTCTCCAAGGGCTCTGTTTTAGATGTACTGCTCGGCCTTGAAAACATTCTATGTGCGTACAGTCGCTTGATCCCGTATTACACCGAAAGAATCATGCACCTGATCGAATGAGGCAGATCCAACCGGGATTCGCTCAAGCGCTTGAGCGATTCCCGGGATGTGCGTGATGCGCAAGCCGCACTGGCCGCGTCAAGGCAGCGCGTAGAACCGGGCCTCCACGTTCGACAGCTGCGAGCGCGCGACCTGCCGCGCGAAAGGACCAGGAGAGTGGTGACCACGTCGCATTGGCCGCCGTGGCCTGGGCTCCATGAATGCAGCCCATCGACCTTCGCACCGCGGTCAACAGGGCGGCCAAGGCCGATGCGGGGCGACCCAGGTAGGTTTCCATCCGTCGACGCCGTCGCAGCCAAGGCAGGAGTGCGCCAGCGCCCGCAGTGTTCAGCATCCGGCCATGCGCGTGGCGGCTGGCCGCCAATCACTCAACATCGTGACCGATCGCACCGCCCGGATTGACGAGCGCGCCGATTCATCCGGTAATGACGCTCCTGACGTGCTTCATCCACCAGTATCGACATCATGAGCAAACCATTCAAATGCATCCCTATGACCGGCGCGGGCGCATGGACGAAACGAGCCAGCGGGCCGACGCCGGCATGCCGCCGCGCGCCGACGGTTTTCCGGGCCTGTCGAAGGCCTGGGGCGAGAACCTGTCGCGTCACTACTAGGACCGCTGCGGGGTGGAGACCGTCTGCATCCGCATCGGCTACTGCTTGCCCGCGCCGGTCACCCACCGCCAGATGGTCACCTGGCTCGGCCTGGAAGACCTGGTCGGACTGCTGCGGCGGGCGCTGGTGACGCGGCGCGTCGTCCACACCATCGCCTTCGGCGTATCCGACAACACGGGGCGCAGGTCGCGGAAAACCGAATCATTACAAAGGCAATCGCAATGCATGAATCGAAAGGAATCGACAATAAAAACTTTCGAAGCCCTTCGAACTTGTCTTTTTTCTTTCATTAATCGCCAGTTCGAGCAGCCCGGACACCCGGAAACGAAAGTTCTGCGGTACTATCGCTGAGCTGGCGCGATGACGCACCACAGCAGCGGCGACGGTCTGGCAAGCGAGGCCGCGCCCGACCGATAACCACGACCGGGACATGAGACCCCGGCGGCATAGAGACATCGACCAATGACCCCATTCACCACGCTCGACACGTTTGTCTTCCTGGTCTACTTCGTGGCCATCTCGGCCTACGGCATCTGGATCTACTGGCGCAAGAAGCGCAGCAGCGGCAAGGCCACCCACGACTTCTTCCTCGCCGAGGGTTCCCTCACCTGGTGGGCAATCGGCGCCTCGCTGATCGCCTCGAACATCTCGGCCGAGCAGTTCATCGGCATGAGCGGCTCCGGCTACCGCATCGGCATGGCCATCGCCGTCTATGAATTGATGGCGGCAGTGACCCTCGTGATCGTGGCCGTGTTCTTCATGCCGGTCTACCTCAAGAACCGCATCTACACGATGCCGCAATTCCTCGAGCAGCGTTACGGCAAGGCGGTGGCCACCACCATGGCCGTGTTCTGGCTGGGCCTCTACGTGGTGGTGAACCTCACCGCCATCCTCTACCTCGGCGCGCTGGCGATCAGCAGCATCGCCGGCCTGGACGTGATGGCCTGCATGCTGTTCCTGGCGGTGTTCGCCACCGTGATCACGCTGGGCGGCATGAAGGTGATCGGCTACACCGACGTGGTGCAGGTGCTGTGCCTCGTGATCGGCGGCCTGGTCACCACCTGGATCGCCCTCGACCTGGTGGCGGCGCTGGCCGGCGGCCAGGGCGCCCTGCGCGGCATGAGCGAGCTGTACCTGCGCGCCGGCGAGCATTTCGACATGGTGCTTTCGCGCGACAATCCGAGCTATATGGACTTGCCTGGCATGTCGACCATCATCGGCGGCATGCTGATCGTGAACCTGAACTACTGGGGCTGCAACCAGTACATCATCCAGCGCGCCCTCGGCGCGGACCTGCATACCGCGCGCAAGGGCCTGCTGTTCGCCGCCTTCCTGAAACTCCTGATGCCGGTCATCGTGGTCTTGCCGGGCATCGCCGCCTATGCGCTCGACCGTTCGGGCACGCTGGGCGACGCCATGCGTCCGAACGGCGAACTCAATCCGGACCGCGCCTATCCGACCCTGCTCGCCCTGCTCCCGGCCGGGATCAAGGGCCTGGCCTTCGCGGCCCTGACGGCGGCCGTGGTGGCCTCGCTGGCCGGCAAGGCCAACAGCATCGCCACCATCTTCACGCTCGACATCTACAACAAGCACTTCAACCGCGAAGCCAGCGAGCAGAAGATGGTGTGGATCGGCCGGGTGTCGGTAGTGGTCTCGATGGCCATCGCCGTGCTGCTGGCGCCACTGATGGGCATCGACAAGAAAGGCGGCTTCCAGTACATCCAGGAATACACCGGCTTCGTCTCGCCCGGCATCCTGGCGATGTTCCTGCTCGGCTTCTACTGGCGCAAGACCACGGCGGCGGCGGCGATGTTCGCCACCATCGGCGGCCTGGTGTTCTCGGTGTTCCTGAAATTCCTGCCGCTGGCGATCGACCTGTCGTTCCTGGCGCCGATCGGCTTCGCGGTCGACAACGGCGCCGGCGTCTACGAGATCCCCTTCCTCGACCGCATGCTGATCGTGTTCATCATGGTCGTCATCGGCATGGTGGTGATGAGCAAGATGGCAGAGCAGGACGGCACGCTCAAACGCATGCACATCGACCGCTCGCTGTTCCGTGTCGATGGCGGCTTCGCGCTGGGCTCGGCCGTGATCTGCGTGCTGCTGGTCGCCATCTATGGCCTCGGATGGTAAGCTCAAGACCGACCAACCGACCATGACGAGAAACGCGATGTTCAACCCTACCGACCACCCGCACCGCCGTTACGATCCGCTCGGCGGCGACTGGATACTTGTCTCTCCCCACCGCGCCAAGCGCCCCTGGCAGGGGCAGCAGGAAGCCCCCGACCGCGCGCCCAGGCCAGCGCACGACCCGGGCTGCTACCTGTGCGCCGGCAATGTGCGCGTCAACGGCGAGCGCAACCCCGACTACCAGGGCACCTATGTGTTCGCGAACGATTTCGCGGCCCTGATGCCCGACACCCCGGAGGCGCCGCCGGGCGCCGATCCGCTGTTCCAGAGCATGAGTGCGCGCGGCACCAGCCGCGTGATCTGCTTCTCGCCCGACCATGCCAAATCGCTGCCCCAGCTGCCCTTGCCGGCGCTGCGCGAGGTGGTCGACACCTGGTGCGAACAGGCGGCCGAACTGGGCGCCAGCTACCGCTGGGTCCAGGTGTTCGAAAACAAGGGGGCGGCGATGGGCTGCTCCAACCCGCACCCGCATGGCCAGATCTGGGCCACCAGCTTCCTGCCCGACCTGCCCGCGCGCGAAGACCGCAACCAGCGCGCCTACCACGCCGAACACGACCGGCCGCTGCTGCTGGATGTCGCCGAGCGCGAGGCGCAGGCGCGTGAGCGGGTGGTGGTCGAGACCACGCACTGGCTGGCCGTGGTGCCGTACTGGGCGGCCTGGCCGTTCGAGACGCTGCTGCTGCCACGGTTCCCGATCCAGCGGCTGGAAGAACTGAACGACGAGCAGCGCACCGACCTGGCGCTCGCCCTCAAGCGCCTGACCATCCGCTACGACAACCTGTTCCAGACATCGTTCCCCTATTCGATGGGCTGGCACGGCGCGCCGTATGGCGAGGGTGACAATGCCCAGGCCTGGCAGTTGCATGCCCACTTCCATCCGCCGCTGCTGCGTTCGGCCTCGGTGCGCAAGTTCATGGTCGGCTTCGAGATGCTGGCCGAGGCCCAGCGCGATCTGACGCCGGAACAGGCGGCCGCCATGCTGCGCGCCGTTTCCGACGAGGTGCACTACCTCGATGCCCCTGATACCCCTGCTTCCAACCCTTGAGCGCACGATGAGCGATTCCTTGACGGCCAGAGCGGCCGACGTCTTCCTGGCCGCCTTCGGCCAGCCGGCCACGATCCGGGTCCAGGCCCCGGGCCGGGTCAACCTGATCGGAGAGCACACCGACTACAACGGCGGCCTGGTGCTGCCCTGCGCCATCGGATACCGCACGGTGATCGTGGCGCGCCCGCGCGCCGACCGCTGCATGCGGGTGGTGGCCGCCGACTACGACGACGCCATCGACGAATACGCGCTCGACAAGCCGATCGAACGCCTGGCCGCGCCGATGTGGTCCAATTACGTGCGCGGCGTGGTGCACGAACTGCTGCAGCGCGAGCCGGCTGGCCGCTCGTTGCGCGGCATGGACATGGTCATCGCCGGCGACGTGCCGCAAGGCGCCGGCCTGTCGTCATCGGCCTCGCTGTCGGTGGCGGTCTGCACCCTCTTCTCCACCCTCCCCGATTATCCGGGCCTGGGACCGATCGAGGCGGCCCTGGTCGCACAACGGGCGGAAAACGACTTCGTCGGCTGCAAGTGCGGCAATATGGACCAGATCAGCTCCGCCTGCGGCGTCCAGGACCATGCCCTGCTGATCGACTGCCGTTCGCTGGAAGTCAGCCCGGTGCCGATCCCGCTTGGCGCGGCGATCATGATCGTCGAATCGCACATCACCCGCGGCCTGGTCGACAGCGCCTACAACACGCGCCGCGCGCAGTGCGAGGAAGCGGCGCGTCACTTCGGCGTGCCGGCCCTGCGCGACGTCGACCTGGCCATGCTTGCCGAGAAAGGCGCCGGGCTCGATCCGGTCACGCTGCGCCGCGCACGCCACGTCGTCAGCGAGAACGAGCGCGTCGTCGCGGCGGCAGGGGCGCTGGCCTCTGGCGACCTGCAACGCATGGGGGAACTGATGGCGGCCTCGCACGCATCGATGCGCGACGACTTCGAGATCACCGTGCCCGCGATCGACCGCCTGGTCGACATCGTCAAGGAAGCGATCGGAGAAGCCGGCGGCGTGCGCATGACCGGCGGCGGCTTCGGCGGCTGCGTGGTGGCGCTGGTGCCGGAAGAGCTGGTAGAGGCCGCGCGGCAGGCGCTGGACCGCGAATACCGGGCGCCGAACGGCGCGCAGGCCACCGTGCATGTCTGCCGCGCGGCTGCCGGCGCCGGCAGCCTGTGAGGCCTACAACACGGCCTTCTGGCCGTTGACGATCACGTTGTCCAACCGCATGCCGCTGGCGCCGGCGATATAGTACTGGGGCGTGTCCGGGCGGAGCTTGAGCACCGCTCCCTTTCGCCGGCAACGCGCACGTGGCGGTCGTGGCTGGCATCGTTCATGGCTACCCTCGCCGTCACGCCGAGTCCTCCGATGAAATCCCTGGCCGGGTCGCCGTCATCGATGAAGGAATGAATGATGCGCACGTTGTCCGCACCGGCATGGAAGTACAGGCGCAGCGAGAACGGGAGCCAGTCGCGCGTGCCGCCGGCGCGCGCCGCGTGCACGCCGTCGAGCTTGACGACGGCCCGCACCGCCCCCCTGCTCCAGCGTGACGTGCGCGACCTTGCTGGTGAAGAGTTCGCGGCGCACACTGCCTTGGCCTTCCGGCTCGGCCCCATCCTGGCGCAGCGCGACCTGGCGCAGGCGCTGCATCGTCACCCGGCCGCGCGGCCACGGCACGCCCAGGGTGGCGCTTTCGAAGCGCGCCGGCGACCGGCTTGCCTTCGCCCCCGACATTCGCGGTAGCGGAGTGGGAGACGATCGGTGCGCCTGGTACGGCGGCCAGTGCCGCTGCCAGCTGCACGAAACGCCTGCGGGATGGCGATCCTCTCATCATCTCTTTTTCGACCGGCTTCTCCCACCAGAACCTGGGGCGCCGACGAGCGCTCCATGCAGGCCGCCCGCCTGCGCCCGCGCCCTGACGCCGGCGCGCGGCCCCGTCACGCGCACGAGCACACTGGCGATCCCGGCCTCGCTCGCGGCCACGTCGCTACCGACGATCTGCGCGCCTTCGATGCCGGAAAACGCGACTTCGGTGCCGCTCGCCGGCACCGTGGTGCCGTTGGCGTCGCGCAGACGGGCGCGCAGGAAGACCAGGTCGCCGGCGACCGCGGGCACGCCGAGGTCGTCGATTTCCAGCGCCAGCGTCGTCGGCCGCTGCGGCGTGCGCACGCGGTGCTCGGCCACGAGCCGTCCGCCGGAATAGGCCAGCGCCACGAGTTCGCCGCGCGCGAAACCGCCTGTATCGAATTCGATCGGCGGATGGGCCAGACGCGGGTGGGCGCGGGATGGCGCGCCTTGCTTGCGTCCTACCGGCTTGCCGTTCAGTCGCAGCTCGACCTCCTCGGCATTGCTGAACACGCGCACGCGCGGACTGGACCCGGCCTGCCAGTAGCTGGCGATGAAGACCATCGGGCCGCCGCGCCAGCGGGGTGAACTCTCGGTGGCGCTACGTTGGGAGCGGAAGAACTCGGCCGCGAACTTTGGCAGGCGCTCGATGCCGAGCAGTCCCGATTCTTCGAGATCCGGTGCATAACCGCGCGCATAGTCGAACATGACCCAGTAGCCGTCGGCGAAGGCGGGCGTCGCGGCATTGTCGTCGTGGGCCTCGGCCACGTTGCGCGCCTGCTGCAGCAGCCGCGTTTCGCCGCTGCCCAGCGCCTGGCGGCTCGATCGGTCGGCCGGCTTGAGGTCGGCCCAGGCATCCTGGTTCAGGCCCGCGTTCATCGCATAGTATTCCCAGTCGCCATACTCGGACACGATCAGCGGCTTGGCCGGCAAGGCATGCCTGCTGCCGATCCTGTGCTGGCGCGCCTGCAGGTAGAGGTCATAGGTCTGCGGCACCCAGCCGGCGGACCAGGCCTGGTCGCCAGGGTATTCCTGGTGCACGGTGGCGTGCAGCGCCTGCACCAGCGGGGCCGGCATGTCGGTTTCGTTGAGCGAGCATTCCCAGGCCAGGACGCTGGCGTGGTTGCGGTCGCGCCGGATCATGTCGGCGCAGGTGCGCAGCGCCTGGCGCGCGAAGGCCGGGTCGGGATTGTGGAACTGCCACCCGGGAATGGCCGGCAAGACCATCAGGCCCAGTTCATCTGCCGCCGCCATGAAGGCCGGCGACTGCGGATAGTGCGACAAGCGCACGAAGTCGAAGCCATAGCGCTTGATCAGGAGCGCATCGCGCGCGTCGGCCTGCGGCGACAGCGCGTAGCCGACGTAGGGATATTCCTGGTGACGGTTGACGCCGCGCAGGCGCAGCGGCTCGCCGTTGAGCAGCAGGCGGCCGTCCTCGAACGCCAGGCGGCGCACGCCGATACGGGTCGCGACCACGTCCTCGTGGCCGGCAGCGGAGACCCTCGTCTCCAACCGGTACAGGCTGGGCGAGCGCGGCGACCACAATCTTGGCGCGCGCAGGGTCAGCGGCATGGTGACATGGCGCCGTTCCCCGGCCGCGAGGCGCAGCCGCTCTTCAACCCGGGCCACCTGGCGGCCCTCCCATGCCAGCGTGTGGCGGACGGTGACCGCCTGCGGGCTCCGCGACGTGTTGCTGACCTCGGCCTGTACCTGCACCAGCGCCTCGTCCTTGTCGGCGCGCGGATACGTCACGAATACGCCGCCGCCGCCGGGCGTGGCCGAGAGCATCTCGTCCGTGACGTGCACTGGCGGCTTGATCGATAGCCGCACGTCGCGGTAGATGCCGCCATGCTGGATGTAGTCGAGCTGCTTGAGCGGCTTGGGGCCGGTGATGGGATTGTCCTCGTTATTGGCGCGCACCACGAGTTCATTCGCGCCCGTAGTCCGCAAGCCATCGGTGACGTCGTAGGCGAACGGCAGGTAGCCGCCCAGGTGCTGTCCCAGGTGGCGGCCGTTCAGCCAGACGTCGGCCACATTCATCACGCCCTCGAAACGCAGGATGGCGCGCTCGCCCGGCCGCAGCTTGACGTCCAGGCGCTTCTTGTAGAACACGGTGCCCTGCCAGGGCGCTGCGGGCACGCGCGGCTCGATACGCGCCGCGTGCGGGAGGTTCACTTCCGACCAGGCGCCCTCCGGCACCTGGTCGGCGCTGGCGACCTGGCCGCCCTCGTCGCGGTAGAACTGCCAGGATGCGTTCAGGTTCAGCTGCGCCGCCAGTGCGGGCGCGGACAGCACAAGCACAAACACGGCCAAGCGGGCCGCGCCCATCGTCATCGTTGCGATGTTCATCATTCCCGCACCAGGCTGAAGTCGTCGAGGGCGAGCCAATCGCCGTCCTTCCCTTCCGAATAGACGCCGATCTGCACGCTGCCGGTGGCGACCTGGATGCCGGGCAGCGTCACCTCCGTCCAGTGCGCCAACTTGTCCGGCAAGGAGCGGGCGATCCCGGCGCCGCCGTGGCCGGACGCGTACAGGCGCGCCACGCGCTGGCCGCCGCTGCTTTTCACCCACGCCCTGAGAGTGTAGCGGCCGTTCGGCAGCGTGACGTTCTGGATCGCGCTGCCCATCGTCTGCCCCGCATGGCGCAGGCTCAGTGCCCAGCGTCCCGTGCGTCCATCCAGCACGTTCATCAACGGCGCATCGCCCTTGATGCTGGTCCAGCTGCTCACCCATCCGGCGAGGCTCGTCTGCCGCACCCGGTCCGCCTCGAAGCCGGGGTTGAGCAGGTAGTTATTGCCCTTGCCGGCGACCCAGGTGCCGCGGGCGGCGTCCAGCGTGAATTCGCTGAGCGAGTTGAACCGCGGCTCGGCGCCCTCGAAGGACAGCGGCGCCCAGACATGGTAACCATGCCCGTTCCCGGCAAAATTGCTCCAGCGGTCGCCCGCATACAGCACCGTGGCGCCGGCGCTGCCCTGGACCGGAATGAAGAAGCCGTTCTGCGACACGTGTGAAAAGTCCGCCTCGGTGCCCTCGATGATGCGCTCGGGCGTATACGGGCCGGTGATGTTCGGCGACGTCATGTAGAAGCTGCGCGAGGCGTTCCAGCCGTGCAGGTCGGACGAGCAGAAATAGTACAGGCCCTGGTGCTTGAACATCGCATTGCCTTCACGTCCGCCCGCCGGCGCACTGTGGATGTTCGTGGCCGCTTCGACCTGCAGGAAGTCGGATGGGCGCAGCGGCGCCACGTACAACTGGCGCCGGTCGCCGCTGCTGCTGAAGATCAGGTAAGGCTGGCCGTCGTCGTCGGTGAATACGGTCTGGTCGCCCGAGGTGGGAGTGGCGACGTTGTCGATCTTCGCCTGCAGGCGCTCGAACACGAAGGGGCCGTTTGGACTGGCGCTGGTGGCGAACAGCACGCCGCCGCCCGTGCCCTTGCTGCTGTACTGGGTGAGCAGCACATACTTGCGTGTCGCCTCGTGGTACACCACGCCCATGCGTCCCAGCCAGGCCTTCGGATCGTAGCGCTCGCCAAGGCCCTGGGGCGTGAAGACGTCGCCTTCGAAGGTCCAGTTCACCAGGTCGGTCGACGAATAGGCGGTCACCGCGCTGAAGTGCGGCTGATCGAGAGCCCGTCCGGGCGCGTTGGCGTAGCTCACCGCTTCGGCATATTTCACGCCATACCAGTAATACTTCGCGCCGACCCTGAGGATGCCGCCGCCCTGCGAGTAGATCGGCGTGCCGGCGGTGTCCTTCCAGAAGGTGCCGTTGCGGATGGTGGTCTGGGCGGCGCTTGCCTGCTGCGTCGCGCCAGCAAGCGCCAGGACCAGCGCCAGGCAGGCGCACCGGCCGCCGCGGCGGAAATATGCGATCATCGACTCTCCAGTGTCGCGCCCGGGGCGCCGAGCATGCGGGAACCTCGCGTCCCGCCCGGCAGTATAAGAGTGCTCCGCCGCCTGCGACGATGTCCATCCGATCAACATGCTGATCAATCGTTCCCCTGGCCGGCACGCATACCCGACCGGCAAGGACGTGGGGACCCATCCTGTTCCGGATCGCGCAGACGAGCGGATGGGCGGTGTGGATCGACCAGCATGCGCGCCAGGCCGGCTGCCTGGCTCTCACCAGCGACGACCTGTCACGGCCGGAGCGCTTGCGCCGCCCGGGCCCAGCCAGGATCGATGACGGCCGCAGCAAGCAATGCCACGGTTCGATCTTCCATATCAGCAGCGGCGAGTACCGGCGTCATTGGCCCGCTGCGCCGCCCACGTGGTCAAGCACAAGGGTTGATGACAGCGAGTTGCAAGGCCCCCACCGCCCAGGCCCGCAATGGCCCGGCAGCCAATCCGGCGCCGGGCTGCAGCAACCGGATCAGACCCCGACCATCGAGACGGCCTTGGTGTTGAGGTACGATTCCAGCGCCTCGGGACCGCCTTCGGAACCGTAGCCGGAATCCTTGACGCCCCCGAACGGCATTTCGGCGCTCGGCGTGGCCGGCTGGTTAATCCACAGCATGCCGACTTCGACCCGGTTCATCAGCAGCTGGGCGTTCTTGATCGAGCTGGTGAACGCATAGCCGGCCAGGCCGAACGGCAGACGATTGGCTTCCGCGATCGCATCCTCGAGGCTGTCGAAGCCGCGGATCGCCGCCACCGGGCCGAATGGCTCGTCGTTGAACACGCTCGCTTCGAGCGGCACGTCGGCCAGGATGGTCGGCGCGAAGAAGTTGCCGGCATCTCCCACGCGCTCACCACCGGTGGCGATTACCGCGCCCTTGGCGCGCGCGTCGTCGACGAGCTGCGACATGGCCGTCAGGCGGCGCGGATTGGCCAGCGGTCCCAGGGTGGTGCCTTCCTGCAGGCCGTCGCCCAGCTTGAGGCTTTCGGCGTGCTTGACCAGCGCGCGGGTGAACTCGTCCTTGACCGCGTTGTGCACCAGGAAGCGGGTCGGCGAGATGCACACCTGGCCCGCGTTGCGGAACTTGGCGCCACCGGCGGCCTTGACCGCCAGCGCAACGTCGGCGTCAGCCGCGACGATCACCGGCGCATGACCGCCCAGCTCCATCGTCACGCGCTTCATGTGGGCGCCCGCCAGCGCGGCCAGCTGCTTGCCGACCGGAGTCGACCCGGTGAAGGTGACCTTGCGGATGACCGGGTGCGGGATCAGGTAGCCCGAGATCTCGGCCGGATCGCCGAACACCAGGCCCACCACGCCCGGCGGCACGCCGGCGTCGACGAAGCACTGGAACAGCGCGGCGGGCGACGCCGGGGTTTCCTCAGGCGCCTTGCACAGGAAGGAGCAGCCGGTGGCCAGCGCAGCGGCCAGTTTGCGCACGACCTGGTTGATCGGGAAGTTCCATGGCGTGAAGGCGGCGACCGGGCCGACCGGCTCCTTCAGCACCAGCTGCTGGGCAGCCGGATTGCGCGACGGGACGATGCGGCCATACACCCGCATGCCTTCGGCCGCGAACCAGTCGATGATCTCGGCGCCGGCCATCGCTTCCATCTTCGCTTCGGCCAGCGGTTTGCCCTGCTCTTGCGTCAGCAGGCGCGCGATTTCGCCGGCGCGCTCGCGCAGCAGGTTGGCGGCGCGGCGCATGGTGGCGGCGCGCTCGGCGGCGGGAACGACGCGCCAGGCCTCGAAACCTTTCTGGGCAGCGGCCAGTGCGCGGTCCAGGTCGGCGATGGCGGCATGGGCCACGCTGCCGATCGGCTGTCCGGTGGCCGGGTTGACCACGGGGATGGTTTTGCCGCCGGTGGCGTCGACCCATTCGTTGGCGATCAGGAGGCGGATGTCGGGATAGCTGGAAGTGGTCATGGGCATCAAGGTCAGGTAAGTAAAACGACCATGATAGACCTTTTCGCAAAGCCTGGCCGAGAGCGCCGCGATCCAGGCGCCTAAGACGGCGCACTTTGGCTCTGCAATGGTCCGCTAGTTTTGGACACGTCGGTAGGCTGTACTGCCATTTTCCGTTCTTGGACGACAGACGATAGCCTGTCCAATGTTGAAACTAGCCGTGCCAATCATGCGGGTCGCGCCAATTGCGAAACCATATTGCACTACACATATAAATGTTTTCAGAAATTAATGTTAGTACGCGGTCTGTCGATATTTCTTACACATACACATTAATACAATATTCAATCATTTGCTAGTATAAGATTTATCTATCAACTCTGGATTGGTTCCAAACATTAATTTGACCGAGCATGATGGTTGCCAAACCGCATTCTGTTCTTCGATGATATGTATATACTGGACAGATTGCCATTGAAACGATCTTGGCATGAAAAGTTAGCCAACCCCGTTGTAGAGTTGGAGATGCGTTTATCTCGCTGGCGAGCGAAGTTGGTCTGCTTGCGGTGCTTTTATATTTTCCATATTAGGAACCAACCATGATTCGAAAATTAATAATGTCCGTATCGGCTGCGCTATTAGCAAATTCGGCAATGGCTACCACAATTGACTTCGAATCCCAGGACGGTGGCTACGGTTACTACGATTACAGCTTTTTCGAGGATGGCTTCAGAGTAAGCTATTCCGCAATCGATCCATTCGGTTTTTATCTTATGGATAATCCTGCGGACCATTTAGGCATGTGCAGTACCGGGTGCACTTCAAACGGAACGACGGCATTTTATGGTTTCAATGGGAGTAGTATTACCTTCGATCTCGAGAACAAAGGCTTGTTTTCCTTTACAGCATTGGACGTCGCCCAGACCTTTCTCGGATACGGCCGCCCCTTGACCCTGACGCTTACTGCGATGGGAGTGAATGGCGTCGTAACGGATACGATCTTCGTGGTAGAAAATCTGGCTGAGTCATTTTCAAACTTTAACTTCAAGAACTTTGTCAACATTTCATCCCTGACGATCACCGGCGGACAAGAGTTCCCGGAATTTGCAATCGATAATGTTGTCCTCTCTCCAGTAGAGGTTCCAGAACCCGCATCCTGGGCCATGTTGATTGGTGGCCTTGGAATCATCCGCTCAGTTTTCCGCCGCCCCCTGCCGAGCGGCCTCGCCCGGTAGAACCGTAGAGCGGTAGATAATATTAAGCTCCACATTGCTCCAGAGCGGCCCTGAAAACCACCGTAGTCGCGGTCGGCAAGCGCATGGTGTCCCGCCTGCCTCGCAAAGGCAGTGCGGAAATCGGAATCCGGCCAATGCGGGCATTGAGCCGGCAATTCTTGCTATTCGACCAGCATCCTCCAGCAACGTGGGGAGATTGAGCTGGACCGACCCGGTTCGAGGCGGTGGAAATTTACGCGGCATCGACTGCTGGGCCTTGCCATCGACTCTTTATCCGGAGGTATCGACCTGTCCTGCAACGCCGTTTACACTTCCGGCTCCGCCTCGAAAGCGTCCAACAGGCCGGCGCGGCCAAGCAGGGTAATGGCGTCGTCTATTCTGCGCGACGCTGTGCTCTCCAGGCATTCGTGATCGTCGCCGATGAGGGCGCGCATCTGCTGGGGCACGAGTACCATGTCGATGAAACGCTGTGCGACGACCAAGGCCTGTGCGGTCTGCTCCGGCGTTGGTGTCGGACCACACAAAGCACGCATCACGCACACCATGCCGCCATCGTGGCCTATGCGCCCCGCCATGTGCGAAAGTTCTGGCAGCCTTTGCGCTGTCGCCAAGCAGGCGCGCATCAGGCCAACCGCTTCATCTGTAAGCGCGTGCCGCAATACACCGAATCCCGCCGTACGCAAGCGCTCGGCCACCGGCATACCGCTTCGCTGGTCTGCTGCAGGCGGCGTTAATTGCTCGATGAAACGCCGCACCACCGCACTGAACAAGGCTTCTTTGTTGGCATAGCGCGCATATAAACTCGCCTTGCCTGCGCCTGCCAGTGCAAGCACCTGGTCGCAGCTCGTTGCGTCGAATCCGGATCGCAAAAATAAGCTCGTTGCTGCGTCGAGGATGCGCCGGTCAACATCGCCGGCCTGATCCGCCGACGGTCGCCCGCCGCGTTTTCGCGGCGTGGCTGGTGTTTGGATAGTCACAGCGTCCGAAATCACGGCCATACAATCATCCCCTCCAAAAACTGAACTGTATGGTACAGTTCAGTTTCACTCCTTTCAACTAACTGTGAAGCCATGGACATGCGTTTAAAGTTTCTTTCTGACAAAATGAAGGCGATCGATTTTGGCATGCTCTCGACGCGCACGGCATCAGGTGCTCTTGCAAGCCGCCCCATGAGCAACAATGGCGATGTCGACTACGCTGGCGACAGCTATTTCTTTACCTACGAGCAAGCCCGTATGGTTGCCGACATCGAATGCGACGCCCGGGTTGGACTCACTTTTACCGGAGCCCCTAGCCCACGGGGAGAAGCGCCGTTGTTCATCGCTGTGAACGGCAGCGCGGAACTCATTCGAGACAAGGCCCAATTCGTGGCCCACTGGACGAGGGATCTCGACATCTGGTTCCCAAACGGGGCCGAGACGCCGGGGATGGTCATGATACGCGTTCGGGCCTCGCGTATCCATTACTGGCACGGCGCCGAGCAAGGCGAGATCACCCTCTAAAACCCGCTTTCCTCCGAAACCAATGACAACACCCGAAAGGTTAGCATGAACAACGCCGTCGATGCATTTCCCATCCATGTTTCACAAGCCGATCTGGACGACCTCGCACGCAGGCTCGAATGCACCAGGTGGCCGGACGCCGAAACGGTCAAGGACGGATCGCAAGGCCCCCAACTGGAACGGATCCGCGCCTTGGTAGACCACTGGCGGACGGTTTACGACTGGCGCGGCACGGAAGCCTTACTGAACAGTTGGGGCAGCAGCCGTACCGTCATCGATGGGCTGGGCTTTCATTTTCTGCATATTCGATCGCCGGAACCAAACGCCACGCCACTGCTAATGACGCACGGCTGGCCAGGTTCAATCCTCGAATTCCGAGATGTGATAGCTCCGCTGACGCAGCCGCAAGCACATGGAGGCAGCGCCTCGGATGCGTTTCACCTGGTGATTCCCTCCTTGCCGGGTTTCGGATTTTCGGACAAGCCGACCGAGCCCGGGTGGGGTGTCGGCCGGACTGCGCTGGCGTTTACCGAACTGATGCAACGCCTCGGCTACGGCGACCGGTGGATGGCTCAGGGTGGGGACTGGGGAGCGGCGGTGACAACGGCGCTCGCGCACATGCGCCCGCCGGGACTAGCGGGCATCCACCTCAACATGGTGATGTTCCATCCCACGGGCAAAGAAATCGAACAGGCGACGCCGCAGGAGCAGCGCATGCTGGACGACGCCAAGCGTTACGACCAGGAGTACTCCGGCTACATGAAACTCCAGTGCACCCGTCCGCAGTCGCTCGCGTTCGCCCTGGCGGATTCGCCGGTAGGCCTGGCAAGCTGGCTCTATGCTTTGTTCCAGGACGCGTCGGACACGGGAGGCCAGCCGGAACGTGTGATCGCGCTGGACCACTTGATCGACGATGTGATGCTGTATTGGCTGCCGAACGCAGGACCTAGCTCGGCGCGCTTTTATTGGGAAGGCGCGCGCGAAATCGCAAAGGGCATGCCCACCGGCCCGGTTCCCCTCCCGGCAGGCGTGAGCATGTTTCCAGGGGAGCAGGTGCGCCTGTCACACCGATGGGCGGGATCGAGGTTCGCGGACCTCCGCTTTTTTGGCGAGGCCGAACGCGGCGGCCATTTCGCAGCAATGGAGAACCCGGCGGCTTTCGTCGAGCACGTGCGCGCGACTTTCCGAGCAATGGCATAGGCATCTGTCCAGCGCGTGGTTCGACGTTGGCCTGGCTCAGTGCGCGCATCGACCGGCTCAATGCGTTCGCGCCCGACTTGGCCGTCATGCTGACCGAAATGGTCGACGACGAGCCAGCCAACGACGTTCAGCGGTGCTTTCCCTGGCGGCAATCGCTGTCGCTGGCCCGGCGCCTGCATGCGGCGCAACAGGCCAATGCCGATATCGGCGCGGCGCGCGCGGCATTCTTTCCGCGCCTGTCGCTGTCGGGAACCTTTGGCTACGCCAGCGCGGGTCTCGGAGCACTCTTCGACAGCCAGCATCGCGGCTGGACATTCGCGCCCCAAGTGGTGCTGCCGATGTTATCCCATGGCCGACTGCGCGCCGAATTGCGTGTGACCGAGCTTCGCAACAACCTCGCCGTCGTCGAGTATGAACGGGTTACCCAGGTGGCGTTTCTCGAAGTGGCGGACGGACTGGCGGGCCAGGCGACTTTCGGACAGCAAATGGCGGCTTAGAAAACCGTGGTTGCATCCTCGGAGCGGCGAGCCAGGCTGTCAGCACTGCGCTATCGCGCAGGATTGCAAAGCCGGCTCTGGCTACTGGAGTCCCAACGCCAGCTTTACCTGGCCCGGCATGAGCTACTGGAGCTGCGGCGCTGCGAATTCACCAGCGCCAGTGCAATGTACAAGTCAATAGCTGGCGATCCTGGCGACGGCAACCAATTCCACACGATCCGAACCGATGTGGCATCTTTTGGACGATGACACTGACAGAAAGGGGAGCCGAAGCAATCCTTTCCCTATTACTGGATCGCCCCCTGCAGTCGTGGAGGTCGCTTAGTGAGGCAGGTCGCGCCGACCTGACTGGTTCGTCTCGCATTCCTGGCGGCACGCTCGTCGGAGCTAAATGACCGACTTCCAGCTTCCGGCAAAGCGAGGTTCTGAGCCCAGAATTGGCGGAAATGCGAGCGTCACCGACAATCACACGACCTCGGCAGACCAGAGTGCCAGTGATGAATCAGCTCAAGAGGATCGCTGTTGGATCAAGCCTGCTAAGAAAAAAGCTCGCCGAAGCGAGCCTTTTCAAACCTGATGAGAATGATGTCCTGTAGGAAATCTCACTCCCACTCGATCGTCGCCGGCGGCTTGCCCGAAATGTCATACACGACGCGGTTCAGCCCACGCACCTCATTGATGATGCGATTGCTCACCTTGCCCAGCAGCGAATGCGGCAAATGCGCCCACTGCGCCGTCATGAAGTCCAGCGTCTGCACGGCGCGCAGCGCAACGACATATTCATAAGTACGCCCATCGCCCATCACCCCCACCGACTTCACCGGGAGGAACACGGCAAACGCCTGGCTGGTCGCTTCATACCAGTTCACCGGCGCCTTGCCCGCATCGATGCCCGGCACATGCGGCACTTCGAACGGCGTGTTGCGCAGCTCTTCGATGAAGATCGCATCCGCCTCGCGCAGCAGGTCGGCATACTCCTTCTTCACTTCGCCCAGGATACGCACGCCCAGGCCAGGCCCAGGGAACGGATGACGATACACCATGTCATGCGGCAGACCCAGCGCAACACCCAACTTGCGCACCTCGTCCTTGAACAGCTCGCGCAGCGGCTCGAGCAGCTTCAGGTTCAGCGTCTCGGGCAACCCGCCCACATTGTGGTGGCTCTTGATGGTCTGTCCCTTTTTACCCTTGCCGGCCGACTCGATCACGTCCGGATAAATCGTGCCCTGCGCCAGCCACTTGGCATTGGTCAGCTTGCCCGCTTCGACCTGGAACACCTCGACGAATTCACGGCCGATGATCTTGCGCTTCTGCTCGGGATCGGTCACGCCGGCCAGGTGGCCCATGAACTGCGCTTCGGCATCGATGCGGATGACTTTCACGCCCAAGTTCTTGGAGAACATGTCCATGACCATCTTGCCTTCGTCCTTGCGCAGCAGGCCGTGATCGACGAACACGCAGGTCAGCTGGTCGCCGATCGCGCGGTGGATCAGCGCGGCGGCCACGCTTGAGTCGACGCCGCCCGACAGACCAAGAATGACTTCATCGGTGCCCACCTGTTCGCGGATCTTGGCGACGGCTTCGCCGATGTAATCCGGCATGTTCCAGTCCGACTTGCAGCCGCAGATCTCGTGCACGAAGCGGCCGATGATGGCTTCGCCCTGGGTCGTGTGCGTGACTTCCGGGTGGAACTGCAGCGCGTAGAAGCGGCGCTCCTCGTCGGCCATGGCGGCGATCGGGCAGCTGTCGGTCGAACCCATCAGCTTGAAGCCTTGCGGCATGTCCAGGACCTTGTCGCCGTGGCTCATCCAGACCTTCAGCATGCCGTGGCCTTCGTCGGTCACGAAATCGTTGATGCCGTTCAGCAGCGCGGTGTGGTTGCGGGCGCGCACTTCGGCGTAGCCGAATTCGCGCTTC
The DNA here is from genome assembly GCF_003143515.1 of Massilia oculi. Classification (NCBI taxonomy): domain Bacteria; kingdom Pseudomonadati; phylum Pseudomonadota; class Betaproteobacteria; order Burkholderiales; family Oxalobacteraceae; genus Massilia; species Massilia oculi. The sequence goes on along the minus strand of NZ_CP029343.1, from coordinate 5,473,820 downwards.
AGGCCGTTCTCGACCTTGCCGCCGAGCTGAGCTGCCATGGTCTGCATGCCGTAGCAGATGCCCAGCACCGGCACGCCGGCTTCGAACACCGCCTGTGGCGCGCGCGGCGAATCGCCTTCGAGCGTCGAGTTGTGGCTGCCCGACAGGATGATGCCCGAGGCGCCGTATTCGCGGACGAACTCGTCGCTGACGTCATAGGGGAAGACTTCGGAGAACACGCCGGCGTCGCGCACGCGGCGCGCGATCAGCTGGGTAACCTGGGAGCCGAAATCAAGGATGAGGATTTTGGAATGCATGGGAGGACAGTAAGTGGTGATCTGTGAGCAGGGTGGACGGGTGCCCGTCCGCCCTACAAGAGCGCGGCCGTTTGCAGGCCGCGTTGGATGGCGATTACTCCGAACGGTAGTTCGGCGCTTCCTTGGTGATCTGCACGTCGTGCACATGCGATTCGCGCATGCCGGCCGAGGTGATCTCGACGAACTCCGCTTTCTCGCGCAGCTCTTCGATGGTGGCGCAGCCGCAGTAGCCCATCGACTGGCGCACGCCGCCGATCAGCTGGAAGATGATCGCCAGCACGCTGCCCTTGTAGGCGACGCGGCCTTCGATGCCTTCCGGGACGAACTTGTCGGCCTTGCTCGAGGCTTCCTGGAAGTAGCGGTCGGCCGAACCGTCGGCCATCGCGCCCAGGCTGCCCATGCCGCGGTAAGATTTGTAGCTGCGGCCCTGGTACAGGATCACCTCGCCCGGCGCTTCTTCGGTGCCGGCGAACATCGAACCCATCATGACCGTGTGGGCGCCGGCTGCCAGCGCTTTCGAGATGTCGCCCGAGAAGCGAATGCCGCCATCGGCGATGCACGGCACGCCGGTGCCTTCCAGCGCCTTGGCCACGTTCGAGATCGCGGTGATCTGCGGCACGCCGACGCCGGCGACGATACGGGTGGTGCAGATCGAGCCGGGGCCGATGCCGACCTTGACCGCATCGGCGCCCGCTTCCACCAGCGCCAGTGCGCCGGCGGCGGTGGCGATGTTGCCGCCAATAACTTCCACGTGCGGGAAGCGCTGCTTGATCCATTTCACGCGGTCGAGGATGCCCTGCGAGTGACCGTGGGCGGTGTCGACCACCAGCACGTCGACGCCGGCGGCGACCAGCAGTTCGATGCGCTCTTCGTCGCGCGGGCCCACGCCGGTGGCGGCGCCGACCAGCAGCTTGCCCTGCGAGTCCTTCGATGCCAGCGGGTGCTCGTGCGACTTCTGGATGTCCTTCACGGTGATCAGGCCGCGCAGCTCGAAGTTGTCGTTGACCACCAGCACGCGCTCCAGGCGGTGCTTGTTCATCAGGCGCTTGGCCTCGGCCGTGTCCGCGTCCTCCTTCACGGTCACCAGCTTGTCGCGCGGCGTCATCTTGGCGCGCGCTTCGGCCTCCAGGTCTTCCTCGAAACGCAGGTCGCGGTTGGTGATGATGCCCACCACCTGGCTGCCCTCGACCACCGGGAAGCCGCTGATGCCGTGCTGCTGCGAGAGCGCCAGCACTTCACGGATCTTCATGGTCGGCGGGATCGTGATCGGGTCGCGCAGCACGCCGGCTTCGAAACGCTTCACCCGCGCCACTTCGCGCGCCTGGTCGCTCGGCCTCAGGTTCTTGTGGATGATGCCGATGCCGCCCTCTTGCGCCATGGCGATCGCGAGATTCGCTTCGGTCACGGTGTCCATCGCCGCCGACAGCAGCGGGATGTTCAGCGAAATATTACGCGTCAACTTGGTGCGGAGCGAAGTTGCGGCCGGAAGAATGTTGGAGTAAGCGGGGACGAGCAGCACGTCATCGAAGGTGAGTGCTTTTTGGAGGAGACGCATAGTATTTCCTATAGGCGCAAAAGCAAATTATACAGAAACTCCCAATTTCCGTCGCCGGGGAGGCCAAAATTTCTTTTGCCCGATGCGCCCGGCGATTGACAGCCAGGCCAGGACATGGCGAAATCGACGCGTTCATCCAGGAACCATTTCATGCCTCTTCTGTCCAGACACGCCCTCGGCGCCCTGCTCCTCTTCGCCGCCACCGCCGCCCATGCCCAGTACGTCTGGATCGGCCCCAACGGCACGCGCCAGTATTCCGACCGCCCGCCGCCGCCCGGCACGCCGGCCAGCAAGATACTCAAGTCGCCCGGCCGCCCGGCGCTGGAACCGTCGACCTCTCCGGAACCGCCCGACAAGAGCAAGGACGCTGTCGCGCCACCCACCCTGGCCGAGCAGGAAGCCGCCTTCCGCCAACGCAGCAAGGCGCGCGCGGAGCAGGAGCAGAAAGGCCAGGAAGAAGCCGGGCGCCGCCGGCGCCTGGCCGAGCATTGCGCGGCGGCCCGCGAGACGCAGGCCAATCTGGCATCGGGCATCCGTGTCGCGCGGATCGGACCGGATGGCGAAAAAACCTATATGAGCGACGAAGAAAAAGCCGCGCGCAGCGAACAGGTCAGGCGTGCAGTGCAGGAGTGCCGCTAATCCGCGCCAGGGCCGGTTCGGGCGCCGCCTCCACGCGATTGCGTCCACCCGCCTTGGCCGCATACAGGGCCGTATCGGCGCGCGCCATCAGGCTCGTGATGTCTTCGCCCGGCTGCAGCATGGCCATGCCGATGCTGACGGTATAGGGCACGCCGGCCGCGCCCGCGCCCTCCTGCGGCGCGCGTTCGAGCGCGGCGCGCAGTCGCTGCGCCACCGCGAGCACCGTGCCGTCGTCGGCGTCGGGCAGCAGCACCGCGAACTCTTCGCCGCCCAAGCGCGCGCAGTAGTCGACCTTGCGGATCACCTGCTGGGTACGCTCGACGAGGTCGCGCAGCACCTGGTCGCCGACCCCGTGGCCATGGGTGTCGTTGATGCGCTTGAAGTGGTCGGCGTCCACCAGCAGCAGGCCGAGGCGGCTGCCGCGGCGCTCGGCCCGCGCCAGCTCGCGCTTGGCGAAGGCGAAGAAGGCGCGGCGCGAGGCGGCCCCGGTCAGGTGGTCGTGGTCGGCGGCGTGCGTGCTGGCGGCGATCAGGCGCGCATTGGCCATCATCACGGCGCCCAGGGTCAGGGCCGGCAAGGCAAGGGTGCCGATCGCGAAGAACACCAGGTTATAGGTGCTCGCCTCGAGCAGCGAGTAAGGCTGGTAGGCGTCGATGGCGTAGAAGGTCCCGCGCCAGGCGTGGCCGACGCCCAGCACCAGGGCGGCGCTGCGGGTGAAGGTGAACGAGTAGCGCAGGCGCGGCTCGACCGTCCCGCGCAGGGTGTAGCCGATCGAGAAACAGACGGCGCCATGGTAGAGCGACATCGCCACGATGCGCAGCGGCGCCGATTCGACGGCATGATGGAAGAAGACGAGCGCGGCCATGGCGGCCAGCGCGCCGCCGGCCAGCCAGCGCCACGGGACGGAACGGCCCAGGAAGCGGCGGAAGCCCGCGTAGGCCAAGGTGATCGTACCCATGTAGAGCGCGTTGGCGACCTCGACGCTCAGGAACTCGGGAACGAACCCGCGCGCGGCGAACAGCAGCAGCGCCACCACGGCCAGCAGGTTCGCCCGTCGCCACTCGCGGATGCCCGCCACCTCGCTCTTGGCAAGCGAGGACAGGACCAGCAGCATGACCCCCGACAAGGCGGTGGTCACTAAAATCAGACTCAGGGCATTCAACATCGGCACAGCAATCAGGCGGGCGGCGGGCGGCAAGACGGGACGCCGACATGATACCAAGAAACCCTGAGAAATCTATCCAATTATTGCAGTTATGCAATAAACAAGGCCGGCATGCCGCCTCCGGCTGCTAGACGCCCTCGCCTGCCGTGTCGGGCGCGCTGCGTTCTTTCTTGGCCGCGCGCTTGCGGCGCGACTCCTTGGGATCGGCCACGAGCGGCCGGTAGATTTCAATGCGGTCGCGCTCGCGCAGCATGGTGTCCAGCGTCTTCTTCTTGGCGTAGATGCCGACCGGCTGCGTCGTCAGGTTGATGTCCGGGAAGGCTTCCAGCACGCCGCTGCGTTCGATCGCCTCGCCGATGGTCGTGCCCGCCTCCACGTGCATGGCGCGCAGCCATTCGACCTTGTCGCTGGCATAGCACACCGAAATGCCCAGCATCTCAGCCATACACCGCCTCGGCGCGCTTGCAGAACGAGTCGACCATGCTGTTGGCGATCATGCCGAACACGGGGCCCACGATCTGGGCCAGGATGACGCTCGAGAATTCATACTGCATGTCGAAGTCGATCTTGCAGGCATCTTCACGCAGGGCCTTGAAACTCCACGTCGCCTCCAGCATCTTGAAAGGACCGTCGACCAGGTGCATCTTCATCTGGGTCGGTCGCTGATTGTGGTTCGATGTCGTGAAGCTCTGCTTGACGCCGTGGAAATTGATCTGCAGGCTGGCGACCAGCTTGTCGTCGGTCCGCTCGACGACCTTGACGCCTGCACACCAGGGCAGGAACTTGGGATAATCCTCGACCCTGGCAACCAGGTCGAACATCTGTTCTGCGCTATAGCCAAGGAAAACTGATTTGTGCACTACTGCCATTGGTCAACCGTTTGTTATGATGTTGGTCAAGTTGCATGCGTCATTCGTTGACGCAATGGCAGTAGTTTAACCGACACGCGAATTTTCGCCTTTTCATGAGCATCGCTGACAATAAAAAAGCATTTTTTGACTACTTCATCGAAGACCGCTACGAAGCGGGCCTGGTGCTGGAGGGTTGGGAAGTAAAAGCCATCCGCGAAGGGCGGGTGCAGATCAAGGAAGCCTATGTGCTCGTCCGCAATGGCGAGCTATACCTGTTCGGCGCGCACGTCAGTGCGTTGACGACGACTTCCACCTTCAGCCACCCGGAAGCGCTGCGCTCGCGCAAGCTCCTGCTGCACCGTGCCGAGATCGACAAGCTGATCGGCAAGGTCGAGCGTGCCGGCTTCACGCTGGTGCCGCTCAACCTGCACATGAAGAAAGGCCGCGTGAAGTGCGAGATCGGCCTGGCCAAGGGCAAGAAGCAGCACGACAAGCGCGCGACCGAGAAGGACCGCGACGCCAAGCGCGAGGTCAACCAGGCGATGAAGACCAACCGGCGCTGACGACAGGAAGCCCGTCGCTCCCGCGAAGGCGGGAGCCTAAGTTCGCATGCAGCACCACTTCGTTCGACTTAGCGGGTTTATTGAATGACTTGGGCTCCCGCCTTCGCGGGAGCGACGGTGGTAACGCGGCAAACGATGGCGGCAACGCGCCTTAAGCCTCCTGCACCTTTGGCGCCACCGCGCTGCGCACCGACATGCGCCAGGCGCCAAAGCTCAACAGCAGGCCGCCCGCCACACCCAGCGCCAGCCTCAGGGCGCTGTCGAACAGCAGCGGCGCCACCAGTCCCGACACCAGCGCAAACGACATCATCTGGATGAAGCCGACCATCGACGAGGCCAGGCCGCGGTTGCGCGGGAACAGGCCCATCGCGGTCAGCTGCACCGCCGGCATCGCCACCGCCAGGCCGAAGGTGTAGACGAACAGCGGCAGCACCGACCACGGCACGCTGGCCGGGAACAGCCCGTGGTAACCGACGTTGAGCACCACGCCCAGCGACATCACGGCGTAGCCGGTCCACATCATGCCGCGAGGGGTCGCGCTGTGGGCGCGCTTGCCGCCCCAGGCCGAGCCCACCACCATGCCGCCCACCAGCGGGATGAACATCCACGCGAACGCCGTCTCGGGCAGGCCGAGAATCTCCATCACGAAGTTCGAGGCCGAACCGATGTAGAGCGACAGGCCGCTGAAGGCCAGGCCCACCGACAGCGCCAGGAACACGAACTGCGGGTTGCGCAGCACCATCAGGTAGTTGCGGCCGATGGCGCCGGGGTGGAAGGCCTGGCGCTTGTCGACCGGCAGGCTTTCGGGCAGCAGCTTCATGACCAGCAGGATCATCGCCGCGCCGAACACGGCCAGGAACACGAAGGACGAGCGCCAGCCGAAGGTCACGTGCAGCCAGCCGCCCAGGATCGGGGCGATGGCCGGCGCCAGGCCGAACACCATCATGATGTGCGACATCATGCGCTGGGCTTGCGGGCCCGAAAAACGGTCCTGCACGATGGCCTGCCCGATCACCGAGCCGGCGCCGGCCGACAGGCCCTGCAGCGCACGGAACACCAGCAGCCAGCCGAAGCTCGGCGCCCAGGCCGCGCCGATCGAGGCCAGCGTGTAGACGGACAGCGCGGCCAGGATCACGGGACGGCGGCCGAAGGAATCGGACAGGGTCCCGTAGAACAGCATCATGAAGGCGAACGTGAACAGGAACACGCTCAGGGTCTGCTGCACGGCCACCGGGCCGACCCCGAATTCGACGCCGATCGCCGGCATCGACGGCAGATAGGTGTCGATGGCCAGGGCGCCGATCATGCCGAGGCAGGCGAGGATGACGGTGAGGAGCTTTTGCATGTACTACGCTTTCGGGATCGTTGCCAACACCGCAGGATGCGGCCTTGGGGGGACGCGATTGTACGCCATTTCGATCCCGCCGATCTTCACCGATCCTCACGCAGCGACATGCCGAAGCGGTCCAGGCGCGGCATCCAGTTTTGCTGGTAGGCCGCCGAGACCAGGATCCGCTCGGCGCGCCCGATCAGCTTCTCGCGCGGCACCAGGCCGATCACGCGCGAATCGGCGCTGTCGTTGCGGTTGTCGCCCAACATCATGTACTGGCCGGCCATGATGCGCACCGGCGCGAAGCTGCGCGGCGCCGGAACGCCCGGCAAGACCTGGATGCGCTGGCGCGTGCCGGCCACCCGCTCTTCCATGCGGATGGCGCCCACGTCAAGGCCGCGGCTGCGCTCGCGCGCCTCGCCCAGCACCGCATACGTGGCCCCTTCGCCATTGACGAACAGGCGATCGCCCCGCATCTCGACCAGGTCGCCCGGCACGGCCAGCACGCGCTTGATCAGGCGAACGTCGTCTTGCGGCGAATGGAACACGACCATGTCGCCGCGCGCCGGCTCGCCCAGGTGCGCCACGCTGTGCTGCGTCAGTGGTATCTTGAGGTCGAAGGCCATGCGGTTGATCAGGACCACGTCCCCCTCGAGCAGATTGGGGCGCATCGACCCGCTCGGGATCGGGCTCCAGTCGGCGACCGCGCTGCGAAACACGCCAAACAACAGCAGGAACATCAGGAAGCCCTTGTTGGCGCGGACGAAGTTTTTCATGGACGACTCCTCGGTGAATGGAGGGCCAAGCATAGCCGCCGCCTCCCGGCGAAGGCTTAGCAGTTCGTTAAGACAACAGCAGCGCGAGTGTCACCGCGCTGTCATATTTGACATCTACACTGCCTGCGGGACGACTACGACCGCAGAATATGGACATGAAAAAAAAGGCCACTGAGGCTGAGCTCAAACAATTTTCCGACGGCGGCGCCTACCTGAACCGCGAGCTGTCGCTGCTCGAATTCAACCGCCGCGTGCTGGCCCAGGCCGAAGACCCGTCGATTCCCCTGCTCGAGCGCCTGCGCTTCCTGTGCATCGTGGCGACCAACCTGGACGAATTCTTCGAAGTGCGGGTGGCCAGCCTGCTGGCCCAGTACCAGATGGACCGCGAGAGCGGCGCCCTGCCCGACGGCCTGGCCGCCGACCTGGAACGCGCCAGCGCCGAATGCCGGCACCTGATCGCGCGCCAGTACAGCCTGTTCAACACCGAGATCCAGCCGCAGCTGTCCGAGCACGGCATCCACCTGCTGCGCCGCAGCGATCGCAACGCGGCCCAGCGCGCCTGGGTAAAGCAGTATTTCGACCGCGAGGTGCGCCCGCTGCTCACGCCGATCGGCCTCGACCCGGCCCACCCCTTCCCGCGCGTGGTCAACAAGAGCCTGAACTTCATCGTGGAACTCGCCGGCAAGGATGCCTTCGGGCGCGGTTCGGGCATCGCCATCATGAAGGCGCCGCGCGTGCTGCCGCGCGTGATCCGCTTGCCGGACGAACTCTCGGACAAGAAAGGCGCTTCCTACTGCATGCTGTCGTCGGTGATCCAGGCCCATATGGCCGACCTGTTCACCGGCCGCGAAGTGGTCTCGCATTCGCAGTTCCGCGTCACCCGCAACAGCGACCTGTGGGTCGACGAAGAGGAAGTGAAGAACCTGCGCCAGGCGCTGCAGAGCGAATTGCATAGCCGCCAGTACGGCTTCGCGGTGCGCCTCGAGGTGGGCCGTTCCTGCCCCGAACACCTGTCGGACTTCCTGCTCAACCAGTTCCAGATCGACCGCAGCCGGCTGTTCAAGGTCGACGGGCCCGTCAACCTGAGCCGACTGCTGGAAATCGTCAACAGCAGCGAGCGCGTCGACCTGACCTTCCCGCCCTATGTCGCGGGCTACCAGAACAAGCTGTCCGGCCCCGACCTGTTCGCCGCGCTGCGCAAGCACGACGCGCTGCTGCACCATCCGTTCGAATCGTTCCAGCCGGTGATCAACTTCATCCAATGTGCGGCCGCCGACCCCAACGTGGTGGCGATCAAGCAGACGATCTACCGCGCCGGCACCAGTTCGGAGCTGGTCGACGCCCTGATCGCGGCCGCGCGGCGCGGCAAGGAAGTCACCGTCATCGTCGAGCTGATGGCGCGCTTCGACGAAGAGGCCAACATCAACTGGGCCGAGAAGCTCGAGCAGGCCGGGGCCCAGGTGGTGTATGGCGTGGTGGGCCTCAAGACCCATGCCAAGATGGCCCTGGTGCTGCGCCGCGAGCCCAATGGACTGCGCCGCTACGCCCACCTCGGCACCGGCAACTACAACCCCACCACGGCCAAGTTCTATACCGATATGGGCCTGCTGACGGCCGATGCCGAGCTCACCGCCGACGTCAACGAGGTTTTCATCCACCTTACCAGCATGACCCGGCCCAAGCAGCTGTCGAGCATCTGGCTGGCGCCGTTCTCGCTGCAGAAAGAGATCGTGCGCGCGATCCGCCAGGAAGCCGAGATCGCGCGCCAGGGCCGGCCGGGCCGCATCATCGCCAAGATGAATTCGCTCACCGACGAGTCGGTGATCAAGGCGCTGTACGAGGCCTCGCAGGCCGGCGTCAAGATCGACCTCATCGTGCGCGGGGCCTGCTCGCTGCGCCCTGGCGTGGACGGTCTGTCCGAAAACATCAAGGTGCGCTCGATCGTCGGGCGCTTCCTGGAGCACACCCGCATCTTCTACTTCCGCAATGACCTGAAGCACGACGTGGTGCTCGGCAGCGCGGACTGGATGAACCGGAACCTGTTCCGCCGGGTCGAGGTGGCATTCCCGATCCGCTCGACGCCGCTCAAGCGGCGCGTGATGCGCGAGGGCCTGCACCCCTACCTGAAGGACAACGTCAATGCCTGGGAGCTGGCGCCGGACGGCCGCTACCGCCGCCGCAAGGCGCGCGGCAAGCAGGGTCGGTACAGCGCGCAGCAGGCGCTGATGGACCTGCTGGGCGCCGCCAACCTCGACAACGATACCAACGACAAGGAGATCGACAATGGAACTGATCCTGTGGCGCCACGCTGAGGCCGAACCGGGAGAACCGGATTCCTCACGCGAACTGACGCCCAAGGGCCAACGCCACGCCGCGCGCATGGGCGCCTGGCTGGACCGCAAGCTGCCGCCCGCCTGCCGCATCCTGGTGAGCCCCGCCACGCGCTGCATCCAGACGGTGGAGGCGCTGGGACGGCGCTACGAGGTGGTGGAGGCGCTGAACACGGATTCCAGCGCGGAAGCGATCATCGCGGCCTGCGGCTGGCCCGACCACCGCCAGCCGGCATTGGTCGTCGGTCACCAGCCGCTGCTGGGGCAAGTCGCGTCGATGGTCCTGTGCGGGGACAAGCAGGATTGGCGCATCCGCAAGGCAGGCGTGTTCTGGATCGAACACAAGGAGGCGGATGGCGTGCCGTATATCCGGCTGGTGGCGGGGCCGGATGTGATTGGCAAATTGCGCTGAACGGCACCAAACAAAACCACTAAGCTGCGCACGTCGTTCCCGCGAACGCGGGAACGACGACCGATCTACCTTGCCTGGAACGCGATGCCTACGTCATTCCAGCTGCACTCTTCCTTCTCGAACCATGGCGCCAGCGTCGGATGCCGCGCCAGCAGTTCCGGCGGCAGGTCGATCTCGATCTTGCCCTTCATGCGCAGGCGCAGGTTGCCGATATCGTCGTCGGCGCGCGCATGCATGAACACCACCGCCAGGCGCAGCGCCAGCACCGCCTTGGCCAGGTCGGGCTCGACCAGCGCCTCGCGGATCTTGCGCAGATTGCCCTTCTGGCCCAGCACCAGCGTCGCCAGCAGGCGCTGCTCGCGCGTGGTGAAGCCCCCCAGGTCGGCGTGCTCGACGATGTAGGCGCCATGCTTGTGGGCGCCGCTCATCGAGATGGCCAGGCCGATCTCGTGCAGCATGGCGCTCCAGGCCAGGTAGTGCGGCTGGCTGTCGGCCTGCGGCTGCAGGCGCTCGTAGAGCTGGGTCGCGATGCCGCAGGTGCGCAGCGCGCGCTGGGTGTCGACCCGGAAGCGCTGCATACAGGAGCGGATCGCGGCGTCGCGCCGGTCGCGCCGGTTGGCGCGCAGTTCGAGGTCGGACAACACGCCCAGGCGCAGACCGGCATTGACCGCGTGCAGGCGCTCGACCTTGAGCTCCTGCATGGCGCCGATGAGCACCGTCAGGCCGCCCACCATCACCGGCACCCGGTCGCGCTTGACGCCTTGCAGGGCAAAGGCGTCCACGTGGCCCAGCTCGATCAGGATGTCGCGCAAGGCGTGCAGGCTGGGCTGCGACACGGTGCCGTCGCCGATCGCATTGCGGCCGATGACTTCGGAGATGGCGCGCATGGTGCCGGACGAGCCATAGGCGGCGTCCCAGCCCTGGGCGTGGTAGAGCGAGGCGGCGTCCTCGAAGCGGGCGCGCGCCGCGGTGACGGCGGCGTCAAAACTGCGCGCGGTGATGCGGCCGTCCGGGAAATAGGCGCGCACCTGCGGCTGGGTGCCGATGCCGAACGACTCGACCAGCTGGATCTCGGCGCCGGTGCCGGCGATGACCTCGGTCGAGCCGCCGCCGATGTCGATCACCAGCCGCCGCTCGTCCTGGCGCTCGATGGCGCGCGTCACGCCCATGTAGATCAGGCGGCCTTCTTCCTCGCCCGAGATGATCTCGATCGGGTAGCCGATCGCCGCCTCGAGCTGCGGCAGCAGCTGGTCGGCGTTCTGCGCCACGCGCATGGTGTTGGTGGCGACCACCCGCACGGCGTCGAGGTGGTATTCGTCGAGGATCTTGCGGAAATCGTGCAGGCAGGCGATGGCGCCGCGCATCGCCGCCTCGGTGAGCATGTTGTTGCTGTCGAGCCCCGCTGCCAGGCGGATCGGATCGCGCGCGGTGCGCACGATGTGCATGCGGGCGCCGAGCGGCTCGCCGATGTGCAGGCGGAAGCTGTTGGACCCGAGGTCGACGGCTGCAAACATGAGGTCCTTTCGAAAATGGACGAATCCCGCGGCCAGCTCATGCTGCGCGGGATCGCTAGGGTCCAAGTATACAGCGTGGCACGTGCCGCCACCAACTGCGGCGCACGAAAAAATGCCCGGGATGTTGCGCGGCGCGGTCCGTTCAGCGGTGCTGGCGGGCGGCTGGACGACGGCGCAGGCAGTACCAGGCGCCGACCAGGCAGGGAATGCCGAGCGTGACGGCGGACAGGGCGTCCCAGATGCCGTCGCCCAGCAGGGCCGAGATCAGGCCGATGGTGGTGAGGATGGCGAGCACGATCGGCGCGCCCCAGATTTGCAGGGGAGTTCTGCTCACGATGCGCCTCCTTCGCGCGCCAGCGCCGGCGCCTCGTGACCACAGGCCGGCGCGTGCCGTTCCAGGGCCGCGGCCTTGGCCGTCGCGTTGGCGGTCTTGCCGCGCTTGACCCACAGGTACAGGCCCGTCACCAGGATCACGATGGTCGCGATGTCGAGCACCGCCCACAGGAATTTCATCCACTGGCCGCCGTAGTCGCCGAAGTGCAGCGGCTGCGACACCAGCAGCGCCTTCAGGTACCACGGCAGTTCGGGCGCGTCGGTCAGCTCGCCGGTATGGGCGTCGACCAGCACCGGCTGGTACATGCGCGAGCTGAACGGCTCGTTGCCGTTCATGAAGATGCCGTAGTGGTGGGCGCTGCTGAAGTCGGTGCCCGGGAAGGCCACGAAGGCGACCCGCATGCCCGGGAGGCGCTCCTTGGCCTTCTCGATCGCGTCGTGCACCGAGGCGGTATGCGGCTGCGGCGCCTTGTCCTTGTACTGGGCCAGGATCTCACTGAGCTCATTGTGCTGGTAATACTTGAGCATCAGGTCGGCCCAGGTATTGATCATGCCGGTGCCGCCGACCACGAACAGCCAGGTGAGCGTGACGATGCCCAGCAGGTTGTGCATGTCGAGCCATTTGAGTCGGCTGCTCTTTTCCTTGCGCACGGTGCCGAAATCGAGCTTGCGCATGAAGGGCGAGTACAGGACCGCGCCGCTGACGATCGCGACCAGCAGCAACAGGGCCATCAACCCCAGAAAGAGCTGGCCGGCCAGGCCCATGAACAGGTCGACGTGCAGCGCCAGCATGGTCGACATGAACGCGCCGCCTTCGAAAGCCGGCTCGACGATCACCTTGGTGGTGCGCGCATCGACCGCGATCGGCTTGTAGTCGTGATCGTGCATGTGGTCGGCCAGGGTGACGTTCCAGATCTCGGGCACGTCCGCCTCCTGGGAGATGAACATCGGCTTCTTGGTCGGGTACAGCTCCTTGGCCGAGGCGATCACGGCGTCGACGTTGCCCATCGGGGTCGGTTGCGACAGGATCGGCGGTTCGACCTCGTTGCCCAGCAGGTGGCCGATCTCATGGTGATAGATGAGCGGCAAGCCGGTCAGGCACAGCAGCAGCATGAAGACGGTGCAGACCAGGCTGGACCACTTGTGGATCCAGCCCCAGCGGCGCAGGGAAACGGGTGACATGTTATCGGATGTGCATGATAGCTAGAGATGCAGACCATGAATAGTAATCGTTCTCATTTACATAATCAAGCATCAGGCATAGAATGCGCGTTACTTTTAACGCATAAACAGAGCAAGACCATGAACACGCTGCGCTTCACCCTGACCCCGGCCGCGCTGGCCGCCGCCCTCCTGGTCGCCACCACTGCGTCCAGCACCGCGTTTGCCCAGCAGTCCGAACCGACAACCGACGGGAACATCTCGACCGTGGTCGTGACCGCCTCGGCCGACGCCTCGGCCCAGGGCCTTCCGGCCGCGTATGCCGGCGGCCAGGTGGCGCGCGGCGGCCGCCTTGGCCTGCTGGGCAACGTCGACATCATGGACACCCCGTTCAACAGCACCAACTACACCCATGCGCTGATCCAGGACCAGCAGGCGCGCAGCGTGGCCGACGTGGTGCAGAACGACCCGTCGGTGCGGGTGGCGCGCGGCTTCGGCAACTACCAGGAGCTGTACATGATCCGCGGCTTCGCCGTCGGCTCGGACGATACCGCCTATAACGGCCTGTACGGCCTGCTGCCGCGCCAGTTCGTGGCGACCGAGCTGATGGAGCGGGTCGAGGTGCTGCGCGGCGCGCACAGCTTCATCAACGGCGCGGCGCCGGCCGGCGGCAGCATCGGCGGCTCGATCAACATCCTTCCCAAGCGCGCGCCGAACCAGGAGTTGAGCGAAGTGACCGTGGGCGTCGAGACCGGCGGCCAGGGCTACGGCGCCATCGACCTGGGCCGCCGCTTCGGCGAGGATGGCCGCGCCGGCGTGCGCGTCAACGTCGCGCACCGCAACGGCGACACCGCGGTCGACCGCGAGGAACGCGAACTCTCCGTGTATTCGATCGGCGTGGATTACCGCGGCCGCGGCTACCGCCTGTCCGCCGATGTCGGCGCGCAGGACCACCAGCTGACCAATGCCCGTCCGAGCGTGGACCTGGCGCCTGGCCTGCCGATGATCGCGGCGCCGGATTCAAGCCACAACTTCGCCCAGCCCTGGACCGTCTCGAACGAACGCCACACCTTCGGCACCGTGCGCGCCGAAGTCGACCTGGGCGCGAATGCGGTCGCCTGGGCCGCCGCCGGCCTGCGCAACGGCCAGGAATTCAACATCCTGGCCGGCATCGACGTCAACGCCGTCAATGGCGGTGCCACCATGAGCCGCTTCGACAATATCCGCAAGGACCAGGTGCGCACCGGCGAAGTGGGCGTGCGCGGCGAGCTGCGCACCGGCTTTGTCAAGCACGTGCTGAGCGCTTCGGCGTCCGGCTTCCACTCCATGTCGCGCAACGCCTATGGCATGTCCGATTTCGCCGGCTTCGCGTCGAACCTCTACCGTCCGCGCGACGTCGCGGCGCCGTCGTCGGCCTTCTTCACCGGCGGCGACATGAACGATCCGCTGGTGACCTCGAAGACCATCCTGTCGGGCCTGGCGGTCGCCGACACCATGTCGCTCATGGACGACAAGGTACTGGTCAATGTCGGCCTGCGCCACCAGCGCATCAAGGACTTCGGCTACGACTACAACACCGGGCTGGAGAATTCGGCCTACGAATCGAGCGAGAACACGCCGTTCGCCGCCATCGTCTACAAGCCGCGCAAGGACCTGTCGGTGTATGCCAACTACAGCGAGGGCCTGCAGCGCGGCCCGGTCGCCTCGGGCACCGACATCGTCAACCAGGGCGAGATCTTCGCGCCCTACGTCGCGCGCCAGCGCGAAGCCGGCGTCAAATACGACAGCGGCCGCTACGGCTTGAGCGCCGCCGTGTTCTCGACCAGCCAGCCGAGCGCTTATGTCGAAAACCGCGTGTTCGGCGTGTTTGGGGAGCAGCGCAACCGCGGCCTCGAGCTGTCGGTATTCGGCACCCCGGCGCGCGGCCTGAAGCTGCTGGGCGGCCTGACCCTGATCGACGCCGAGCAGCGTGTGACGGCCGGCGGCGTCAACCAGGGCAAGAAAGCGATCGGCGTGCCGGAAACGCAGCTGAACATCGGCGCCGACTGGATTGTACCGGGCGTGGACGGCCTGTCGCTGAACGCGCGCACCGTATATACCTCGAAGCAGTACGCCGATGGCGCCAACCTGCAGAAGCTGCCGTCCTGGACCCGCCTGGACCTGGGCGCGACCTGGAATACCCGCTTCATGGACCGCGACCTGACCCTGCGCGCGCGCGTGGACAACGTCACGGACAAGAATTATTGGGCCTCGGCCGGCGGATATCCGGGCGCGGGCTACCTGGTGCTGGCGGCGCCGCGCAGCGTGTCGGTGTCGGCGACGGTCGGCTTCTGAGTATCACCGCAGGCGCAGGCCGTCCTTCACGGCAGCCAGCGCCATCCTGTCGACCACCCCGGGCGCGACCGGCCTGAGCCAGCGCCCGATCCTCCCCTGCGCCGTCATCACGACCTCGCGCTCTTCCATCGCCGGATGGTGATGACGACGACCCGGCTCACTTTTGCGCCTTCACGATCTGCAGCGCACTGGCGATCACGGTGCTCATATCGCCCAGGTTGGCCGGTACGATCAGGGTGTTGTTGGTCTTGGCCAGGTTCGCGAATGCGTCCACGTAGTGCTCGGCCACGCGCAGGCTGACCGCATCCATGCCGCCTGGCGAAGAAATCGCCTCGCCAACCTGGCGCAGGGCCGCCGCGCTGGCGTCGGCCAGCGCCACGATGGCGGCCGCCTCGCCCATGGCGCGGTTGATCTCGGCCTGCTTTTCGCCCTCGGAGCGCGCGATGGCCGCCTCGCGCTCGCCGCTGGCGATGTTGATCTGTTCCTGGCGTCGGCCTTCCGAGGCCGCGATCAGGGCGCGCTTCTCGCGCTCGGCCGTGATCTGGGCCTGCATCGCCAGCAGGATCTCGGCCGGCGGCGTGAGGTCCTTGATCTCGTAGCGCAGCACCTTGACGCCCCAGTTGGCGGCCGACTCGTCGATCGCGTTCACGATGTGGGTGTTGATCAGGTCGCGCTCCTCGAAGGTCTTGTCCAGCTCCATGCGGCCGATCACAGAGCGCAAGGTGGTCTGGGCCAGTTGCGTGATGGCCTGGATGTAGTTCGACGAACCGTAGGAGGCGCGCATGGCGTCGGTCACCTGGAAGTACAGGATGCCGTCCACGTGCAGCTGGGTGTTGTCGCGCGTGATGCAGACCTGCGGCGGTACGTCGAGCGGAATCTCCTTCAGGCTGTGCTTGTAGGCGACGCGGTCGATGAAGGGAACCACGATGTTCAGGCCGGGGGCCAGGGTGGCGTGGTACTTGCCGAGGCGCTCGACCACCCAGGCGTTCTGCTGCGGCACCACATTGATGGTCTTGAACACGAAGACCAGGGCGATGGCGAAGATCACGATCGCGACCACGCTGAAAGACAGTTCCATGTGCACCCCTTCCTGTTATGGGTTGTTTTAGCGGCGGGCGACGATCAGGCGATTGCCCTGGACCTCGACGATCTCGAAGTCGCCCGGCTCCGGTTCCAGTCCGGCGCGCAGCTCGACGTCCCACAGCGCACCGCGGTACATCACGCGCGCGCGCCGTCCCTGCCACTGCGGCACGGTGACTCGCTGGCCGATGTCGAGATTGATGCTGGGGTCGTTCGCGGCCTTGCCGCGTCCGGGCCGCGCGTAGCGGGTGCGGCGCAACACCAAGGTCGCGCCGATGCCGACGACGGCCGCCGCCAGCGTCTGCAGCGGGCCGCCGGCGCCCAGCCAGGCGGCGATGGCGCCACACAGCAGGCCGATCGCGATCATCAGGAGGTAGAACGTGCCGATGAACAGCTCGGCCACGATCAGCACGCCGGCCCCAATCAGCCAGTACGTCCAGTCGGACATATCACGGTCTCCTTCTTGTCATGGAATGAAAAAACCCTCGCTACCCGGACTGGGTAGCGAGGGTTTGCATGACCGCGCGATGGGCTGCGACGGTCGATCTTGAGGGCTTGGAAAGCGATCATTCCTGCCAGTGTAGCATCGGCGGCCCTCGATCGGGAATGTCGGGGATCAGCCCTTGGCCAGCTTCTGCCAGGTCTCGATCACCGAATCCGGGTTGAGCGACATCGACTCGATGCCCTCTTCCACCAGCCACTGGGCGAAGTCCGGATTGTCCGACGGCCCCTGGCCGCAGATGCCGACGTACTTGCCCTGCTTGAGGCAGGCCTTGATCGCCATCGACAGCATCGCCTTGACGGCCGGGTCGCGCTCGTCGAAGTCCTTGGCCAGGAGCTCCATGCCGGAGTCGCGGTCCAGGCCCAGGGTGAGCTGGGTCAGGTCGTTGGACCCGATCGAGAAGCCGTCGAAGTACTCGAGGAACTGCTCGGCCAGGATCGCGTTGGACGGCACTTCGCACATCATGATCAGGCGCAGGCCGTCCTCGCCGCGTTTGAGGCCGTTCTTGGCCAGCAGGTCGACGACTTTCTCGGCCTGGCCCAGGGTGCGCACGAACGGCACCATCAGCTCGACGTTGGTCAGGCCCATCTCGTTGCGCACGCGTTTCATGGCCGCGCATTCCATCGCGAACGATTCGGCGAAATCGTCGGCCAGGTAGCGTGCGGCGCCGCGGAAGCCCAGCATCGGGTTCTCTTCGTCCGGCTCGTAACGCGAGCCGCCGATCAGCTTCTTGTACTCGTTCGACTTGAAGTCGGACAGGCGCACGATCACCGACTTCGGCCAGAAGGCGGCGGCGATGGTGGCCACGCCTTCGACCAGCTTGTCGACGTAGAAGGCGCGCGGCGAGGCGTGGCCGCGGGCCACCGACTCCACCGCCTTCTTCAGGTCGGCGTCGATGTTCGGGTACTCGAGGATGGCCTTCGGGTGCACGCCGATATTGTTGTTGATGATGAACTCGAGCCTGGCCAGGCCGACGCCGTTATTGGGCACCGACTGGAAGTCGAAGGCCAGTTGCGGGTTGCCGACGTTGAGCATGATCTTGGTCTTGATCGGCGGCAGTTCGCCGCGCGAGACTTCGGTGACCTCGGTTTCCAGCAGGCCGTCGTAGATCATGCCTTCGTCGCCTTCGGCGCAGGACACGGTGACCAGGGTGCCGTCCTTGAGCACGTCGGTCGCGTCGCCGCAGCCGACCACCGCCGGCACGCCCAGCTCACGCGCGATGATCGCCGCGTGGCAGGTGCGGCCGCCGCGGTTGGTGACGATCGCCGATGCGCGCTTCATCACGGGCTCCCAGTTCGGGTCGGTCATGTCGGCCACCAGCACGTCGCCCGGCTGCACGCGCTCCATCTCGGACGGATCGGTGATGACGCGCACCGGGCCGGCGCCGATCTTCTGGCCGATTGCGCGGCCGTGGGTCAGCACGGTGCCGGTGCCCTTGAGCTGGAAGCGCTGCTGGGCGTCGGTCGACTTCTGCTGCGACTTCACGGTTTCCGGACGCGCCTGCAGGATGTACAGCTTGCCGTCGCGGCCATCCTTGCCCCACTCGATGTCCATCGGGCGGCCGTAGTGGTTTTCGATGATCACCGCGTACTTGGCCAGTTCGATGACTTCTTCCTCGACCAGCGAATAGCGGTTGCGCAGCTCGATCGGCACGTCGACGGTCTTGACCGAGCGGCCGGCCTTGGCCTCGCTGGTGAACTCCATCTTGATCAGCTTGGAGCCGATATTGCGGCGGATGACGGCCGACTTGCCCTGGGCCAGCATCGGCTTGTGGACGTAGAACTCGTCCGGATTGACCGCGCCCTGCACCACGGTCTCGCCCAGGCCGTAGCTCGAGGTGATGAACACCACGTCCTTGAAGCCCGATTCGGTATCGATGGTGAACATCACGCCCGCGGCGCCGGTGTCGGAACGCACCATGCGCTGCACGCCGGCCGACAGCGCGACCTCGGCGTGGGTGAAGCCCTTGTGCACGCGGTAGGAGATCGCGCGGTCGTTGTAGAGCGAGGCGAAGACGTGCTTCATCGCTTCGAGCACGTTGTCGATGCCGACCACGTTCAGGAACGACTCCTGCTGACCGGCGAAGGAGGCATCCGGCAGGTCTTCGGCGGTGGCCGACGAGCGCACGGCGAACGAGACTTCGGTGTCGGAACCGGCGACCAGGCGCTCGTAGAACGAACGGATTTCGCTTTCCAGGCGTGGCTGGAACGGGGTCTCGACGATCCAGCCGCGAATCTCCGCGCCGGCGGCGGCCAGCGAGCGCACGTCGTCGACGTCCAGGTGCTCGAGGCGGGTCGCGATGCGCTGGCCCAGCGATGGGCCGCCGTCCGCGCTGTGGTCGAGGAAGTCGCGGAAGGCGTCGGCCGTCGTGGCGAAGCCCGTCGGCACGCGCACGCCGGCGCCGGCCAGCTGGCTGATCATTTCGCCAAGCGAGGCGTTCTTGCCGCCGACCGACTCGACGTCGGTCATGCGCAAGTCCTCGAACGAGGCCACGTAGACGCGATCAGGATCGGGATTCACCGCGTCTGGCTTCAGTGCTGGAGTAGCTAGGTTAGTCATGATAAAACACCCTTACTTGATGATGGAAACCTGTTGGCGCATCGGTGCCGGGAAGCGGGGGCGTCTTGACGTGTTCTTGTTATTCTGGCCCGCGTGCAGCACAATGCAAAACCCGTTGCCGAGCATTTTACCCCGCGACAGGGTGAAGTGCAGCGCACTTTTGATGCAACTTTGTCAGCAAAGCAAACCGATCCAGCCATCATGACCGACGATACCCTGCCTCCTCCAGTCACCGCCTCCCGCACCGTCTTCTTCGTTTCCGACGGCACCGGCATCACGGCGGAGACCTTCGGTCACGCCGTGTTGAGCCAGTTCGACCTGCGCTTCCGCCAGATCCGCCTGCCGTTCGTGGATTCGATCGAGAAGGCGCACGACGCCGCGCGCCGCATCAACGAAAGCTTCGCGCTGCACGGCCAGCGGCCGATCGTGTTCTCGACGCTTGTGAAGCACGATCTGTCGAGCGTGATCCGCTCGGCGAACGGCATGCACATGGACCTGTTCCAGACCTTCGTCGCGCCGCTCGAGCAGGAGCTGGACGTCAAGTCGACGCACACGATCGGGCGCATCCACAATGCAGTGGACACCGAGGAATACAAGAACCGCATCGAGGCGATCAATTTCTCGCTGGCGCACGACGACGGCCAGTCGCACAAGAACCTGGCGGAGGCCGACGTGATCCTGGTCGGCGTCTCGCGGTCCGGCAAAACCCCGACGAGCCTGTACCTGGCGATGCAATATGGCCTGAAGGCCGCAAACTATCCCTTGATCCCCGACGATTTCGAACGCGGCAAGCTGCCGAGTTCCTTACCGCCATTCAAGGCCAAACTGTTCGGCCTGACGATCACCCCCGAGCGCCTCTCGCAAATCCGCAACGAGCGCCGCGCCGGCAGCAAATACGCCTCCCTGGAAAACTGCCGCTACGAAGTCAACGAAGCCGAACACCTGATGCGCCGCGAAGGCATCCGCTGGCTCTCCTCGACGACGAAATCCATCGAAGAAATCGCCACCACCATCCTCCAGGAAATCAAACCCGACCGCCGCGAGTACTGACTCCCAGTAGGGTCAGTGTCGAATTATCAGGAAAGATTTTTGTGCGCACATTTATTCTGCACAAGCCAGCCTCTGCTTGCCTGAAAGCTCGTGCACATTAATTAGGGTCGGAGTCGAATTGTTTGACAACTTCAAAGAATTGCTCAGCAATTCTACTCCGACCCTCATTATTTTTGGCAGTTCGAGCACCGGCGGCCGACCACTCGGGAAACAAGATTCCGCAGAGGACAAACACCTCCGCGTGTTAGCGCTATATCACCAAAAAACTAAATAGGGTCGGAGTCGAATTGTTTGACAACATTAACGGCTGAGCCGCCAATTCGACTCCGACCCTAATTATCCATTGAGTAATTGGCCAACTATTCGACTCCGACCCTTTTTATTTGCGGGCCGAATTTGGGAAATTGCTCAATAATTTTACTCTGACCCTAATGGGGGTTAGAAGAATTGGCGCCAGTCGGCGAGCCAAGTGGGGAAGGCGGTGGCTTCCATGGGGTTGGCGATGTGGTAGCCCTGGGCGTAGGTGCAACCGAGGCTTTGGAGGAAGTCCCAGTCCTGGCGGGTTTCGACGCCGACGGCGACCGACATCCGATCCAGACTATGGGCCAGGCTCAGGCAGCTGCGCAGGACCGTTCCCAGCGGGCGGCGCTTCGAGGCGCCGTCGACGAAGCTGCGGTCGATTTTCAGTTCGGTGAAGGGGATGCGCGCCAGCAGCTGCAGGTTCGATCTTCCCGTGCCGTAGTCGTCGATCGCCAGGCCGAAGCCCATCATCCGAAGGCGGACCAGGCGTTCGATGAAGTCGGGGTTCGTGTTCAGGATCGACGATTCCGGCAGTTCGAAGGTGATGTAGTCGGGCAGGACCTTGTGGCGTTCCAGCGAGGCCACGATCTGGCGCACGAAGGCCGGATGGGCCAGCGTCTCGGGGGCGATGTTCAGCGAGATCGGGACCGGGATGCCCTGCTCCTGGAACCAGCGGCAGCGCTCCACCGACAATTCGATCATGCTCCAGTCCAGGAAGTCGATACGGCCGCTTTCTTCCAGCGCTTCCATGAAGGATGCAGGGCCCAGCACGCCGTGCTCGGGATGGCGCCAGCGGGCGAAGGCTTCCAGGCCTTTCACCTGGCCGGTCGCGAGCTCGATCTTCGGCTGGAAGAAGGGCTCGAACTGGCGCTTCTGCAGGCCGATGCCGATCTGCTGGAAGGTGAAGCGCGGGCCGCCGGGATTGCGCGGCGGGCGCGCCAGCGGGGCGTAGTTGTCGAGCAGCGGCTTCAGTTTGGCGGCGGTGACCGGCCTGGCGATCGCTCCCAGCAGCTCGACGCCATAGGCCTGGGCCAGGGTCTCGACCGAGAACAGCAGGTCGGCGGGCTGTGCGCCCGTCACCACCAGGCGCGCCGGCGCCTGGGTCTCGACCTGCATCTCTCCCAGCTTGCGGATCAGCTCCAGGCCATCCATGCCCGGCAGCGCGAGATCGACGATGGCGACGTTCACCGCCGGCGCCAGGCCGGCCTCCAGGGTCTGCAGCGCGAGATGCCCGTCCGGTACCTCGGTGACGCGGCTGGCCCCGAGATTGCCCAGCAAGTCCACTAGCGCCCTGCGCTGGGCCGGGTCGGATTGTGCCACCAAAAAATGCAAATGCGCGATGTCCATCGTTGCTCCAGTTTCCCAGCCGCCAGCCTACGCGATGCGCGGGAAACCGTCCATACTTAAACTTGCTGCTGGCGCAGACCCTCGAAGAAGCACACGGCCGCGCAGGCGGCGACGTTGAGCGACTCGACCTGGCCCGCATGCGGCACCGCGACCCGGTGCGTGGCAAGCGTCAACAGTTCATCCGACACGCCCTGCCCTTCGTGACCGAGCACCCAGGCCACCGGCTGGCGCAGGTCCATCGCATACAGCCGCTCGGCCGCATAGCCGCTGGTGGCCAGCACCGGGACCTTCGCGGCGCGCACCAGCGGCGCCAGTTCAATCTGTTCGAAAATCTCCAGCACGAAGTGCGCGCCCATTGCCGCGCGCAGCACCTTCGGCGACCAGCACAACGCGGTGCCGGGGCTGCAGTAGACCTGCTTGATGCCGGAAGCCGCCGCGCTGCGCAGGATCGAACCGACATTGCCCGGATCCTGCACGCCATCGAGCAGCACGCTCGGCCCCACCAGGGCCGGCGCCGCCGATGGCTGCGGCGAATCGATCACGAACAGCAGGTGCACACCGTGCTCGACCTGGCTGACGGTGTTGAACAGCGCATCGGGCAGCGCCGTCACCGGCGCGCGCAGGGCCTCGCAGCGCGCGACGATGGCCTGCACTTCGTGGTTGCCGAGCGCGCCTTCCGACACCACGCCGTGACGCGGCGCGCCGCGCAGGTCGAGCCAGCTCTGGCACAGGTGCACGCCGTCCAGCAGGCTCTGTCCGGCCTTGCGCCGCGCCTGCGAGCTGGTGGCCAGGCTTTTCAGGTCCTTGTAGAACGCGTTTTCGCGCGAGCTGATGGTTTTCATACTGCTTCTGCTTCAGTCATGTGGCCACTGAGTTCTGCAAACAGGTCGACCTGCAGCAGGCTGCGCACCGGCGCGAACGAACGGCGGTGCGCCGGCGATGGGCCGTGCCGGCGCAGGCGCTCCAGGTGCAGCGGCGTGCCGTAACCCTTGTGCTGGTCGAAGCCGTATTGCGGATAGAGATCGTGCAGGCGCACCAGCGCGGCGTCACGCGCCGTCTTGGCCAGGATCGAGGCGGCCGAGATGGCGTTGACCTTGTCGTCGCCCTCCACGATCGCATGCGCGCGCACCGCCATCTGCGGGCAGCGGTTGCCGTCGATCAGGGCCAGCGTCGGCACCGTCTGCAGCGCCTCCACCGCCCGCCGCATCGCCAGCATGGTCGCCTGCAGGATGTTGATGCTGTCGATCTCTTCGCACGAGCATTCGGCGATGGCCCAGGCCAGCGCATGCTCGCGGATCAGGGGCGCGAGTTCGTCGCGCCGCGCCTCGGTCAGTTTTTTCGAATCGCGCAGGCCCTCGATCGGCCGCAGCGGATCGAGGATGACGGCGGCGGCGAACACCGGCCCGGCCAGCGGACCACGCCCGGCCTCGTCCACGCCGCAGACGATATCGAGCTCGGTGAACGGCCGAAGCCTCGGCGGCAGGCCGGGATACAGGTTGACTTTCTTCTTTCTCATGTCGGTTCGCGCGACACATGCGCATCGCGGCCTATCACTTTCAATACCGCCTCGGCGCTCTCGCGCGCACTGTCGCGCAGCAGGCTGTGGTGCATCTCCAGGAAGCGCCCGGCCAGCCTGTCGCGCCCGGCCGCATCCTGCAGCTGGGCCCACACGGCGTCGGCCATCGCTTCGGGCGAGGCCGCATGCTGGATCAGCTCCGGCACCAGGAACTCGCGCGCCAGGATGTTCGGCAGGCCGATCCACGGCTGGTAACCCATGTGGCGCATGATCGCATACGACGCCGCCATCACTTTATAGGCGATGACCATCGGCTTCTTGAACAGCGCTACCTCCAGGGTCGCGGTGCCGGAGGCGACCAGCACCGCGTCGGCGGCGGCGATCGCCGTGTGCGAGCCGGCGGCGGTCACCTGCAGTTCGACGTCCTGCAATCCCGCCTGGACCACGAGCTCGTCGAAGTAGGCGCGCTGGCGTTCGCCGACCATCGGCACCACGAAGGTCAAGCCCGGATCGCGCGCACCCAGGAGCTTGACCGCGCGGATGAACGGCTCGGCCAGGTATTTCAGCTCGCCCATGCGGCTGCCCGGCATCACCGTCACCACGCGCGCATCCGGATGCAGGCCGAGCGCGCGGCGCGCCGCGGCGACGTCCGGGACCAGCGGAATGGTCTCGGCCAGCGGATGCCCGATATACGTCACCGGCACCCCGGCCTCGCGATAGATCGCTTCCTCGAACGGAAAGATCACCAGCATGTGCGAGACCGCGCGCTGGATCTTCTTGATCCGCCCGCCGCGCCAGGCCCAGATCTGCGGCCCGATGAAGTGCACGGTCGGGATGCCGGCGGCGCGCAGCTGCTCTTCGAGGCCGAGATTGAAGCCGGGATAGTCGGCGCCGATGAAGGCGCTCGGGCGCTCTGCGATGAGACGGTCGCGCAGCCGGCTCTGGATGCGTTTCAGTTCAGGATAGCGGGGAATGACTTCGAACAGGCCGCGCACCGTGAGCGTGTCCATCGGGACGTCGCTCACCATGCCCTGCTCGATCATGCGCGGCCCGCCGATACCGTGGAAGCGGGCCTGGGGAAGATGCGGCCGCAGGCCGGCCAGCAGGCGCGCGGCGAGCATGTCGCCGGACGCCTCGCCGGCCACCAACGCCAGCGAAACGTCGTTCTTCATCTCGCTAGCGGACGATGCCACGGGTGGCGGTGCCGAGAAATTCGCGCAGCAGGCGAATGTCTGCGCTGGCCGCCGGCAGGCGCTCTTCCTCGGCCTGGAGGGCCGTCTTGGCCTCTTCCAGGGTCAGGTTCGAGCGGTACAGCAGCTTGTACGCGCTGCGGATGCCGTCGAGCTGCTCGCGCGTGAAGCCGCGACGCTTGAGGCCCTCGAGGTTCACGCCGCGCGCGCCGGCCGGATTGCCGGAGACGAGCACATAGGGCGGTACGTCCTGGGTCAGGCTGGTGTACATGCCGATGAAGGCATGGGCGCCGATCTTGCAGAACTGGTGCACGCCGGCATAGCCCGACAGGATGGCCCAGTCACCCACCTGCACGTGACCCGCGAGCTGGGCGTTGTTCGAGAAGATCGTGTTGCTGCCCACCTGGCAGTCGTGCGCCACGTGGACGTAGGCCGAGATCCAGTTGTCGCTGCCGACGCGGGTGACGCCTTCGTCCTGGACCGTGCCCAGGTTGAAGGTGACGAATTCGCGCACCGTGTTGCGGTCGCCCACTTCCAGGCGGGTCGGTTCGCCGTTCCACTTCTTGTCCTGCGGCGCGCCGCCGATCGAGCAGAACTGGAAAAACTTGTTGTCCTTGCCGATCGTGGTGTGGCCCTCGATGACCACGTGCGGGCCGACCACGGTGCCGGCATCGATGCGCACATTCGGCCCGATGATCGAATACGGGCCGACCTCGACCGAGCTGTCCAGCTCCGCCTTCGGATCGACGATCGCGGTCGAATGGATTTTGCTCATCTCGTACTCCCCTTACTGCGCCGCGCCTTCCGGGCCCTTCATGGTCGCTTCGGCGGCGCCGCGGATGGTGCACATCAGTTCACCCTCGACCGCCACCTTGCCGTCGACGGTCGCCACCGCCTTGTACTTCCAGATGCCGCGCGCGACACGCAGGATCTCGATTTCCATGCGCAGCTGGTCGCCCGGCTCGACCGGACGCTTGAAGCGCGCGTTGTCGATGCCGACGAAGTACACCACCGAGTTTTCGTCGGGCTTGACGTTCATGGTCATGAACGACAGGATGGCCGCGGTCTGCGCCATCGCTTCGATCATCAAGACGCCCGGCATCACCGGCTTGTGCGGGAAGTGGCCGTTGAAGAATTCTTCGTTGACGGTGACGTTCTTGATCGCGACGATGCGCTTGCCCAGTTCGACGTCCAGCACGCGGTCGACCAGCAGCAGCGGATAGCGGTGCGGCAGGTATTCCTTGATCTGGGTGATGTCGAGGGTCTTGAGTTCTGGAGTGGTCATTTTTGTTCTGTCAGGTTTCTGATGGTTTTCTCGAGCGTGCGGATCTTGGCGCGCATCGAATCGAGATTGCGCACGATCGCCGCGCTGCGTTCCCATTCGGCGTTCTTGGCCAAGGGGTAGAAGCCGGTATACTGGCCCGGTTCGAGGACCGAGCGCGACACCATGCTGCCCGAGGAGATATGGACGTTGTCGGCGATTTCGAGGTGGCCCAGCACCATGGCGGCGCCGCCGAAGGTGCAGCGGCTGCCGATCTTGGCGCTGCCGGCCACGCCGACGCAGCCGGCCATCGCGGTGTGCGCGCCGATGCGGCAGTTGTGGCCGATCTGGATCTGGTTGTCGAGCTTCACGCCGTCTTCGATCACGGTGTCGTCCAGCGCGCCGCGGTCAATCGTGGTGTTGGCGCCGATGTCGACGTCGTCGCCGATCAGCACGCGGCCGGTCTGCGGGATCTTGATGTAGGCGCCGGCTTCGACGGCGAAGCCGAAGCCGTCGGTGCCGATCACCGCGCCCGAATGCAGGATGCCGCGCTTGCCGATGCGGCAGCGCGCATGGAAGGTCACGTTCGCGAACAGGTGCGTGTATTCGCCGATCACCGCCTCGCGGCCGATGAAGCAGCCGGCGCCGATCACGGCGTGGGCGCCGACAATGGCGCCCTCCTCGATCGTCGCGTGCGGCCCGACGTGGGCGGTCGGATCGACCGTGGCGCCGGGGTCGACCACGGCGCTCGGATGGATGCCGGGCGCCGGCGCCTGCTCGGTGAGCGACACGAAATACTGCGCCGCGCGGGCGAAGTAGGCGTAAGGGTTGGTGGTGACGATGCGCGCGCCTTCATAGGTCGCGGCCACCGTCGGATCGTCCAGCGGCGAGAGGATCAGCGCCGCCGCCTGGCTTTGCGCGGCCAGTGCGCGCAGCTTGCTGTTGCTGAGGAAGCTGATGTGCGAAGCGCCGGCGCTGTCCAGGGGGGCGATCGCCTGGACCTCGAGGTCCGGGTTGCCCACCAGCTGTCCGCCGAAGCGCTCGACCAAATCGCCCAGTCGAATGCCCATCTCGGTCTTTCCAGTGTAAGTCAAAATCGGTACTGCTTTATTTGTCGAGCAGTTTCAGGATCTTGTCGGTGATGTCCACGCGCGGGCTGACCCACGCCGCCTCGACCAGCACGGCGTCGAGTTTTTCCTGTTCCGCGACCTGCTCGACCAGCTTGTAGGCCTTTTGCGCGATCGCGGCGCGCTCTTCGTTCTTGCGCTGCTGCAGGTCTTCCTGGAACTCGCGCTGCATGCGCTCGACGTCCTTCTGCATGTTGTACAGCTCGCGCGCGCGGCGCGTGCGGTCGAGCTCATTCAGGCCCGCCGCTTCGGCGTCGAACTTCTCGGACGTCTGCTTGTACTTGCCGACCATCTCCTCGACCGCCTTCTGGCGCTTCGAGAACTCGGCGGCCAGCTTGGCGTCGGCCGCCTTGGCCATCTTGGAGTCGGTCATCAGGCGCTCGGTGTAGACGAAGCCGATGCGGCTGACGGTCGCCTGCGCGTGGGCCAGCGGAGCGGCGCATACGGCGGCCAGCAGCAGCGAGGCGCCAAGCGCGGGTCGAACCGTGGACCTGCGTCCACCAGGCAGCGAGTCAATCAGATTTTTCAACATAAGTCTCTCGCAATCGTTCTTCGGGTCGCCGTGGGCCGCTTAGAAGCCGGTACCCATCTGGAACTGGAAGCGCTCCAGGCGGTCGCCCGGCAGTGAATTCAGCGGCTTAGCATAACTCAACTTGAGCGGACCGACCGGGGAAATCCAGGACAGGCCGATACCGGCCGAGTAGCGGAACTCGTCGTAGCGGATCTTCGCGTCTTCCTGGAACACCTGGCCGCCGTCGACGAAGGTGAACCAGCGCAGGCTGCGGTCGGTGCCGCTGCCCGGGAACGGGAACTGCAGCTCGGCATTGCCGATGATGCGCTTGGAGCCGCCGATCGCATCGTAGTAGCGCGGATCGACCACGCCCAGCGACGAGCTCTCGTAGCCGCGCACCGAACCGATGCCGCCCGCGTAGAAGTTCTTGAACACCGGGTAGGCGCTGCCGCCGATGCCCTTGCCGTAGTCGAACTCGCCGCGCAGGGCCAGGGTCATCCAGCGGGTCAGCGGCTTCCACCACTGGTGTTCATACACCATCCGGTAGTACTTGGCGTCGCCGATGGCGTCGATCTCGAAGTTGGCGCGCTGGAAGCGGCCGCGGGTCGGGGTCACGGCGCTGTCGCGGGTGTCGCGACCCCAGGCCGCGGTCAGCGGGATCGCATTGGTGGTGGCCTTGCCGATGCCGCTGGCCGGGCCGCCGTTCTGGCGCACGAAGGTCTGGTAGATCGTCGGCGAGGTCTGGTCGGTCTCCAGCTCGGTGCGTTCCAGGCCGGCGCCGAAATAGACGGTGTCGGATTCGGAGAACGGCACGCCGAAGGTCAGGTTGCCGCCCATCTGGCGCACGGTGTACGAACCGATGTTCAGCGCCGGTGGGCGCGAGGTGCGCAGGTACAGCGAGAACGCGCGCGAGATGCCGTCGTCCGTGAAGTACGGATTGGTCTGGGAGAACGCGATCGTGCGGTTGTACTTGCTGGTATTCAGTTCGATGCCGACCGTGTTGCCGCTGCCGGCGAAGTTGGCCTGCGAGATCGACGCGGTGAAGGTGAACTTCTCGGACTGCGAGAAGGCGCCGCCGATCATGAAGTTACCGGTCGGTTTTTCTTCGACCGCGATGTTCACGTCCACCTGGTCCGAGGTGCCGGGCGACTCCGGCGTCTCGACCTTCACGTCCTTGAAGTAGCCCAGGCGGTCGACGCGGTCGCGCGACAGCTTGACGCGGTTGGCGTCGTACCACGAGCTTTCGAACTGGCGGAATTCGCGGCGGATGACTTCGTCGCG
This sequence comes from Massilia oculi, assembly GCF_003143515.1. Classification (NCBI taxonomy): domain Bacteria; kingdom Pseudomonadati; phylum Pseudomonadota; class Betaproteobacteria; order Burkholderiales; family Oxalobacteraceae; genus Massilia; species Massilia oculi. The sequence goes on along the minus strand of NZ_CP029343.1, from coordinate 5,444,837 downwards.
CGTGACCGTGTTGCCCGAGATGTTCATGTGGCGCACATAGGCGCGCTTGCCCGGATCGACGAAGAAGGTGAACGCGACTTCGCGTTTCTCGCGGTCGAGTTCCGGGTTGGCCGTCACGTTGGCGAAGGCGTAGCCGAAGGTGCCCAGGCGGTCGGCGATCAGCTTGTTGGTCGCTTCCTGCAGGTCGCCGACATAGGTCTTGCCCGGCTGGAGCACGATCAGCTCCTTGAGCTCCTCTTCGCGGCCGAACATCTCGCCTTCGAGCTTGACGCTCGAGACGGTGTACTGCTCGCCCTCGGTGATGTTGAGGGTCAGGTAGATGTCGCGCTTGTCGGGGGTGATCGAGACCTGGGTCGATTCGACGTTGGCTTCGAGGTAGCCGTGGTTCAGGTACCAGGACTTGATGGTCTCCAGGTCGCCGGTCAGCTTTTGCTTGGAATACTGGTCGGCCTTCGAGTACCAGGTGAACCAGCCCGACGGCCGCAGTTCGAGCAGCTGGCGCAGCTGCTTGTCGCTGAAGGCCTTGTTGCCGATGATGTTGATGCCCTTGATCTTGGCGACCTCACCCTCGTCGATATTGAACATGACCGTCACGCGGTTGCGCTCGATCGGGGTCACGGTGGTGGTGATCTTGACGCCGTACAGGCCATGCGACAGGTACTGGCGCTTGAGCTCCTGCTCCGCGCGGTCGACCGAGGCCTTGTCGAAGATGCGGGTCTGGGCCACGCCGATCTCGGCCAGCGCTTTGACCAGCATGTCCTTCTCGAATTCCTTGGTGCCGGTGAAATCGACCGACGAAATCGCCGGGCGCTCCTCGACCAGCACCACCAGCACGCCATTTTCTTCCTCCAGGCGGATGTCCTTGAAGAAGCCGGTGGCGTACAGTGCCTTGATCGCGCTCGAGGCCTTGGCGTCGTCGAAGGTCTCGCCCACGCGCACCGGCAGATAGCTGAACACGGTGCCTGCTTCGGTCCGCTGGATGCCTTCGACCCGGATATCCTTGACGACGAACGGGTTGGCGGCCAGCGCATTACCGGCGCACAAGGCCAGCACGGCCGCGCCGATCAAGCTGCGACGAATGAACGGCAGGGCAAAACGATCTGGTTGTGATTTCATTGGCTGGATCAAAGGGTCAGTCATTTGGACAACGATTGCATATTATTCTGTGCCGGGAATGTCGCCCCGACTCCGGGAGCGAATGCGGGCCGCTAGAGCAGCCGCACCAGGTCATTGAAGACGGCGAGCGCCATCAGCATGAACAGCAGGCCGACCCCGGCGCGCTGCGCGAACTCGCCGACGCGCGCAGGAAGGGGACGCCCGGTCAAAACTTCCAGCGAATAATACAGTAAATGGCCACCATCCAGAACTGGAATTGGTAACAAATTCATTACTCCTAAGCTGATACTAATAAAGGCGATGAACTGTAAATAGCTCACGAGACCTATTCTCGCTGTCTGCCCGGCATAATCGGCGATGGTAATGGGACCGGTCACATTCTTCCATGACGCTTCCCCGGTAATCATCTTCCAGATCATCTTGAGGGTCATCACGCTGGAATCCCAGGTGCGCTGCGCGCCGCGCGCGATCGCCTCGAACGGGCCCGAGCTCACGGTCACCATCTCCGGGGCCTGGGCCACCATGGCCTTGATCACGCCGCGGCCATTCGCGTCGGCCTCGGGCACCAGCGACAGGGCCACGGGACGGCCACCGCGCTCGACCTCGAGCGCCAGCGGTTTGCCCGGCGAGGCCCGTACCGCCTCGATGAAGGCGATGCCGTCGCCTGCCTTCCGGCCATCCACGCGCAGCACCAGGTCGCCGCCCTGCAGGCCGGCGCGCTGCCCTGCCCCATCAGGCAGCACCTTCTCGATGCGCGGTTGCGGGCGCCACAAGTCCAGCCCCAGTTCGCCCATCACGTCGGTCTCGACGTCGAGCCGGCCGACCACCGCCGCCGGCAGCGTCGCGCTGTAAGTGCCGCCGTGGGCGCCGCGCAGGTCGAGGCGCGCGTCCGATTTGTCCACCGCCGCATGCACGATCTGCCAGCGCAGCTCGGCCCACGAGGCGACCTCGTTGCCATTCACGGCGACCACCGTATCGCCGCCGCGCACGCCGGCTTTCGCCGCCTCGGACGCCGCCGGCGCCTCGCGCAGACGCGCCGACGGCTCGTCCACGCCATGCATATACAGTGCGGCCATCAGGCCGATCGCCAGCAGGAAGTTGGCCAGCGGGCCGGCGGCGACGATGGCGATCCGCTTCCAGACGTTCTGGCGCGTGAATTCGCGGTCCAGGTCGGCATCATTGGTCGGCGCCGTCTCGGGATCGCGCGCATCGAGCATCTTGACATAGCCGCCCAGCGGCAGGGCCGACAGCGCCCACTCGGTCTGGTCCTTGCCGAAGCGGCGCGACCACACCACGCGGCCCATCCCGACCGAGAAGCGCAGCACCTTGACGCCGCAGGCGCACGCGACCAGGTAGTGGCCCAGTTCGTGGATCACGATCAGGGGACCGAGCGCCAGCACGAAGGCCAGCACGGTGTAAAGCATGGTCATGGCGGGGTCCAGGGGGTCAGCGCTGCAAGCCTGAAGCGATGGTCGATACGGCGTCGTCGGCGGCCGCGCGCGCGCGCGCGTCCTGGGCCAGCACCGCCTCGATCGACGGGGCCGGGCCGTGCGGCACGACGTCGAGCGCGTGGCGGATCACGCGGTCGATGTCGCGGAAACCGATGCGGCGCTCGAGGAAGGCCTGCACCGCCACCTCGTTGGCCGCGTTGAGCAGGGCCGGGGCGGTGCCGCCCGCGCGCAAGGCGTCGAAAGCGAGCGCCAGGCAGGGGAAGCGCTCGAAGTCGGGCGCGAAGAACTGCAGCCCGGCCATTTGCGTCAGGTCGAGCTGGGCCACGCCAGAATCGATCCGTTCCGGATAGGCCAGCGCATTGGCGATCGGGGTGCGCATATCGGGATTGCCCAACTGGGCCAGCACCGAGCCGTCCACATACGAGACCATCGAGTGGATCACGCTTTGCGGATGGATCACGACTTCGATCTGGTCGGCCGGCGCGCCGAACAGCCAGTGGGCCTCGATCACTTCCAGGCCCTTGTTCATCATGGTGGCGGAATCGACCGAGATCTTGCGGCCCATGACCCAGTTCGGGTGCTTGCAGGCTTCGTCGGGGGTCACACTGCCCAGCGAGTCGACGGCGCGGTTCAGGAACGGGCCGCCGGACGCGGTCAAGAGGATCTTGGCCACCCCGCAGGCGCCGGGCACGCGCGCATACGAGGCCGGCAGTGCCTGGAAGATCGCATTGTGTTCGCTGTCGACCGGCAGCAGGGTCGCCTTGTGCTCGCGCACGGCGTCCATGAACAGCTGGCCCGACATCACCAGCGCCTCTTTATTGGCCAGCAGGATCTTCTTGCCGGCGCGCGCCGCGGCCAGCGTCGGCGCCAGGCCGGCGGCGCCGACGATGGCGGCCATCACGATGTCGGTGTCCGCGCTGGAGGCGATGTCGCACAGCGCCGCTTCGCCATACTCGACGCCCGTGGGAAGGTCGGCGATCAGGGCGGCGAGTTGCGCGGCCGCTTCAGCGCTGCCAACCACCGCGCGCTGCGGGCGAAACTGGCGGCAGGCGGCGGCAAGCTCTTCCACGCGCGAATGCGCGCTGAGGGCGTGGACGCGGTAGCGGTCCGGATGGCGCGCCACCACGTCGAGGGTCGAGGCGCCGATCGAACCGGTGGCGCCAAGGATGGTAATGCCTTGCATGGAAACTTCCTTCTAGAGCCGGGTGGCGATCAGGGCCGCCAGCGGCAGGACCGGCACGAGTGCGTCGATCCGGTCCAGCACGCCGCCGTGGCCAGGCAGCAGATTGCTGCTGTCCTTCATGCCGGCACGGCGCTTGAGCTGGGATTCGAACAGGTCGCCGACCACGCTGGCGACGACGATGAGGGCGATGACGGCCAGCATGCCCGCCCAGCCGAAGCTGGCCTGCACGCGCACCGCGAAGGTATTGGCGAGGGCCTCGCCGCCGAACAGGACGGTAAGCGAGGCCAGCAGCACGGTCACGACGCCGCCGCCGATGGCGCCTTCCCACGACTTGCCGGGCGAGATGGACGGCGCCAGCTTGTTCTTGCCGAAGGTCTTGCCGCACACATAGGCGAAGATGTCGGCCGACCAGACGATGACGAGCACCGACAGCAGGAACAGGGCCGAGTACTGGAACAGCATGACGATGGCGGCGAAGCAGGCCACCAGGGCGATCGCATAAAGCAGGCTCAGCAGCGTGTTCGGCGTACTGGCCAGGGGCGGCAGGCCGAGCTTGAGCGTGGGGGCGAAGCGCAGCAGCCACAGCAGCGCGCCGATGGCGAACCATACGGTCGGATCGCCCTGCTCGCGCATGAAGAAGGCATAGGCGAAGGCCAGGGTCCAGGCCGCCGCGATCGCCACGGCGCTCTTCGCGCCCGGATTGAACAGGCGGAAGCACTCCCAGATCGCCGCCCCGAAGAACACCGACGCGACCACCGCGAACGCCGTGGGGTTATTGGAGTACAACACCGGCAGCAGGACTGCCAGCAGGACGAGCGCGGTGACGATCCGGGTCTTGAGCATCAGTTGGTCTTCTTCGCTACTTGGGCGCTGGTCTGGCCGAAGCGCCGCTCGCGGGCCTGGAACGAGGCGATCGCCTCATCCAGCGCCTCGGGCGTGAAATCGGGCCAGAAAGTGCCGGTGAAATGCAGTTCGGAATACGCCAGCTGCCACAACAGGAAATTCGAGATGCGTTCCTCGCCGCCGGTCCGGATGAACAGGTCGGGTTCGGGCGCATACGCCATCGCCAGGTGCGGAGCCAGCATTTCCTCCGTAAATTCGGTCACGCCGGGGTTGGCCTGCACCATCTTCCCCGTTGCCTGCATGATATCCCAGCGGCCGCCATAGTTGGCGCACACGGTGACGGTCAGGCGCGTATTGCCGGCGGTGCGGCGCTCGGCGTTGGCGATCATCTCTTGCAGCTTGGGGTCGAAGCGGCTCAGGTCGCCCACGACTTTCAGGCGAATATTATTGGCGTGCATCTTCGAGACTTCGCGCTCGAGCGCCGTCACGAACAGGCGCATCAGGAGCGAGACCTCGTCGGCCGGGCGGCGCCAGTTCTCGGACGAGAAGGCGAACAGGGTCAGGTACTCGACCCCGCGCAGCACGCAGGATTCGACGATGCCGCGCACGGCTTCCACGCCCTTGACGTGGCCGGCGACGCGCGGCAGCAGGCGTTTGGTGGCCCAACGTCCATTGCCATCCATGATGATGGCGATATGGCGCGGCACGGCGGGCGTGTCGGGAACGGCGGTGGTCGAACTTTTGAACATCTTGTATCCAGCAGGGCTGCGCCCGGACTGGCGTCCGGCGGTGCGCAAATGGCCAATCAGAATTGGACAATCATAAGGTAGGCGGACCGGCCGCGGCAAGCTGCCGGGGCCGGTCCGCAGGAAAGCCGTCGAGCCGGGCCTTACACCGTCAGGATTTCCTTCTCTTTTTCGCCCAGCAGCTTGTCGATGTCGGCCACGGCCTTGTCGGTCAGCTTCTGGATTTCGTCCGAGGCGCGGCGCTCGTCGTCTTCCGACGCGGTCTTGTCCTTGACCATTTTCTTGAGTGCTTCGTTGGCATCGCGGCGGATATTGCGCACGGCAATCTTCGCATCTTCGCCTTCCGACTTGGTCAGCTTGACCATCTCTTTACGGCGCTCTTCGGTCAGCGGCGGGGTCGGCACGCGGATCATGTCGCCCTGGGCCGATGGATTCAGGCCCAGGTCGGCGTCGCGGATCGCTTTTTCGATGGTCGCGGCCATTTTCTTTTCGAACGGCTGGACGCCGATGGTGCGCGCGTCGACCAGGGTCAGGTTGGCCACCATCGGCAGCGCGGTCGGGGTGCCGTAGTACTCGACCATCACGTGGTCGAGGATGCCGGTGTGGGCGCGGCCGGTGCGGACCTTGGCCAGGTCGGCTTTCAGGGTCTCGATGGACTTGGCCATGCGCTCTTGCGCGTTCTTTTTGACGTCAGCCAGGGACATACTGCTCTCCTTGTTGTTCAGTAATATTTTAAACGTGTACCAGTGTACCCTCGTCTTCGCCCATGATAACGCGGGTGAGCGCGCCGGGTTTGACGATGGAGAACACCTTGATCGGCAGTTTCTGGTCGCGGCACAGCGCGAAGGCGGTGGCGTCCATCACCTGCAGGTGCTTGGCGATGGCTTCGTCGAACGAAATATTCTCGTAGCGGGTCGCGTGCGGGTCTTTCTTGGGGTCGGCGCTGTAGACGCCGTCGACCTTGGTGGCCTTCAGGACGATCTCGGCCGAGATCTCGGCGCCGCGCAGGGCGGCCGCGGTGTCGGTGGTGAAGAACGGGTTGCCGGTGCCGGCGGCGAACACGACGACTTTACCTTCTTCCAGGTACTGCAGGGCTTTCGGGCGCACGTAGGGCTCGACCACCTGCTCGATGCCGATCGCCGACATGACGCGGGCGGTGATGCCGACGTGGCGCATCGCGTCGGCCAGAGCCAGCGCGTTCATGACGGTGGCCAGCATGCCCATGTAGTCGGCGGTGGCGCGGTCCATGCCCTGGGCGCCCGGGGCGACGCCGCGGAAGATGTTGCCGCCGCCAATCACGACCGCCACCTGCACGCCCAGCTTCGCCACTTCCGCCACGTCGGCCACCATGCGCTCGATGGTGGCGCGGTTGATGCCGAACGGATCGTCGCCCATCAGCGCTTCGCCGGACAGTTTCAGGAGGACTCGTTGGTAGGCTGGTTTTGACATGATGAAGCGGCTCCTAATGTGATGTTTCGATGTTGCGAATTCGGGTCCGATCGCCGGCCGGTGGGCCGCGATCTCATCTACCTTGACGGCGGATGGCATTGTAAGGCGGGCGCTGCGCGTGAGGCGCTACGGTGTGCATCCAACTGAGGTTCCCGCCTGCGCGGGAACGACGTGCGGAGGGTACGGACTGCGGAGCCTTCTTCGGCCCGCCCCATGAACGTCGCTCCCGCGAAGGCGGGAACCCCAGCTTGTCGTGCAGCCAAGAAATACCTCATGGCTGCCGCACACAAACGATCCCACCTTAAAAAAACGGACCTTGCGGCCCGTTCTTTTTGATTACTGCTTGTTTGCAGCCATCTGTGCTGCGACTTCCGCTGCGAAGTCGTCGACCTTCTTCTCGATGCCCTCGCCGACCACGTACATGGTGAATGCCTTGACGGTGGTGTTCGATGCCTTCAGGTATTGCTCGATCGACTGCTTGTCGTTCTTCACGAATGCTTGGTTCAGCAGCGACACTTCTTTCAGGTACTTCTGCACCGAACCGTCGATACGCTTGGCGACGATCTCGTCCGATTGCGGCTGCTTGCCTTCGGCGACGGCTTTTTCAGCGTCTTCCTTGGCCTTCAGTTCGGCGACCGAGCGCTCTTTTTCGATCATTTCAGCAGGCACTTGCTCCGACGACAGAGCGACTGGCTTCATTGCCGCGATGTGCATGGCCAGGTCCTTGCCGACTTGCTCGTCCGCGCCTTCGAAGTCGACGATGACGCCGATGCGGGTGCCGTGCAGGTACGAAGCCAGCTTGCCGGTGGTTTCGAAACGCTGGAAACGACGCACGGTCATGTTCTCGCCGATCTTGCCGATCAGGCCAGTACGCACTTCGTCGAAGGTCTTGCCGTCGTGCGACAGGGCTGCCAGGGCGGCGACGTCAGCCGGGTTGTTCTCGGCGACCAGCTTGGCGGCCAGGTTGACCATGGCCAGGAATTCCTCGTTCTTGGCGACGAAGTCGGTTTCGCTGTTGACTTCGACGATCGCGCCGACGTTGCCGGCGATGTAGGTTGCCACGACGCCTTCGGCGGTGATGCGCGCCGATGCCTTCGATGCCTTGCCGCCCAGCTTGACGCGCAGGATCTCTTCAGCACGACCCATGTCGCCGTCGGCTTCGGTCAGTGCTTTTTTGCATTCCATCATCGGCGCGTCGGTCTTCGCGCGCAGTTCGCCTACCATCGCTGCAGTAATCGCTGCCATGTTGATTTCTCCTAAATGTTTTGTCCGGTTGCAGGTCGTTATGACAACGCCCCACAGGTATTCAGCTTAAAAAAAGGGGGCTCGTGTGTGCGGCGCCCCCTTCGATGTGCCAGCGGGTCAATGACCCGCAGTCACTTATGCCTGCTCGGAAACTTCGACGAAGTCGTCGCCGCCAGCCTTGACCATTTCAACGACTTCGTTGGTGGCGTTGGCGCGGCCTTCCAGGATCGCATCGGCGACGCCGCGTGCGTACAGGGTGATCGCTTTCGACGAGTCGTCGTTGCCTGGGATGACGTGGGTCACGCCTTCTGGCGAGTGGTTGGTATCGACGATGCCGATGACCGGGATGCCCAGCTTGCCGGCTTCGGTGATGGTGCCCTTGTGGTAGCCGACGTCGACGACGAAGATCGCGTCAGGCACGCCGCCCAGGTCCTTGATGCCGCCGATCGACTTCTGCAGCTTTTCCATTTCGCGCGAGAACAGCAGCGCTTCTTTCTTCGACATCTTCTCGACCGAACCGTCTTCGACTTGCGCTTCCATGTCTTTCAGGCGCTTGATCGAGGTCTTGATGGTCTTGAAGTTGGTCAGCATGCCGCCCAGCCAACGCTGGTCGACGTAAGGGACGCCGGCGCGCTGTGCTTCAGCGGCGATGATGTCGCGTGCCTGGCGCTTGGTGCCGACCATCAGGATGGTGCCGCGGTTGGCCGAGATCTGCTTGATGGTTTTCATCGCATCCTGGTACATCGCCATGGTCTTTTCCAAGTTGATGATGTGGATCTTGTTGCGATGACCGAAGATGAACGGCGCCATCTTTGGATTCCAGAAACGGGTCTGGTGGCCGAAGTGGATACCGGCTTCCAGCATTTCACGCATAGTAACGGACATGTAATTCTCCAGGGTTGGGTCTTGAATGTGGCCAGTCACCAGTCAGGCACCCTTTTAGGGCCACATTCGCGATTTCAATAAAATAAAAGATGCTTTTTACAACATTGCTCGATGCGAATCCGAGCAACCCGAGATTCTAGCGGGATTTGCCGTTTTGTTCAAGCGTGACGTAGGGCTGGCGATGGGGCCCACCCTGAGGAAGGAATGTTTCCTCTATAATCAACCCTTATTGCACAGACTTATTGCATCTACTACTGCAGGATAAGAATCCCCTATGGCCTCCACTCCCAAAACTCCCGAAGAAATCGAAGGCATGCGCGTCGCCTGCCGCCTCGGCTCGGAAGTGCTCGACTATATCACCCCGTTCGTGAAGCCCGGCGTCACCACCGGCGAACTCGACCGCCTGGCGTATGAATACATGGTCAACGTCCAGGGCACGACCCCGGCGACCCTGAACTATGCCCCGCCGGGCTATCCGCCCTTCCCCGGCTCGATCTGCACCTCGCTCAACGACGTGATCTGCCACGGCATCCCGGGCGACCGCGTGCTGAAATCGGGCGACGCGCTCAACATCGACATCACGCCGATCACCAAGGATGGCTACCACGGCGACAACAGCCGCATGTTCCTGGTCGGCGAGCCGTCGATCATGGCGCGCCGCCTGTCCGAGATCACCTTCGAGTGCATGTGGCTGGGCATCGCCGCCGTCAAGCCGGGCAAGCACCTGGGCGACATCGGCCATGCGATCCAGCAGCACGCGGAAAAAGCCGGCTACAGCGTGGTGCGCGAATTCTGCGGCCACGGCGTGGGCCGCGTGTTCCACGAAGAGCCGCAGGTGCTGCACTACGGCCGCCCGGCACCCTCGAGGAACTCAAGCCGGGCATGATCTTCACCATCGAGCCGATGATCAACGCCGGCCGCCGCGACATCAAGGAAATGCCGGACGGCTGGACCATCAAGACCAAGGACCGCAGCCTGTCGGCCCAGTGGGAGCACACGGTGCTGGTCACCGAGACCGGGGTCGAGGTGCTGACCATGTCGGCCGGCAGTCCGCCGCCGCCCGCCATCGTGCTGCCGCTGTTGAACCCGGGCGCGGTCCCAAGCCTGGCCGCGGCCTGAAGGAGCGCCAATGGGACAGGCCGCCCTGCTCGACACCGCCCGCACCACGCTGCGCCAGCGCCTGAAGGCCGAGCGCCAGCTGGCGTTCCAGGCCTTCCAGGAAGACGGCAAGCCCGAGAAGCTGCTGCGCGGCCTGCGCCAGGTGGTCGACGGCGTGCTGCTCGACGCCTGGCAGGCGGCCGGTCTGCCGGAGCACACCGCCCTGGTGGGCGTGGGCGGCTACGGGCGCGGCGAACTGTTCCCCTATTCCGACGTCGACCTGTTGATCCTGCTGGGTCAGCCGGCCGACGCCATCACCCAGGCGCGCCTGGAAGGCCTGGTCCAGCTGCTGTGGGACCTGGGCCTGGAGATCGGCCACAGCATCCGCACCGTGGACGAGTGCCTGAGCGAGTCCGCCGCCGACATCACGGTGCAAACGAGCCTGCTGGAAGCGCGCCTGGTCACCGGCAGCGCGCCGCTGTTCGAGGAGCTGCAGCGGCGCTACCGCGACGCCCTCGATCCGCAAGCCTTCTTCCAGGCCAAGACCGCCGAGATGCGGCTGCGCCACGCCAAGTACGAATACACCGCCTTCGCGCTCGAACCGAACGTCAAGGAAAGCCCCGGCGCGCTGCGCGACCTGCAGGTGATCCTGTGGGTGGCCAAGGCCGCGGGTCTTGCCGACACCTTCGGTCAGCTCGCCACGCGCGGCCTGATCACGCGCATGGAGGCGCGCCAGCTGCTGGAAAAGGAAAGCGCCTTCAAGGACATCCGCATCCGGCTGCACTTGCATACGAAGCGGCGCGAAGACCGCCTGGTGTTCGACGTCCAGACCGCGATCGCCGGCACCCTGGGCTTGAGCGCCAGCGGCGAAGGCCCGGACGCGCGCCGCGCCAGCGAATTTCTGATGCAGCGCTACTACTGGGCCGCCAAGACCGTGACCCAGTTGAACACGATTCTGCTGCAGAACATCGAAGCCCAGCTGTTCCCGCAGCCGGCGGTGGCCTTCCCGATCAGCGCCCACTTCACCCAGGTGGGCAGCCTGATCGACGTCGTGGCGGACGACACCTTCGAGAAGCATCCATCCGCCATCCTCGAGCTGTTCGTGGCGATGACCGAGCGCCGCGAGCTCAAGGGAATGACGGCGCGCGCCACCCGCGCGCTGTGGCATGCGCGCACGCTGATCGACGAAGCCTTCCGCGCCGACCCGGCCAACAAGGCGCTGTTCCTGCGCGTGCTGCAGGCGCCGCGCGGCCTGGTGCACGCGCTGCGCCGCATGAACGAATTCGGCATCCTCGGCCGCTACCTGCCGGCCTTCCGCAAGATCGTCGGCCAGATGCAGCACGACCTGTTCCACGTGTATACCGTGGACCAGCACATCATGATGGTGGTCCGCAACCTGCGCCGCTTCACGATGCCGGAACACGCCCACGAATACCCGTTCTGCAGCCAGCTGATCGCCGACTTCCACGACCGCTGGCTGCTGTACGTGGCGGCCCTGTTCCACGACATCGCCAAGGGCCGCGGCGGCGACCATTCCAAGCTCGGCATGGATGACGCGCGCGGGTTCTGCCGCGACCACGGCCTGTCCGAAGAAGACACCGGGCTGGTGGTATTCCTGGTCGAGCAGCACCTGACCATGTCGACCGTGGCGCAGAAGCAGGACCTGTCCGACCCCGACGTGATCCAGGCCTTCGCCGCCGTAGTGAAGGACGAGCGTCACCTGACCGCGCTATACCTCCTGACCGTGGCCGACATCCGCGGCACCAGTCCCAAGGTATGGAATGCCTGGAAGGCCAAGCTGCTGGAAGACCTGTACAAGGTCACCCTGCGCGTGCTGGGCGGCGAGCCGCATTCGGCCGACCGCGAGCTGCGCACGCGCCAGAAGGAAGCGCTGGCCACCCTGCGCCTGTTCGGCCTGGACGCCAATGCCCACGAAGCGCTGTGGAAGCAGCTCGACGTCGCCTACTTCCTGCGCCACGACGCCTCCGACATCGCCTGGCAGACGCGGGCGCTGGTCGACAAGGTCGACGGCGACAAACCCGTGGTCCGCGCGCGGCTGGCGCCGATCGGCGAAGGCTTGCAGGTGGCGGTCTACGTCAAGGACCAGTCCGACCTGTTCGCGCGCATCTGCAGCTACTTCGACCGCAAGAATTTCAGCATCCTGGACGCCAAGATCCACACCACGCGCCACGGCTATGCGCTGGACAGCTTCCTGGTGGCGGACGAGAATTTCGCCGGCAGCTACCGCGACATCATCAGCCTGATCGAGCACGAGCTGTGCGCCCAGCTGCTGTCGCAAGAACCGTTGCCTGCGCTGGTGCGGGGACGCCTGTCGCGCGTGGCGCGCACCTTCCCGATCACGCCCACGGTCGAATTGCGGCCGGACGAACGCGGCCAGTTCCACGTGCTGTCGATCGCTGCCAACGACCGCATGGGCCTGTTGTACGCGATCGCCAGCGTGCTTGCGCGCTACCGGCTGAACCTGCACACGGCCAAGATCATGACCCTGGGCGAGCGCGTCGAGGACGTGTTCCTGATCGACGGCCCGGCCCTGAACAATCCACGTACCCAGGTGCAGCTCGAGACCGACCTGCTCGACGCATTGAAGGTCTAGCCTTCAAAGTTTGATTCACCTCCTTTTACAGTAAAGCTTTACCGATGACCGAACCGCTCCGCCTCTCCAAACGTATGTCCGAACTCGGCCTGTGCTCGCGCCGCGAAGCCGATGAATGGATCGCCCGCGGCTGGGTGCGGGTGGACGGCAAGGTCGTCTCGGAACTGGGCAGCAAGGTGCTGCCGACCCAGCGCATTACGGTCGAGCGCCAGGCCGCGGCCGAGCAATCGAAGCGCGTGACCATCCTGATCAACAAGCCGGTCGGCTACGTCAGCGGCCAGGCGGAAGACGGCTACACGCCAGCGATCGCCCTGATCAAGCCCGAGAATCGCTGGGCCGACGACCCGTCGACGGAGCAGTTCCACCCGACCCAGCTGCGCAGCCTGGTGCCGTGCGGACGGCTGGACATCGATTCGGTGGGCCTGCTCGTGCTGTCGCAGGACGGCCGCATCGCCAAGCACCTGATCGGCGAGACCACCTCGGTCGACAAGGAATACCTGGTGCGGGTGCAGTACACCAGGCCGGGCAAGCTGCCCGACAGCGACCTGAAAAAGCTGAACCACGGCCTGTGGATGGACGGCAAACCGCTGCTGCCGGCCAAGGTGCGCTGGCAGAACGAGGACCAGCTGAGCTTTACCCTGCGCGAAGGCAAGAAGCGCCAGATCCGGCGCATGTGCGATATGGTCGGGCTGAAGGTCGTGGGCCTCAAGCGCGTGCGCATCGGCAAGGTCAAACTGGGCAATCTGCCCGAGGGCCAGTGGCGCTACCTGGCCCCGGACGAGCAGTTCTAAGCGTTCGGCAGCGGCGCTTCCCTCGCCAGCAGGCCCTCGGCTTTTAATTCTTCCCAGAACGCCGGCGGGATGACGATGTCCATCAGCGCCGCATTGCGCTGCAGGTGCGCCACGCTGCTGGCGCCGGGAATGGTGGCCGTCACCACCGGATGCGCCAGCCCGAACTGCAGCGCCGCCGCCGGCAGGTCGACGCCGTGGCGCGCCGCGACCTGGCGCAGGCGTTCGCGCCGCGCGATCTTGTCTTCATCCGCCGGGCCGTAGTCGTAGTTCGGACCGCCGCCAGGAAGCCGGAATTGAACGGGCCGCCCAGCACCACCTTCGCGCCGCGCTCCTCGCACAGCGGGAACAGCTCATCCAATGGGGTGGTTTCCATCAGCGTGTAGCGGCCGGCCAGCAGGAAGATGTCGGGGTCCGAGTCGCGCAGCGCGCGCAGGCAGGGGTCGACCGTGTTCACCCCCAGGCCCAGCCCTTGATCACGCCCTCGTCGCGCAGCTTGACCAGCCCCTCGAAAGCGCCGCCGCGGCCGGCCGCGATGGCATAGTAGTGCTCGTATTCGGCCTGGCTGAAGCGGTCCGGCGACAGGTCGTGCACGTAGACGATGTCGATGTGCGACAGCGCCATGCGCTGCAGGCTGTCCTCGATCGAGCGGCGCGCGCCGTCGGCCGTGTAGTCGGTGATGCGCCGGAACGGCAGGCCGCCACGAAGGGTGCGGCGATTTCGGGCGTCTCGCTCGGCGCCAGGATGCGGCCGACCTTGGACGAGAGCGTGTATTCATTGCGCGGACGGCGCCGCAGCGCCTGGCCGAAACGGTGCTCGGACAGGCCGGCGCCGTAGTGCGGCGCGGTGTCGAAATAGCGGATGCCGGCGTCCCAGGCGGCATCGACCGTGGCTTGCGCCGCCTCTTCGCTCGTCTTGTGGTACATGTCTCCCAGGCCGGTGCCGCCCAGGCCGAGGCGCGTGATGGGTTGGTAACGCTGAGTCATGGTTCTGTCCTTCCCGGCTGCTCACAATGGACAGATTCTGCCTGCCGCGCGGCCTTGACGGCGCACGCCAGCGCTGCAGCGCGACACCGCGTTCAAGCCGCGCGCCGGCTCTCGATCTGCACCAGCGCGGCGCCCAGCACGTCGAGGTCGACCGGCTTGGCGAACAGGTCGTGGAAGCCCGCCGCCAGCGCCAGCGCCCGGTCCTTCTCTTGCGCATAACCCGTCACCGCGATCAGGATCGCCTGCGCCGTGCCGGGCTTCTTGCGCAGCGCGGCGGCCAGCTCGTAGCCATTCATCTCGGGCAAGCCGATATCGAGCAGGCAGACGTCCGGGCCGAAGGCCGGCAGCGCCGTGAGCGCTTCGCGCGCGGAATGCGCGACCAGCACCGTGTGGCCCAGGGTTTCGAGCAGCAGCGACAGCGTGACCGCCGCGTCCTCGTTGTCGTCGACCACGCCGATGCGCAGCGCCGGCAGCTTGCCCTGCGGCGCGTTACGGTCGCGCGCGCGCCGCTCGATCTGGGCGCGGGCCGACAGCGGCAAGCCGACGTGGAAGGTGCTGCCCAGGCCAGGGCCGTCGCTGCTGGCGCTGACCGCGCCCCCATGCAGCTTGAGCAGGCTGCGCACCAGCGCCAGCCCGATGCCCAGCCCGCCCTGGCTGCGGTCCAGGCCCGCGCGCCTTGCGCGAACAGGTCGAAGGCGCTGGCGATCAGTTCGGGCGACATGCCGATGCCGTCGTCGCGAATGTCGACCGCGAGCGCAGCGCCATCGGTGGTCAGGCGCACCTCGATGCGGCCGCCTTCGAGCGTGTACTTGGCGGCGTTGCTGAGCAGATTGGTCATTACCTGCACCAGCCGCTTGCGGTCGCCGACGACGATGGCGCGCGCCGGTGGCAGGTCCAGGGTCAGGCGGTGCTGGTGCTTCTCGATCAGCGGGCGCACCTGCTCGATGGCGTCGGCGATGACGTCCTTGAAATCGAGCTCGCGCAACTCGAGCTCCACCTTCCCGCGCGTGACGCGCGAGACGTCCAGCAAGTCGTCGATCAGCGACGTCATGTGGCCGGCCTGGCGCGCGACGATCTCGCTGGCGCGCTGCACCATCGCGGGGTCGAGGTTGAAGTTGGACAGCATGGTGGCGGCCGAGACGATCGGCGCCAGCGGATTGCGCAGCTCGTGGGCCAGCATGGCGAGAAATTCGTCCTTGCGCTGGTCAGACTGGCGCAGCGCGGCGATCAGGGCCTCCTGCTCGGCCATCGCCTTGCGCAGCTCGATCTGGCTCATGATCTGGTGCGCCAGGGTGGCCAGCACGAACTGCTCCTGCTCGCTCAGGCCCTGCGGCCGCGGCTTGTGGTCGAGCACGCACAGGGTGCCCAGCGCAACGCCGTCGCGCGTCCTGAGCTGCGCCCCCGCGTAGAAACGCAAGCCGGCATCCCTGGTCACCAGCGGATTGCACCTGAAACGCGGATCCTCGCGCGTGTCGGGCACGATCATCTGCTGCTCTTCGAGCAGCGCGAAACGGCAGATCGAATCGTCCAGCGGCATCTCGCGCACGCCCAGGCCGATCTCGGACTTGAACCACTGGCGTCCGCGCGCGATCAGGTTGACCGCGGCGATCGGCGCGGACAGCAGCTGGCTGACCAGGCGCACGACGTCGTCGAACGAGCGCTCGGGCGGCGTGTCGAGGATGCCGTAGGAATCGAGGACGGCGAGGCGCGCTTCTTCGTCGAGGGTGGCGGGACTGGACGTCATGGCAGGTCGGAGGTGGCGAAAGCAGACTGGCCATTATAGGAACAAAGCGGCGCACCCGGCCACACGGAACGTCTGGGCAAGTTTGCCCCCGGTCTTGCTGTCTGGTCCCGACGGGATTCAGGCGCCGAAGCGCCTGGCCCCGGCTGCGATCCAGACCACCACGCCCAGTACCGACAGCGGCGTCAGGAAGATCATCGGCACCATCAGGCTGGGGCGCTCGACCACTGCCCAGGCGCAGCCCAGGTTGATCAGCGCAGGCAGCATCAGGCGCAGCGCCGCATAACGGTTCAGGCGCGCGACCTGGTGCTGCGCCGCCGGATAGTGCACGAAATTGAGCAGCCTGCGTCCTGGCGCCGCATACAGCACGATGGCGAGAATGAGAAAGATCGTGGCGAACAGCAGGAAAGGATGACTCATGACAGGCGGTCCGCTCAGGCCACGCCCGGACCCAGCCGGCGCCACAGCGCCCGCGCCGCCGCATGCACCAGCCAGGAGAACACGGCGATGACCGCTCCGAACATGGCCGGCAGGACCGGGCCGGCCACCCAGACCATGCCCAGCACGAAGCCCAGCAGATATTCGGCATGCCACAGGCGCACCACCAGGCCCAGCGCCAGCAAGCCGAAGAAGAGGTAGTCGACCAGCGGGTTGCCGGCCGCGAACAGCGCCGCCAGCGTGGCCCCATAGGCCAGCGCGCACAGGAAAGCGATGAGCGGCGCCGGCGCGAGCGGCCGGCCGGCGCTGGCGGCAAGTCGCGCGCGGCGCTCGATCCTGCCAACGGTCCACCAGGTCAGCAGCGGCACCAGCAGCAGGCCCCACCAGTTGGACACCGCCGGCAGGTCGGGATTGGCCAGCAGGTGATGCGACAGCACGCCGCCATGCAGGTGCTCGCGCGCGAGCAGGGCCAGTTCGGCGCACAGCGCCAGCAGAGTCAGGAGGATGCGGCGACGGCTGGACGAGGCGGCGTTCATGGGGTTCCCTGGCGCGACGTGGAATGGTCACAAGCGCTTCACGTTACCAGAAGTCGCCGCCCCGATCCATGCCGGGAGCGGATTCCATGCCGCCGGCATCATATGCATACGCCAGTGTGCGCCGTTCAGCCGCCCAACACCGTGACGACCACCCGCCGCCGGTGTGGCGCCGTGCGGTGTTCCCACAGGTAGATGCCCTGCCAGGTGCCCAGCAGCATGCGCCCTCCCCAGAAGGGAATCGTGAGAGCGGTGTCGGTGAGCATGCTGCGGCCATGAGCCGACATATCGTCCGGCCCTTCGGCGTCGTGGCGGTAGGCCGGGTCGCCGTCCGGCGCCAGGCGCGAGATGATGGTCTCCAGGTCGCGCCGCACGTCGCCGTCGGCGTTCTCGGTGAGCAGCAGCGAGCAACTGGTGTGCTGCACGAAGACGTGGACCAGGCCGCATTGCAGCGTCGACGCGGCGACCACCGCGGCGACGTCGCGCGTGATGTCACGGGTGCCGCGTCCGCTGGTCGACAATTCGAGGATGGTCTGGTGCGCCATGCTGACGTCCTGTGATGAAAGCCAAGGCCATCATCATAGCAGCGGCAGCTAGTCGCGGCGGCGGTCGGCCAGGAACTGCTGCGCGCGCGGGTGTTGCGGATGGGCGAAGAACTCTTGCGGCGTGGCCTTCTCCAGGATCTTCCCTTCGGCCATGAACCAGATCCGGTCGGCGACCTCGCGCGCGAAGCCCATCTCATGGGTCACGCAGACCATGGTCATGCCCTCGCCCGCCAGGGAACGCATCACCTGCAGCACCTCGCCCACCATCTCGGGGTCGAGCGCGCTGGTCGGCTCGTCGAAAAGCATGATCGGCGGCCGCATGGCCAGCGCGCGCGCGATCGCCACCCGCTGCTGCTGGCCGCCCGACAGCGCGCTCGGATAGGCGTCGGCCTTGTGCCCCAGGCCGACCCGTTCGAGCAGCCGCATGGCATAGTCGCGCGCCTCGCCCTTCGTCGCCCGTTTCAACTTCACCGGCACCAGCGTGCAGTTCTCGAGCACCGTCAGGTGCGGGAACAGGTTGAAGCTCTGGAACACGAAACCGATGCCGGCGCGCAGCGCATTGACATCGAGGCCCCTGGCGTGGATGTCGCGACCGTCGATCTCGATGCGGCCGGAGTCGATCTCCTCGAGCCGGTTGAGGGTGCGGATGAGAGTCGACTTGCCGGAACCGGAAGGCCCGCACACCACCAGCACCTCGTTGTCGTCGACGCGCTCGGTGACGTCCACCAGCGCGTGGTAGTCGCCGTAGTATTTATTGACTTTATCGAGAACGATCATCGTTCATGCACTTTCATGACGCCTGCACAGCACGCCGTTGCAGGCGCCGCTCGAGCAGGAAGGCCAGGCGGGACAGGCCGAAACACAGGATGAAATAGGTCAGCGCCAGGATCAGGTAGACCTCGACCGCCTGGGTGAACACCAGGGTATTGATCTGGGTGGCGATGAACGAGACTTCGGACAGGCCGATGATGTAGCCGAGCGAGGTCGCCTTGATGGTCGAGACCAGCTGGTTGACGATCGACGGAAGGCCATGGCGCAGAGTCTGCGGCAGCACCACGTGGCGCAGCGCGGCGCCATAGCCCAGGCCCAGCGAACGGGCGCTTTCCAGTTGCCCCTTGGGCAGCGCGCGCATGCCGGCGGCCACGATCTCGGCCAGGTAGACGCTGTCGAACACCACCAGCACCATCAGCATCGTGGTCGCCTGCGACGTCTTGACGCCAGTGACGGCGGGCAGGAAGAAGTACACCCAGAACAGCACCAGCAGCAGCGGCACGGCGCGCACCACCTGCACCAGCCCGGCCACCGGCAGGCTGATGGCGCGATAGGGGCTGACACGGGCGATGCCGAGCAGCAGGCCGAGCGGCATCGCCAGCACCAGCGCGGCGCCCGACAGCAGGATCGTCAGCACCAGGCCGCCCAGCGGACCTTCGGGATACTGGCCGACCAGGAAGTACAGCCAGTAGGTATCGATCAGTTCGAGCATCCGGCGCCTCTCATGTCGTGCGCACCGGATAGCGGCGCTGGAACAGGTGGGCCAGAAGCGCGATCACGAGCGAGACCGTCAGGTAGGCGAGCGTGGCGAAGGTGAACGCTTCCAGGCTGCGAAAGCTGGCCGTTTCCACGCGCGCGGCCTGGTACATCAGTTCGGCGGCGCCGATCACGGTGGCCACGCTGGTGTCCTTCCACAGGTTGACGGTCTGCGACAGCAGCGGCGGCACCGAGGCGCGCAGCGCCTGCGGCAGCAGCACCAGGCGTACCGCGGCCGCGCGGCCCAGGCCCAGCGAACGCGCGGCCTCGAGCTGGGTCGCGGGCACGGCGCGGATGCCGCTGCGGATGTCCTCGGCCATGTGCACGCCGGCATATAGGCTTAGCGCTATCACGGCGCAGATCACTTCGGGATTGTTCGCGTACAGGACTTCGCGCGCGCCTTCCGGCAGCAGTTCGGGAAAGGCGAAGTACCAGAACAGCAGGTGCGCCAGCAGCGGCACGTTGCGGATCGCCTCGACGACGGTCGCACCTAGCGCGCGCATGGGCGCGAAGGTCGACGTGCGCATCACCGCCACCAGCGCGCCGAAGGGCAGCGCGAAGGCGAAGCTGATGACGGTCAGCTGGATCGACAGGAAGAATCCCTGCACCAGCCAGTCGTGGTACTGGCCCGACTGCAGGATGGTCGGATCGAAGAACAAGACCGGACTCAGATCTGATCGGTGTGGATCTTGAAGCCGCGCTTGGCCAGGTTGGTACGCGTGCCGGGGCCGTACCATTTGTTGAACAGCCCCTCGGCGGCGCCGCTGCTTTCCAGCTCGCGCAAGGTCTGGTCGACCACCGCCTTCAGGCCCTTCTCGCCCTTGCGCAGGCCGAGTGCGAGCGGCTCGCTGCCGATCGACGGAGACAGGATCGTGAAGCCCTTGGCGGCCGGGCCCAGCTTGCCGTAGTCGGACAGCAGCGAGGATTCGTCGTTGACGTAGGCGACGCCTTTCCCCTGGCGCAGCGCCTGGAAGGCCTGCTGGGTATTCTCGAAGGTCACCACCTCGACGTTCGCGACCGCCTTGCGGATATTCGTTTCCTGGGTGCCCCCACGCACGGTCAGCACCTTCTTGCCGGCCAGCTGGGGCAAGGCGGTGATGCCGCTGGCGGCGCGCACCATGACCTTGGAACCGGTCACGAAGTGGGTCAGCGCGAAGTCCACTTGCGATTCGCGCTCCTTGTTGTGGGTGAGCGAAGCGGCCAGGATATCGACGTGGCCCTGCTGCAGCTCGGGGATGCGGGCGGCGACCGAAATCTGCTTGAACACCGGCTTGACGCCCAGCTTCCTGGCCACCGCATTGGCGATGTCGATCTCGTAGCCCACCAGCTGGCGCGATTTGGGGTCGATGAAGCTGTTCGGTTCATCGGTGCCGAGCACGCCGAACACGATCTGGCCCTTCTGCCTGATGTCGGCCAGCTGGTCGGCATGGGCCGGTCCGGCGGAAAGGAACGCGCCCAGGGTGAAGGTGCTGGCGATGAAGTGACGGCGGGTGATCATGCGGGCTCCGGCTGCGATAACGATTCCTTCGAGTATAGAACAAACGCTTATATCGAAAAACGAATAATTTGCCATAAGAAAATGTCGAAAAACTCATATAGACCGCCGCCGACGCCGCTACCCGTGCGCCCGTCGCCAGAGATTGTTGTCATAATTACCTCAACCCGATCGGAGAAGCCATGCTCGTCGTAACCTACAATGTCAACAGCATCAACAGCCGGCTGGACGCCCTCGTCCAGTACCTCGGCGAGCGCGCCCCCGACGTCGTTTGCCTGCAGGAGCTCAAGGCGCCGCAGGATAAATTTCCGCTGCAGGCGATCCAGGATGCCGGCTACCACGCGCTCTGGCATGGCCAGAAAAGCTGGAACGGCGTGGCGATCCTGACGCGCGAGCCGGCGCAGGAAGTGCAGCGCGGCCTGCCGGGCGACGACACCGACGAACAGAGCCGCTACATCGAGGTGGCCTACAAGGGCATCCTCATCGCCGGACTTTACCTGCCGAACGGGAATCCGGCCCCCGGCCCCAAGTTCGACTACAAGCTGGCATGGATGGAACGCCTGCGCCTGCGCGGCCTCGAACTGCTGGCCCAAGGCATACCGGCGGTGCTGGCGGGCGACTTCAACGTCATCCCGACCGAGCGCGACGTCTACAAGCCGGAGCGCTGGGTCGACGACGCCCTGTTCCGCCCCGAGACCCGCGCCGCCTTCGAGCGCCTGATCGAGCAGGGCTGGCTCGATGCGCTGCGCGCCGTCCACCCGGACGCGACGATCTACACTTTCTGGGATTACTTCCGCAACGCCTTCGGGCGCGACGCCGGCATCCGCATCGATCACCTGCTGCTGAGCCCCAAACTGCAGCCGGCGCTGAAGGATGCCGGGGTCGACAAGTTCGTGCGCGGCCGCGAAAAGCCGAGCGACCATGCGCCGACCTGGGTCGAACTGGACCTGGCGAAGGTCACGGCATAGAACTCATTACCCGCGGTCAGGCAAGACGCCGCGCCGCCCCCACCATCGCATTCAATACAATAAGGAGCACCTCATGAAACGACTACTCATCGCCGCCGCCGTCCTGGCCCTGCCGCTGGGCGCCCAGGCCGTCTCGATGCCGGGCTTTTGCGCCAAAGGCATCGGCACTGCCGAAGCCAGGATCTGCCAGAACCCCGGCTCGGCCGAATCCGAAGGCCTGGTGTTCGCCTTCTATCGCGCAGCGCTCGAAAAACTCGACGCCGGCCCCAGCAAGGAACTGCAGGAACAACACACCAAATGGTGGGACGGCGTGAAGCAGTGCGCCGACGCCAAGGACATGACCGCCTGCCTCAACAATGCCTACGGCAGCCGCATGTTGCAGCTGCAGTCGGCCTACAAGATCGTCAAGACCACCGGTCCGGTCGCCTTCACCTGCAGCGACGGCAGCAAGATCAGCGCCACTTTCCTCGATACCACCCCGGCCTCGATGGTCGCGGTGCGCAACAAGGAACACACGCTGCTGCGCGGCGAGAAGACCGCCAGCGGCATCGCCTATGGCAACCGCGGCGACGAGTTCAAGGAACATCAGGGCAAGGTCACCATCAAATGGGGCGCCAAGGCCAAGGAACTGAGCTGCAAGAAGTCGTAATCCGGATTGCAGCTCTGCCGGGCGGGCGAACATGCGCGCATTTTGCGTTAAGCTGTTCGCCCGTTTCATTTTATCGACGCCCTCATGCTCTCGCCCGAACAGCTCTTCGGCTTCCTCGCCGCCGCCATCCTGATCACCCTCTCCCCTGGCCCCGACAACCTGATGGTGCTCAGCACCGGCATCGCCAAGGGCCGCCTGCGCGGCATCGCCTTCGGGCTCGGGTGCGCGTTCGGCTGCATCAGCCATACCGTGTTCGCCGTGATCGGCGTCAGCGCGCTGATCGCGGCGTCGCCGGCGGCTTTCACCGCGCTCAAGGTCGTGGGCGGCCTGTACCTGATCTGGATGGGATGGGGCGCGATCAGGAGCCGCGGCGGCGCGCGCGTGACGACCGCCGGCGCATCCGACGAGCCGGCCGGAAGGCTGTTCGTCAAGGGGCTGGTGGCCGCGGCCATCAATCCCAAGGTGGTGCTGTTCTTCCTGTCCTTCCTGCCGCAGTTCGTGGTGGCCGCGCGCGGCGACGCCAATCTGCAGATCGGCCTGCTGGGCATCGTGTTCACGCTGCAGGCGGCCGTCATCTTCGGCGCGCTCGGCTATTTTTCGGGGACGATCGGCCAGTGGCTCAACCGCACGCCCACGGCCGGCATGTGGCTGGACCGGATCGCGGGGGCGGTATTCATCGGACTGGGGTTGCGCCTGATCGTGGCCCGTTGAAAAAAAACGCGGTTCGATGAACCGCGCTTTCGTTCTTAGAGCGCGATGGCGACCTGCGCCGCCTGCCCCTTGCGCGCAGGGACCTGCACTTCGAGCAGGTGCTGCTGGGCGTTGAAGACGAAGCCGGCCTTGCGTCCGTCGACCGTCACGCCACGCGGCTTCGCCTGCACATTGTGCACCTTGAGCACGAAGGCGCGTTCCTTCGCCTGCATCGCCTTGCCGGTCTCGGTCCTGAAGCCGATCTCGAGCCGCTTGTCGGCGAACTTGCTGTCGAAGCGCACGATCTCATACTTGCCCTGCTCATAGGCGCCCGCCGTCTCGCCATCGTCGTCGTACAGCTTGCCGCTCGAACCGGCGACCGAGGCGTCGTGGTAATAGTGCAGGTCGATCTCACGGCCGGTGTAGTCGCGCGTGGTCTGCACCACTTTCGCCATCGGCACGAAGGCGCCGGCGCGCACGTAGACCGGGATATTGGCCTCGACCGGCTTCACGGTCTCGAGGATGCCGCCCTTGTGCGCCTGGCCGGTATGGAAGTCGAACCATACGCTGCCGCTGATCGGGAAGTAAACCTCGGCGCGGGTGGCGCCCGGATGCACGATCGGCGTGACCAGGAAGTCGGGGCCCCACAGATAGGTGGTCGAACGCTCGGCCGGCTGGGCCGGGTCTGTCTCGACGAACATCAGGGGACGCATCAGCGGCATGCCCGTCTGCTCGTTGTCGAAGGCGATGGTGTAGTTATACGGCAGCATCGCATAGCGCAGCCATACCGCTTCGCGCGCCAGCACCTTGGTGCGTTCGGAGCGGAACACCGGCTCGGACGCCACCGCCTCTTGCGCATGCGGACGGAAGACCGGCTGGAACACGCCATACTGCAGCCAGCGCACGTACAGCTCGTCGTCCAGCACCGCGCCGGCGAAACCGCCCAGGTCGGAGTGCATATAGGCCAGGCCCTGCATGCCCATCTGCAGCGAGATCTCCATCTGCGACTGCAAGCCGCCCCAGCTGCGGGCGACGTCGCCCGACCACGGGATCATGCCGAAGCGCTGCGAACCCGAGTAGCCGGCGCGCATCAGGATGAAGGGCCGCTCGGCCGGGAATTCCTGCCTGTAGCCTTCGGCGATCAGGCGCGCCCAGTCGTGGCCATAGACGTTGTGCACCTGGTCGGCCGAGCCGGTGGCGTGCTGCAGGCTCGAAGGATGCACCTCCGGCTCGCCCAGGTCGCCCCACCAGCCGGTGACGCCGCCCTTCTTGAGGTCGCGGTAGATGCTCCACCACCAGTCGCGACCTTCCTTCTTGTAGATGTCGATCAGGCCCGTGTTGCCGAAGTAGAAGTCATACGTGTACGGCTTGCCCGCCTTGTCGGTGGCCAGCACCTTCTTTTCCACCGCTTCGTCCCAGCGCTTCGACGTGGTCAGCACGAACGGCTCGGTGACCACCACCGTCCTGACGCCCTTCTCCTTGAAGTCGGCCATCATTTTCTCGGCGTGGGGGAAGGTGTCGCGGTCCCAGGCCAGGTTGCCCATCGTGCCCTGCACGGTCTTGCCGAACCAGTAGAGGTCGAGGATGACGGCGTCGAGCGGGATCTTCTCTTGCGCGAACTTGTCGACCACGGCGCGCGTCTCGGCCTCGGTCTTGTAGCCGAAGCGGCTGGCGAAGTTGCCGAAGGCCCAGCGCGGCGGCAGCGGCTGGCGGCCGGTCAGGCCGGTATAGCCGGCCATCAGGTGGTCCCAGCTGTCGCCGGCCACGACCTGGTAGGTCTTGCGTCCGCCGATCACCTCGTAGCGCAGGGTGCCGTCCTTGCGGCTGTCGAAGTCGAGCCAGCCGATCTGCGGATTGTCGAAGTGGATCGCGTACTTCCTGGACGACAGCGCGACCGGAATCGTGTAGTTGAGCAGCTCGGAGCGCTCGGCATAGCCGTAATGGGCCTTGTTGTAGAGCTGGAAGCGGTGGCCGCGGCGGTTCATGCCGACCGCACGCGCGCCGGCGCCGTACAGCGCCTCGCCGTCTTCCAGCGCGAATTCGATCGTGTCGTGGCCGTCGGCGCGCCCGAAGCCCCGCTTCTCGGCCACCAGCGGCTTGCCCTTGTAGGCATAGCTGATGCGGAACGGCCGCTTGTCGACGGTGACGCTGATGCCGCCATCGACGGCATAGGTGATGCGGCCGCCTTCGTCGCTGAGCGTGGCCTGCACCTGCACCGGCGCCAGGATCACCGCGTGCGAGGCCGGATCGAAGCGCTCGCCCTTGGGGATGAAGGTGGTCTCGACGATCGTGCTCGAATAGGGCTTGATCAGGTAGCGCCCATCGTTGGTCGCGATCTCGAGGGTATTCTGGTTGCGCGTCACGCCGGCCAGCTGGCGTTCGGCGTTCTGGGCGTATGCGAGCGGGCTGGCGGCGAGCGGGATGGCTGCAAGGCTGAGCGCGAGGCGAGACGTCAAGGCTTTGGTCATGTCTTCATTATCGTTGTGGTGAGATGCAGGCGAGAGCATGACAGAATTCCGTCCGCACAGACAGTCTTGACGCAAACGAAACGCCCCACGCTGCCCTGGGCAGACGTGGGGCGCTGAAGACAATCTGAAGCTTAATTGGTACCCAGGGTCAGCTGCATCAGGCGGCCCTGGCCGTCGGCGCGCTCGTTGGTCACCACGATGATGCGGCCGTCCGGATCCTGCATGAGCGCCGAGATCGAGGCCGTGCTGTACTCGTCGTCGGTCTTGCGCTCGTAGCCCGGCACCAGCGTCGAGATATCGGTCCAGGTATCGCCGCCGTCCTTCGACCATGCCAGGTAGGGACGGCCGTGCATCTTGTCGAAGCCGCCGACGACCAGGGTATCCGGCTTGCCCTTGAGCGGCAGGAAGGCGCCGATGTAGGGATAGCCCTTGCCGTCCGAGAGCGGCTCGTGGATCACGAACTTGAAGCTGTTGCCGTTGTCGGTGCTGCGCAGCAGGCCACCCTCGACGCCGACGAACACGGTCTGCGTATCCGGCACCGATTCGATGAACTGGACGTTGCGGTTCTCCATCTCGGGCAGGCTGACCGGCAGCTTGTCCTCGCTGGCCAGCGCGCCGCCGTCGCCCGTCAGGCGATAGGCTTCGACGAAGGCGAAGTCGAGCGGGCATTCGCCGCCGACCAGCACGCGGTCGCCCAGCACGTGGAACTTGGAGGGATAGCACATCTGCGAATCCTTCGAGCCGCGGATCACCTGCCAGGTATTGCCCTTGTCCTTCGAGGTCAGCAGGTTGTTGCCCCCGCCAGCATTGCTGTACAGGCGGCCGCCCGCCTGCTTGATGTCCTGAATCGACAGGGTCTCGCAGAAGTAGGGATTGCAGGTGCGCAGGTCGCCGTCGCGCGGCACGAAGCTCGCGGTATTGGCCACCAGGGTGCAGGTCGAGTGGCCGTCGCTGGCTTCAGGCGTGTCGGCCCAGGGCTGCATCAGCCACATGTCGCCGCCCACCATCTTGAGCTTCGGCGAACGCATGATGAAGTCGCCGACCGGGCCCATGGCGCAGGCGCCCAGGCCCACCGGGCTCCAGGTCGACGTGGCCGTCAGCGGCAGCTTCGCGCTCAGGACCGCCGAGCCCTCGGTCGCGCTGTTGGCCAGCGACAGATAGGCGCTGCCGCCGTAGAAGGCCACGCTGTCCATCGCGCGCGCGGTGCTCGAAAGCGCCTCGAGTCTGGTGGTCACCGGTGCCGGTTCCACCGCCACGGGTGGCGGTGGCGGCGGCGGCGGCGGCGGAGCCTGATGGTCGTTGCTCGAGCCGCCGCAGGCGGCCAGCAGCAGCGCGCAGGCCGCGCCGATAGCGGCGAGTGAAGTGTGTCGTTGCATCCGGGTCCCCAAATCTGTCATCACGACGGGGGGCCGGCATGGCCCCTGTCCAGAGTGGGGAATTCTAGGCAAGGCACTTGCCGTATTTGGCGGATTATTGTCGACGGAATGTCGTGAATGTGTAAGCGTACTGCATACGATGCGGCTAACCGGTCAGCCGCCAAGGTTCAGGAGCATCAGCTTGCCCTGGCCTTCGCCGAGCTCATTCATCGTCACCAGGATGCGGCCCTGCGGATCTTCGGTGATGGACTTGATCATGACGGTGGCGCCGGCGGGCGGCGTCTTGCCGTGGTTCGGCGTCAGGTTCGAGATGTCGGTCCAGGTCGCGCCGCCATCCTTCGACCAGGCCAGGTAAGCCATCTGGGTCGCCTTGTCGAAGCCGCCGATGACCATCGTGTCGGGCTTGCCCTTGAGCGGCAGGAACGAGGTGATGTAAGGGTAGTTCTTGCTGCCCGAAAGCGGCTGCTGGATCACGAACTTGAAGCTGACGCCATTGTCTTCGCTGCGCAGCAGGCCGCCCTCGACGCCGATGAACACGCGCCTGGTGTCCGCGACCGATTCGATGAACTGGACGTTGCGGTTCTCCAGCGCCGGCAGGTTCAGCGCCAGCCTGGCTTCGCTGGCCAGGGCGCTGCCGTCGGCGCTCAGCTGGTAGGCCTCGACGAAGGCCATGTCGAGCGGGCACTCGCCGCCGACCAGCACCCGGTCGCCGATCACGTGGAACTTGGTCGGAGTGCACACCATCGATGCCTTCTGGCCTCGGATCACGGTCCAGGTATTGCCGCCGTTGTTCGAGGTGAACAGGTTCACGCCGGCGCCCGGATTGCTGTACAGGCGCTTGCCGTGCAGCTTGACGTCCTGCATCGACAGGGTTTCGCAAAAGCCGCCGGTGCAGACGCGCAGGTCCTGGTCGCGCGGCACGAAGCCGTTACTGCTCGCCATCAGGGTGCAGGTCGAACTCTCGTTTTTCGATTCCGGCAGGTCGGCCCACGGTTGCATCAGCCACATATCGTCGCCCACCATCTTGAGCTTCGGCGCGCGCACGATGAAGTCGCCCTGCTTGCCCATGGCGCAGGCGCCCTGGCTGACCGGGGTCCAGCTCGAGGTACTGGTGACCGGCAGCGTCGCCTTGAGCACGGCCGAGCCTTCGGTCTTGCTGTTGGACAGCGACAGATAGGCGCTGCCGCCGTAGTAGGCGACGCTTTCCATGCCGCGTGCGGTGCTGGTCAGCAGCGTGAGGGTGGTGGCCGCCGGCGGCGGCTGGACCACGACCGGCGGCTTGGCGTCGTCGTCGTCCGAACCGCCACAGCCTGCCAGCAGCAGCGCGCAGCTCATGGCCATGGCGGTGAATTTGATGTGGTGATGCATGCGTGTCCCCTGGGTGGTCGTTTTGGCCAGGGGAATTCTAGGCAAGCGGCTACGCCGGTTTTCGGGTTTATTGTCGGAGGAATGTCGCGAAAGTGTAAAGACGGTTCAGCGCAGGTACGGCACCACGTTGCGCGCCACGCGCGCCGTCTCGGCGTCTTTTAGCGGCAGGCGCAGGAAGGCCTCCCACCCGTCCGGCGCCTCGCTGTCGCCGCGCGGATCCGAACCGTACAGCACCCGGTCCAGGCCGAGCTGGCGCAAGCGCCGCACCAGGCGCCGCGCCTCATCGGCCGGCAGGTCGGCCTGCACCACCGCCGCGACGTCGAACCAGACCTGGCGCATGCGCGGATCGCCGCGCGCGGCCGCCTCGGCCAGCACGGCCAGCGCTTCGCGCGCCGGCGTGTCGCCGAAGCCGGGACCGTTGCCGGCGAGATAGGACACCTGCACCGGCACATCGGGAGCAGACGGCAGCACCTGCTCCAGCAGCACGCGCGCCTGCGCGGCTCCATACGGCCGGCCGAGGGCGCGCGAGGCGCGCACGTCCATCACGATCGCCATGCCGCGCGCATTGGCGGCGCGGAAGACCTGGCGCAGGCGCTCGACGTGGCCTGGCTCATCGAGCTGGACGTCGGAGGCGGCGAAATCGAGCTTGATGCCGCGCCCGAAACCGGGGCTGGTGGCACAGCGCCCCAGCTCGAGCAGTGCGTAGTCCTTGAGCGGATTGAAGCTG
Organism: Massilia oculi; assembly: GCF_003143515.1. Classification (NCBI taxonomy): domain Bacteria; kingdom Pseudomonadati; phylum Pseudomonadota; class Betaproteobacteria; order Burkholderiales; family Oxalobacteraceae; genus Massilia; species Massilia oculi. Next base: position 5,415,908 of record NZ_CP029343.1, on the reverse strand, counting down.
CACAGGGCCACCAGGCGATCCGGATGGCGCGCGGCCTGGGCCGCGACCCAGTCGTTCTCGGCGCGCACGCGGGCGTATTCGTGGTCGATGGCGCGCGCCGGCAAGCCGTAGGCGTAGGCCGCCGACAGGACGGCCGCGCGGCCGACGCCGGCCGCGTCCAGTTGCGCCACCAGCGCGTCGGCGTCGACCGGCGCCAGCGCGGTCGAAGACGACATCCAGGCCGCGGCGGCAGGGCTGAACAGGTGCTGGTGGTGATCGGCGGCCGGCCGCAGTTGCGCCGGGCCCTCGCCCGCGCGCGCCGGAGCCGGCGCGGATACGGACACGAACGCGGCCGTGGCGGCGCAGAAGATGGCGCCGGTGGTGATGCTCAATCGCCTCATGCGAACCTCATGTCTGGAAACCCGAACCATGTTAGCGCAATGTCACCACCCGCTGTCAAGGCTGCGGATTCGACGCGGATGGCATAGAATCATCCGTTTTGCGCCGGCCTTGCCCGGCGCGGTTGTCAAAGGAATCATATGCAGCAGCAGTCGCAGCGCCTACCTACCCCGGGGGCCGCGCTCCCGGTCAGCCAGACCCGCTCCTTCCTCACCGTGGCCCTGATCGAGTTGTGGGAGCGCTTCGGCTACTACGGCATGCAGGCGCTGATCGTCTACTTCATGGTCCAGCGCCTGGGCTTCGACGATACCCGCGCCACCCTCGTGTGGGGCGCCGCGGCGGCCCTGATCTACGTGGCCCCGGCCATCGGCGGCTGGATCGGGGACAAGGTGCTCGGCACCCGCCGCTGCATGATCATCGGCGCCATCATCCTGTCGCTGGGCTACGCCCTGATGGGGATTCCGGTCAGTGGCACCTGGCTCACCTTCGTGGCGCTGGGCGTGATCGTGGTCGGCAACGGCCTGTTCAAGCCCAATACCGCCAACCTCGTGCGCAAGATCTACGAGGGCGACGACGCCAAGATCGACAGCGCATTCACCATCTACTACATGGCGGTCAACGTCGGCTCCACCGTCTCGATGCTGGCCACGCCGGCGATCAAGGACCATGTCAACGCCAGCTCCGGCGGCGACCTCGGCTGGCATATGGCGTTCGCCGTCTGCAGCGTCGGCCTGTGGGTGGGCCTGCTCACGGTCGGCGTGCTGCGCCGCACCGTGAGCCATATCGGTTCGCCGCCGGACGAGCTGCCGCTGGACTGGGGCAAGCTGGCGCTCGTGCTGGCCGGCGGCGTGCTCACCGTGGTCGCCTCGACCTTTATCCTCGAATACCAGTGGCTGGCGCGCCTGTTCGTCTACGTCGCCGGCCTGGTGGTGCTGGGCATCTTCATCCACCTGATCCGCACCAGCCAGGCCAGCGAGCGCGCCGGCCTGGTGGCGGCGCTGGTATTGACCTTGCAGACGGTGTTCTTCTTCATCTTCTACCAGCAGATGTCAACCTCGCTGTCGCTGTTTGCCCTGCGCAACGTCGACCTCGATTTCAACCTGTTCGGCAGCCACCTGTTCACCTGGTCGCCGGCCCAGTTCCAGGCGCTCAACGCGATCTGGATCATGGTTCTCTCCCCGGTGCTGGCCTGGATCTACACGCGTTCCAGCGGCAGCCGGCTGGACCTGTCGATCGCCGCCAAGTTCGCGCTCGGCTTCGCGGTGGTGGCCGCCGGCTTCTTCACCTACGGCTTCGCCGGCGCCTTCGCCGTGAATGGCCTCACCTCGTCGTGGATCATGATCGCGGGCTACGGCCTGTATTCGCTGGGCGAGCTGCTGGTGAGCGGCCTGGGGCTGGCGATGATCGCGCGTTACGTGCCGGCGCGCATGGGCGGCTTCATGATGGGCGCCTATTTCGTCGCGGTCGGCATCTCGCAATACCTGGGCGGCCTGGTCGCGACCATGGCCAGCGTACCGGAAGGGATGACGGATCCGCTGCAGACATTGCCGATCTATACCTCCCTGTTCAACAAGCTGGGGCTGGCGGCGATTGCCTGCACCTTGATCGCGCTGGCCGCGCTGCCCTTGATGCGGCGCCTGACCGCTGCGCATCACGCCCACGGCTGAGCGCCTATCCAGTAAGATGGCGGGGATTCCCACTCCCCGCCATCCCAGCATGTCTCTCATCCTCCCCAACCGCCAGCTCCAGCTCGCCGAGCGCGTGCACGCGATCGCACCATTTCGCGTCATGGAGATGGTCAAGGCCGCCGGCGAACTGAAACGCGCCGGCCACGACGTCATCAGCATGAGCGTCGGCGAGCCCGATTTCACCGCGCCCGACATCGTTGCCAACGCCGCCATGGAAGCGATTCGTGGCGGCGTCACCCAGTACACCGAGTCGCTGGGCCTGTTCGAGCTGCGCCAGGCGATCTCGGGCCACTACGCCGCGACCCAGGGCCTGGACATCGACCCGCGCCGCATCGTGATCACCGCCGGCGCCTCGGCCGGCCTGCTGCTGGCCTGCGCCGCGCTGGTGTCCGAGGGCGATGAAGTCCTGATGCCCGACCCCTCCTACCCCTGCAACCGCCATTTCGTGGCCAGTTTCGGGGGCCGGCCGGTGCTGGTACCCTCCTCGCACGAAGATCGCTACCAGCTCGGCGCCCACCACGTGGCCGACCTTTGGCGCGAGCGCACGCGCGGCGTGCTGGTGGCCTCGCCGTCGAATCCGACCGGCACCTCCATGACGCCGGACCAGCTGCGCGAGATGCTGGCGGCGGTGCGCGCGCGCGGCGGCTTCGCCATCGTCGACGAGATCTACCAAGGCCTGTCCTACGACCACCAGCCCGTGAGCGCGCTGGCGCTCGACCCCGACGCGATCACGGTCAACAGCTTCTCCAAGTATTTCAATATGACCGGCTGGCGCCTGGGCTGGCTGGTGGTGCCCGACAGCCTGGTACCGACCTTCGAGAAGCTGGCCCAGAACCTGTTCATCTGCGCGCCGACCGTGGCCCAGCATGCGGCCCTGGCATGCTTCCAGCCCGAGGCGCTGGCGATCTTCGAGGAGCGCCGGCGCGAATTCCAGCGCCGCCGCGACTACCTGGTGCCGGCGCTGCGCGAGCTCGGCTTCGGGGTGCCGGTGATGCCGGACGGCGCCTTCTATGTGTACTCCTACATCGACCGCGTGGCGCACCCGCTGCATGACGACAGCGCTGCGTTCAGCATGGCCGTGCTGCATGATGCCCACGTGGCGATCGTGCCGGGCGACGATTTCGGAGCGGCGGCGCCGCAGCGCCATGTCCGGTTTTCGTATGCGACGAAGTACGAGCGGATCGAGGAAGCGGTGGCGCGGCTGCGGCGCTTGTTTGCCTGACTGACCGTGGTCCCTACGGCGCCATGCCCGCCAGCAGCGCGATCAGCACGGTGGGCGCGACCGGCTTGACAAGGTAGCGGTCGAAGCCGGCCGCCAGCGCGCGCTCGCGGTCTTGCGGCTGGCCATAGCCCGACAGGGCGATCGTCAGCGGCCGGACGGCGCTCGCCTGCGCGGCGCGCAGGCGCGCCATCAGTTCCAGGCCGTCGAGGCCCGGCAGGCCGATGTCGCACACGATGGCGTCGAAGCGGCCTTCCAGCGCCAGCGCCAGCCCGGCGTTGCCGTCGCCGGCGATGTCGACCTGGTGGCCCTCGGCTTCGAGCAGCATGCGCAGCACGTCGGACGCGTCGGCATTGTCTTCCACGATCAGGATCCGGCGCGCGATGCCGGCAACCGGCGCCGCGCCGTCGGCCACGTTGCTGGACGCCGCGGCGCTCGACAGCGGCAGCGACACCGTGAAGGTGCTGCCCTGGCCCAGCCCCGGGCTGGCGGCGCCGACGCTGCCGCCATGCATGGTGACCAGGTTGCGCACGACGTTCAGCCCGACTCCGAGCCCGCCCTCCGAGCGCGCCAGGGTGCGCGGCCCCTGGGTGAACAGGTCGAAGGCGCGGCCGATGGTCTCAGAGGACATGCCGGAACCGTTGTCGTCGATGGTCACCGTCACGCCGCCCTCGGCGCGGACCCGGGCCGCGACCGCGATGCGGCCGCCATCCTGGGTGTATTTGGAGGCATTGTTGAGCAGATTGGTGAACACCTGGGTCAGGCGCACCCGGTCTCCCTCGACCACCAGGGTATCGGAAACCGAGGCGATCGCCAGTTCCTGGCCGCGCTCGCGCACGCGCGGCATGACCGTTTCCGCCGCGTGCTCGATCAGCTCGGCCAGCCGCAGCGGCTCGATCGCGAGCGTGATCTTTCCGCTGCTCAGGCGCGCGGCATCGAGCAGGTCGTCCAGCAGGCGCGCCATATGGCCCACCTGGCGCTGGATCACGCCGGTCAGGCGCTCCAGGGTGGTCGTGTTCACCGGCGAGCGCTCGAGCAGGCTGGCCGACACATTGATCGGCACCAGGGGGTTGCGCAGCTCGTGCGCCAGCATGGCGAGGAACTCGTTCTGGCGCCGGTTGGTTTCCTCGGCGTCGTCGCGCGAGGTCTGGGCGTCGACCGCGGCCAGCACCAGGTGCTCGTTCGCCTCGCGCAGGCTCGCCGTCAGCGCGAGGCTGGCCGCGAGCTCGCCGCGCAGCTGCGCGGCCTCGCGTTCCAGCGCCGCCAGGCGGAGCGCCAGGGTGCCGTCGTCGTTGCCTGGTGTCGCCGCCGTGAGATTCATTCAGACTGTCCCGCGCGAGATGGGCAGGCCGTGCAGCACGCCCTCGTACTCGGTGGCGACCGGGTCGATATGGATCCCGTCGTCGCCGATATGGAATTCGCGCAGTTCGGTGCTGTGGGCGCTGCCGCGCACCTTGACCACCGAGATGAAGCGGCGGATCTGGCCGCCGCTCTCGCCGAAACGCATCAGCACGATGGCGTCGGTGAGATAGGCGACATCGGCCTGGCCGAACCTGAGCTGGGTGAAGTCGTCGTCTAGCCCCATCGTCACCAGCACGCTGACGCCGCGCTTGGCCAGCGAGGACAGCATCTGGAACACGGTCGAGCGCAGCTGGTTGCGGCCTTCCGGCGCCAGGTACAGCGCCAGCTCGGACAGCGAATCGACCACCACCCGGCGCGCGCCGGTGCGGTCGATCGCCTCGTTCATCTCGTCGAGCAGCTCGTCGATCGTGAGGTCGATCTTGCGGCTCTCGACCATCTGCACGTCGCCGTTGGCCACCAGCCCGGCCAGCTCGGCGTTGCGCAGGCGCGAGGCGCCCTTCTCGAACGAGACCGCGACGCCCTTCTCGCCCTGGCGCGCGCCTTCTTGCAGGAAGCGGGTGCCGAGGATGGTCTTGCCGCAGCCGCTCGGGCCCGACACCAGCAGCGAGTGGCCCTGCGGCAGGCCGCCGTGGAGCAGCTTATCGAGGTCGGGCGTGCCGGTCGGGATCCGTCCGGCGTCGCGATCGACCCGGGCGCCCTGATGGTGGTCCGCCGCCAGCGGCGGCAGGATGCGCGGGTAGACGCGGATGCCGTCGTCCGTGATGCGGAAGGTGTGCGAGCCACCCAGGTGGGCCTGTCCACGCATCTTCACCACCCGCATCTTGCGCACCACCGAGTTATCCTCGTGCACCGGGGTCAGCGAAATCATGCCGTCGGCGACCGTCATGATCGGGCTGGCCTCGGCATCGCCATGCAGGTATTCGCCGATCAGGAAGGTGGTGGCCTGCCAGCTCGTCATGCGGGTGCCGAGATCCTGGATGAAGTGCTGCAGGTCGGCCACGCCCTCGTTGCCGGCGCGCGCCGTCTGCGCGACCGAGCGGAAGGAGTCGACGAACACCAGGCTCGGCGAAAAATCCTCGACCTCTTTCATCAGGCGCGCCAGTACGCCGCTGAAGTCGCCGGTGCGCAGGTCTTCGGCCAGGTTGACGTAGCGGACGCAATTGCCGACCATATCCATGTCGAAGAAGCTGTACTGCTGCTGGTAGCGCAGCATCTTGAGCGGCGGTTCACCCAGCACGGTGAAGAACAGGGCGCGGCGTTCGTTGCTGGCCAGCGAAAACATGATCTGATGGGCGAGCGTGGTCTTGCCCGATCCCGGCGGCCCGGCGATCAGGTTGAAGGAAAATTCGCTCAGCCCTCCCCCCAGCAGAACATCGAGCCCTTGCACGCCAGTGCTCAGCTTTCCAAGGGATACTTTATCGCTCATTACTTGTGCTCCTGTGCATTCTTCTCTTCCCCGTCACGTGCGGCGGCATCGAGCAGGCGCCGTGCGAGCGCCTGGCCGATCAGGGACGCCAGCAACTCGGTAAACGTCTGGAGCAGTGCCGCGTGCGCGGCTTTTGCGTGGTCGGGTGCCACGCTGGCGAGCAGCTCGTCCAGCGCGGTGATTTGGGAGTCGCGGGTCTTGCATGGCGGCGTGTCCGCCAACCATTTGAATTCTGGACCGACCAGACGGCATGCCCGCGCGTACAGCGCGCAGAAGCCGCTGTCACCGATGAGCGGACCCAACTGGTCGGCCAAGCGGCGCCAGGATTGGATGAGCTGGATATGCTCTTCAGAACGCCCGGGGCCGCCCTTACTCGTCATCATGTCTAGGTTGAATAGCAATTGCTGCCGTTTTCTTCATGAAAGGTCCATGCACACGCTCGCGCGGAATCGTCGTGCGCTCGCCCGGCGATAGGTTGACGAACATTATATCTTGGCTTCCTTCCATACCCACTAGTAACCGGCGATTAAAGTTGCCGCGCGCAATGCATCAGCACACGTATTTACGATACAAAACATGCGGTAGGCATGTGCCTGTTTCCCCGCTAAGATGTGTATCACCGAGCAATAATGCTCTTTATCAAGCAGGGGATCAATGAAAGTAACGAAGCTGGGCGCCGCCGTCTCGACGGCCGCCGTCGTGATGGGTCTGGCGTTCGCGCCGACGACCATGGCCGCAACGAGCGCACCTGCGGCGAACGCGGCTGCCGCCGCGGCCGATGCGCGATTCAAGGACATCTACACCAAGGAATGGAAGTGGCGCATCGCCGAGCGCCTGGCGCGCGACGAGAACGCACCGAACGCGCAGCCCGGGTATGCGCGGGTCGACGCCGCGGCCCAGGAAGCGCGCCGCGTCTACTGGGCCGGCATCCTCAAGGAACTCGATGCGATCCAGCCTGCCGCGCTCTCGCCCGCCGAACGCATCAACTTCGCCGTCTACCGCGCCCAGATCGCCTCCCTGCACGACGCCCAGCGCTTCCGCGAGTACGAACAGCCGGTCAACGCCGACACCGCGTTCTGGTCCGACGTCGCCTATGCCGCCCGCCGCCCGCTGAAGAGCGCCGACGAATACCGCAACTACCTGGCGATGCTCGAAGGCCTGCCCGCCTATTTCGACCAGGAGCTGGACAATATGCGCGCCGGACTGGCGCGCGGCTTCACCCCGCCGAAGGTCACCCTAGCCGGCCGCGAGGGCACCCTGACCTCGGTGCTTGATGCGAAAACGCCGCAGGACGTCGTGTTCTACAACCCGTTCAGGCAGATGCCGGCCGCGATGCCGGCCGCCGAGCAGGAAGCGCTGCGGGCGCAGGCGGTGGCCCTCATCCAGGACAAGATACGGCCGGCCTACGCCAAGGCGCTGGCCTACTTCCGCGACGAGTACGTGCCGAAGGCGCGCACCACGCTGGCGGCCCAGGACATGCCGGGCGGGAAGGCATACTACCAGTCGAAGATCGTGGAGTTCACGACGACCGGCCTCACGGCCGACCAGATCCATGCGATCGGCCTGGCCGAGATGGCGAAGATCCGCGCCGAGATGCACGACGTCATGAAGCAGGTCGGCTTCAAGGGCGACCTGCAGGCCTTCCTGCATTTCCTGCGCACCGATCCGCAGTTCTATGCCAAGACGCCGCAAGAGCTGCTCAAGAGCGCGGCCTGGACATCCAAGAAGTTCGACGCCAAGGCCGACCAGTTCTTCGGCCACCTGCCGCGCCGCCGCTTCGCGATCGTGCCGGTGCCGGACGACCAGGCGCCGTTCTGGACCGCGGGCCGCGGCGGCCCCGGCACCTACTGGGTGAACACGTACAACCTGCCGGCGCGGCCCCTCTACAGCCTGCCGGCCCTGACCCTGCACGAGTCGGCGCCGGGCCATGCCTTCCAGATCCCGCTGGCGCAGGAACAGCAAGGCGTGCCGCCATTCCGCCGCGCCTATATCTCGGCCTATGGCGAAGGCTGGGCGCTGTACACCGAGCGCCTGGGCACCGAGATGGATATCTACGAGACCCCGTACGAGGTCTTCGGCATGCTCAGCTACCAGGCCTGGCGCGCCTCGCGCCTCGTGGTCGACACGGGCGTGCACGCCAAGGGCTGGACCCGCGAGCAGGCCCAGGACTACCTGCTGCAGAACACCGCGCTGTCGAAGCACGAGGTGGAGACCGAAGTGGACCGCTACATCTCTTGGCCGGGCCAGGCGCTGTCCTATTACCTGGGCCAGATGGCGATCCAGGAAGCGCGCGCGCGCGCCGAGAAGGCGCTCGGGCCCAAGTTCGACATCCGCCACTTCCACGACACCGTGCTGCACGTGGGCTCGGTGCCGCTGCCGGTGCTGCAGCAGCGGATCGACCAGTTCATCGCGGATGGCGGACCGAGTCCGTATCCGAAGGAAGGCTGATCGTTTCATGACAAAGGGGCCGCAGCGCGGCCCCTTCTCTTACTTGTCGAACAGCTTGAACTTCAGCTGGAACGAAATCCCGCCATACAGCCGGTCCTTGTAGTTCGGGATGATCCCGACGTTCACCCCAACCCGCTTGTATTCATAGGTCAGCGTCGGGATCGCGCCCGGGAACCAGCCGCCGTCGCGGGTCTTCGGATAGCCGTCGAAGGCGGCCAGCGCCAGTCCCACGCGCACCGGGCCGACCGCATACGGCTGCCAGATCACGCCCGCGTAATTCGACCAGGCGCGGTCGCTGTTGTAGAAGCGGCCGGCAGTGGCCGTCATCGTGCCCTTGAAGCGGTACTCGAAGGCCAGGCCCTTGTTGTTGTCGTTCAGGTCCTTGTCGCCGTCGAAGTGGGCGGTGTAGAAGCCGGTGTCGATCCACAGCTCGCTGACGGGCGGCGGGTCGATCCTGGTGAAGAAGTCAGCGGCGGTGGCCGCAGGCGCGGCAAGGCAGGCGGCGCCCAGCAGCGCCAGGGAACATAAAGCACGGCTCAATCGTCGGCTCCGGGATCAAGGTGGGGAAACATCACTTCGGTGAAGCCGAAGCAGGAAAAGTCGCGGATCCGCATCGGATACAGGATGCCCAGCAGGTGATCCACTTCGTGCTGCACCACCCGCGCATGGAAGCCTTCGGCGTCAACCACGATGCGCTTGCCGAACTGGTCGAAGCCTTCGTAATGCAGGCGCGTATGGCGCGGCACGCTGCCGCGCAGGCCGGGCACCGACAGGCAACCCTCGAAGCCCTCTTCCAGCTCGTCGGACAGGGGCGTCAGCACGGGATTGATCAGGACCGTCTCGGGCACCGGCGGCGCGTCGGGATAGCGCTGGTTGCTGCCGAAGCCGAAAATCACCAATTGCAGGTCGACGCCGATCTGCGGCGCGGCCAGGCCGGCGCCGTTGGCGGCGTGCATGGTCTCGAACATGTCGGCGATCAGCGCATGCAGTTCGGGCGTATCGAATTGCGTCACCGGCTGCGCGACCCGCAGCAGGCGCGGATCGCCCATCCTGAGGATCTCGCGCACCGTCATGCCGGGCCCCGTCCTTCCAGCAAGCCGGTCAGCGAAGCGCGGAAGCCCTTGGCCGTTTCCGGGTGCTTCAGGCCGATCGCGGCCGTGGCCTGCAGATAGCCCAGCTTGGAACCGCAATCGTAGCGCTGGCCGGCGTAGCGGTAGGCCAGCACGCGTTCGTTGCGCATCAGGGCCGCGATACCGTCGGTAAGCTGGATCTCGCCGCCCGCGCCCTTGCCGATGTTTTCCAGGTAGCCGAAGATCGACGGCGACAGCACGTAGCGGCCGACCACGGCCAGGGTCGATGGCGCGTCCGCAGGCTGCGGCTTCTCGACGATGCCCGACACCAGCTCCAGGTCCTGGCGGTAAGCCGAGGCGCTGACGATGCCGTACTGGCGGGTGTGCTCGCGCGGCACGTCCTGCACCGCCAGGATGCTGCAGCGCTCATAGCCATAGACGTCGGCCATCTGGGCCAGCACCGGTTTCTGGCCGTCGGCGGTGTCCATGAAGTCGTCCGCCAGCAGCACGGCGAACGGTTCTTCGCCCACCACCGGACGCGCGCACAGCACGGCGTGGCCCAGGCCCAGGGGCGACGACTGGCGGATATAGATGCAGTTGACGTTCTTCGGGATCACGCCGCGCACGGTCTCGAGCAGGGCATGCTTGCCGGCCGCCTCGAGCTCGGATTCGAGCTCGTAGGCCTTGTCGAAATGGTCTTCGATGGCGCGCTTGTTGCGCCCCGTGATGAAGATCAGTTCAGTGACGCCGGCGGCGACCGCCTCTTCGACCGCGTACTGGATCAGCGGCTTGTCGACGATCGGCAGCATCTCTTTCGGCTGCGCCTTGGTCGCCGGCAGGAAGCGGCTGCCCAGGCCGGCAACGGGGAATACGGCTTTGCGGATCAGGTTCATGTAGTCCAGTATGGATGGTTGTTATTGCACTTATGTGACTGCGCCTGTCACTGCCCCAGCAGCGCCAGCAGCGCCGCCTCGTCCAGGATCGTGACGCCCAGCTCCTCGGCCTTGGCCAGCTTGCTGCCCGCATCAACGCCGGCCACCACGTAGGAAGTCTTCTTCGACACCGAGCCCGACACCTTGCCCCCGGCCTGCTCGATCAGCGCGCCGGCCGCATCGCGGCTCATGGTCGGCAAGGTGCCGGTCAGGACGAAGGTCTTGCCGGCCAGCGGCCCCTCGGGCGCGGCCGCCGCCGAGGCTTCGGGCAGGGATTCCAGCAGCGAGCGGCGCAGGGCCGCCAGCGCCTGCAGCCGCTCCCGGTTCTCGCGCACCGCCATCCATTCCTCGAGCGCCGCCGCGACCGTCGCCGGCAGGCCGAAGATGCCGAAGTCGGTGCGCACGCCAATCTCTTCCAGCGTCTGGCCGGCGCCCACCACCTGGCGCGCGCGCGGCTCGGTCAGTTTCGGAATGTCGAGCGCGGCCAGCAGCTTGATCTCGTCGAGCTTTTCGCGCAGCTGCGGTTTCGGCGGATGCTCGCCCTTCGGCCCCACGCCCGCTTCCAGCAAGGCGTTCAGGGCGATCTGGTTCTTTTCTTCGGCGAAGAACTCGGCGATCGATTCGGCCACCGTGCCGCCGATGTCGGGCAGCACGCGCAGCAGCGCGGCGGGCGCGCGCCGCACCAGGTCCAGGCTGCCGAGCCAGTCGGCCAGCGTCTTGGCGGTCGACTCGCCCACGTGACGGATGCCGAGCGCGAACAGCAGGCGTTCGAGCGGCGGCTGCCTGCTGGCGGCGATCGCGGCCAGCAGGTTGTCGGCCCACTTGGTGGCGACCTTGCCCTGTTTAACGGTTTCGGGCGTGGTGCCGTCGCGCTCGTCGGCCAGGCGCTTCATCTTGAGCAGGTCATCGAGCGTGAGCTTGTACAGGTCGGCCACACCCTTGACCAGGTTCGCCTCGACCAGGCTGTCGATATAACGGTCGCCGAGGCCCTCGATGTCCATCATGCGGCGACCGGCGAAGTGGCGGATCGCTTCCTTGCGCTGGGCCGCGCAGGTCAGGCCGCCGGAGCAGCGGGCGATCGCCTCATCGGCTTCGCGCACCACGTGCGAACCGCATACCGGGCATTGCTTCGGCAATGCATAGACCGCCGGCTCCGGGGTCAAGCGGCGCTCCAGCACCACCGACAATACCTCGGGGATGACGTCGCCGGCGCGGCGCACGATCACGGTGTCGCCCACGCGCACGTCCTTGCGCCGTACCTCGTCTTCGTTGTGCAGGGTGGCGTTGGTGACGGTGACGCCGCCGACCGAGACCGGCAGCAGGCGCGCCACCGGCGTGATGGCGCCGGTGCGGCCGACCTGCACCTCGATCGCCTGGACCGTGGTCAGCGCTTCCTCGGCCGGGAATTTGTGGGCCAGCGCGAAGCGCGGCGCGCGCGAGACGAAGCCCAGCGCGCGCTGGTCCTCGATGCGGTCGACTTTATAGACCACGCCGTCGATCTCGTAGGGCAGCGACTTGCGGCGTTCGCCGACGTCGCGGTAGAACTCGAGCAGGCCGTCACGGCCCGCGACCACCTTGCGCTCCTTCGCCACCGGCAGCCCGAGCGCCTCGAACCAGTCGAGCAGGCCCGAATGCGTGTCCGGCAGGTCGGCGCCGTCCACCTGGCCCACGCCATAAGCGAAGAAACGCAGCCGGCGTTCATTGGTGATGCGCGCGTCCAGCTGGCGCAGGCTGCCGGCGGCGGCATTGCGCGGATTGGCGAATTCCTTCTGGCCGGCGGCGCGCTGGCGCTCGTTCAGGGCCTCGAAGTCGCGCTTGAACATCAGCACCTCGCCACGCACCTCGAGCACGGCCGGCGCCTCGCTGCCGTGCAGCCGCATCGGGATCACGCGCACGGTGCGGATATTGGCGGTGACGTCCTCGCCCGTGTAGCCGTCGCCGCGGGTGGCCGCCTGCACCAGGCGCCCATCCTCGTAGCGCAGGCTGATGGCCAGGCCATCGAACTTCAGTTCGGCGTTGTAGACGACCTGGCGTACCTCGAGGCCTTCGCGCGCCTTGCGGTCGAAATTATCGATGTCCTCGTCCGTGAAGCCGTTGTTCAGCGACAGCATCGGCACCGCATGGGTGACCTGGCCGAACTCGGGGGACAAGGCGTCGCCCACGCGCCGGGTCGGCGAGTCGGGGTCGATTGCTTCCGGATGCGCCGTTTCCAGCGCCAGCAGCTCGTGGAACAGCTTGTCGTACTCGGCGTCGGGAATCGTCGGCGCGTCCAGCACATGGTAGTTGTAGCTGGCGCGGTTCAGTTCCGCGACCAGCCATGCCATCCGTTGGCGGTCATTCTGTTGCTCTTGCACGGTCACCGCACGTCCTCAGCTGAACAGGCGCAGCGCGCGGGTCGAGCCGGCCGGAATGTCGGCCGCGTCCATCTCCTGGTAGAACTCGCCCACCTGGGCCTTGATCTCATCCAGCGCCTCATCCACCAGCGGCTGGTCGAAATCGTCGACGATGGTCGCGTCCAGGCGCTGCGTCAGGCCGCGCGCCGTTTCGACCATGCGGCCGAAGCCGTCGCGGGCCGGGGCGACGCACGGCACGTCCAGCAGCAGGGTCAGGCGCGAGGTGGTGTCGGCGCCCAGGGTGACGTTGGTCGACAGCGTGAACAGCACGCCGCCGCCCGCGCTTTCCTTGTCGGGCATCGCGAAGCGGCCGTCCGGACGCACGTCGAAACCCGCGTTCTCGAGAGCGCCGATCAGCGTCGACATCGCCCACGGCGCGCCATTCGCGGCCAGGTTCACGCCGAGCTGGGCGTCGTGGCCGGCCACGAAGCGGTGCAGGATGCGCGCCTCGGCCATCACCTCGATCATGTCCGGCACTTCCGGCTCGGCCCCGATCTCGTCGGCCACCGCGCGCAGGCGGGTGACCAGCTCGGAGTATTCGAGTTCGTTCAGCGCCGTGGTGCGGGTCGCCATCTGCACGCCTGCTTGCAGCTTGGTGTACACGCCGCCATGCACGATCGGTTCCCAGTCGCCGCTGACGGCGAAGCCGATGTAGTGGATCGGCTTGTTGCCGACGCGGCGCAGCGTTTGCAGGGTCGGCAGGATCTTGTCGCCGCGGACAGGCGTTTCGAGCGAGAGGGGAATCAGGCAGTCGATCAGCGGATCGACCAGGCATTCTGCCAGTTCGGCCGGCGGCATGCCGGGACGGGTACCCGGCAGCGAGGCGGCCACCGCATCCTGGGCGGCGCTGGCGCCGGGGGCGCGGTAGGTGGTGGCGGGAGCGCTGGCGGTCGGCGCGACCGGCGCTGACGGCGCCGCCGGGGCCGGCGCGATGGCCGGCGTCGGCGTGTCCAGCAGCGGCTCGGGCTTGACGTCGGCCGGCACGAAGGCGTCGGCGTCGAGCACGGGTTCCTTGGCGACCACCGGCGCGTTGTCGTGCCGGTCGGCCTTGAGGTCGGCTTTAAGGTCCGCCTTAAGGTCGGACTCAAGCACCGGCTCGTGGCGGTCCACGGCCGGGGCGTGCTCGCCGTCGCGCATCAGGACGTCGTCGTGGTCGGAGGCGAAGGCGCGTTCGACGCTCTTCCTGGCCTTGTATTCCTGCCACTTGTTGTAGGTGATGACGCCGACGACGAAAACGCCGCCGGCTGCGATCAGGCTCATTTGGAAATCAGTCATGCTGCGTGTGCCTCAATAGCGAAATTCGCGCCGGACGCCGGATCCTGCTGTCGTGCGCGAAGGTTGATTCGATCGAAATGCCATCCGTGCGGGCGCTCCCCACGAAAACTCGTGCCATCATACCAACTCCCCGCCCGGATGCCATGGATAGGCTTTCAACCCGGCTTTCAACCCGGCTCTCAAGCCGGCTCGCAGGCGGGCAAGGCCACCATGACCTCGCTGCCCAGTCCCTCGCCCGCGCTCGACGCGCGCACCCAGCCGCCGTGCAGGTGCACCAGTTTCTTTACCAGCGCCAGTCCGATGCCCAGCCCGCCCTGCGCCCGGTCGGGCGTGCGCTGGCCCTGGCGGAACAGCTCGAAGACGCTGTCGACCAGGTCGGGCGCCATGCCGATCCCATTGTCGCCGACCGCGATCTCGACCATCTTGTCCACCTGCACCAGCGTGACGACGATACTCCCGCCCGGCGGCGTGTACTTGGCGGCATTGGCCAGCAGGTTGGCGATGACCTGGACCAGGCGCTTGCGATCACCATGGACGCAGGCGCCGTCCGCATGGTCGACGATCGCGAGCGCATGCGCGCGCGCCTCGACCAGCGGGCGCGCCTGTTCGACGGCCTCGTCGACCAGCAGGCGCGCCGCCACGTCTTCCTGCACCAGCGCGATCAGGCCACGCGTCACGCGCGACACGTCCAGCAGGTCGTCGATCAGGCCGGTCATGTGGGTGGACTGGCGCGCGATCACGCGCCCGATGTGCTCGACCCGCGCCGGATCGGCCTTGGCCAGCGGCAGCAGCGCCGCCGCGCTGCGGATCGGCGCCAGCGGGTTGCGCAGCTCGTGACCCAGCATGGCGAGGAATTCGTCCTTGCGCTGGTCGGCCTCGCGCAGCGCGTCCTCGGTCAGCTTGTGCTCATGGATGTCGGTGCAGGTGCCCATCCAGCGCTGGATGCCCCCATGCGCGTCGCGTACCGGCAGGGCGCGGCCCAGCACCCAGCGATAGCCCCCGTCGCGGTGGCGCAGCCGGTATTCGATTTCGTAGGGTTCGCCGGTGACCAGGGAATGACTCCACCTGGCCCAGGCGACCTCCTGATCGTCCGGATGGAACATGCCGTTCCAGCCTTCGCCGTCGGTCGACCCGTACGGCACGCCGGTGAAGGCGTACCACTGGTCGTTGTAGTAGTCGTGGAAGCCGTCGGGGAGAGTTGACCAGACCATTTGCGGCATCGCGTTCGTGATCGCACGAAAGCGTGCTTCGCTCTCCGCCAGCGCGCGCTCGGCGGCACGCGTGGCCGAGATGTCGACCACCACCGCGAAGCCCTGGCGGCGGTCGGCCAGCAGGTTGCCGGCGCCGACCAGCACCGGGATGCAGCGGCCGTCGCGGTGCAGGAATTCCTTTTCGATCAGCGGCATGACCCCGTCCTCCCGCAAGCGCGCCAGGCCGGCATCGTCGACCTCTCGCCATTGTGGCGGCGTCAGCGCGCGCCACGACAGGCCGGCGCGCAGGTCGTTCCGGCCAAGCCCCAGCATGGAGAGAAAAGCGTCGTTGCAATCGAGGATGTCGCCGTCCAGCGTGTAGCGCACCACGCCGACCGGACTGAGTTCGATCAGGCGCCCCAGTTCGCGCGCCGCCTGGTCGCCCTGCTGCGGGGCCGCCGCGGCGACGCCCAGCACGCCGACGATGGCGCCATCGGGCTCGCATACCGGCGACAGGGCCAACTGGACGCGCGTCGCCAGCTCCACCTCGGTGCTGGCCTGGGCCAGGCTGCCGTCGAGGATACGGGCGGCCAGCCCGCTGGCGCCGGGCGGAAGCGCCGCGGGCGGCATCCATGCGCCGGCAATTGCGGCCGGCGCGCCGTTCAGCAGCGCGGTATACGCCACATTGGCCGCGATCATGCCGCCGTCGGCGCGCACGATGAACATCGGCGCCGGCGACGCGCCGATCAACCGCACACCCTGCTCCAATGCTGGTGAAATGGCGGGAAACTGGGGAAGTCGGGAGTGATCGGTCATTGCAAGCATTCATACGGTGGAACAGGCCCCGGCACAGCCGAGCCAGTGTAGCATGGCGAACCGGGTAGCCAGCGTCCGCTCAGGCGGCCGCCAGGTCGGCGGCCGACTCCATGTCCACCGCGACGATGCGCGAGACGCCCTGCTCCTGCATCGTCACCCCGATCAGCTGGCTGGCCATCTCCATCGCGATCTTGTTATGCGAGATGAACAGGAACTGAGTGTGCTCGGACATGCGCTTGACCATGCGGCAGAAGCGTTCGGTATTGGCGTCGTCCAGCGGCGCGTCGACCTCGTCCAGCAGGCAGAATGGCGCCGGGTTCAGGCGGAACATCGAGAACACCAGGGCGGTCGCGGTCAGCGCCTTCTCGCCGCCCGACAGCAGGTGGATGGTGGCGTTCTTCTTGCCCGGCGGCTGGGCCATGACCTGCACGCCGGCGTCCAGGATCTCGTCGCCCGTCATCACCAGCCTGGCGTTGCCGCCGCCGAACAGGATCGGGAACAGTTCGGAGAAGTGGCCGTTGACGCGGTCGAAGGTGTCCTGCAGCAGGTCGCGCGTCTCGCGGTCGATGCGGCCGATCGCGTCTTCGAGCGTGGTAATGGCTTCGTTCAGGTCGGCGTTCTGCGAATCCAGGAAGCGCTTGCGCTCGGTGGCCTGGGCCAGCTCGTCGACCGCCGCCAGGTTGACCGCGCCCAGGCCGTTGATGGCATTCGTCAGCCGCGTGACTTCGCCCTGCAGGTACTGGGGCTTCAGTTCCGGATCGAGCTTTTCGCTCAGTGCCGCCTCGTCGGCGCCGGTGGCGGCCAGCGCCTCGGCGAACTGCTCCTGGTTCAGGCGCGCGGCCTGTTCCTTCAATTGCATCTCGGTGATGCGGTCGCGCTGCGGCTGCAGGCTGCGCTCGGACCCCATGCGCGCCTCTTCGGCCGCGCGCAGTTGCTGGGCGACTTGGTCCAGCTCGTGGCGGGCGTCGGACAGCGCCACTTCCTGTTTCGTGCGGCGCTCGAGCAGCTCTTGCAGGCCTTCGTGCGCGGTGCCGCTTTCCAGGGCTTCCAGTTCCAGGCGCGCCTGGGCCAGGCTGGCGCCGACCTGTTCGGCCTGGGTGGCGGCGGTCGCCATCGTGCGTCGCAGTTCCTCGATGCGGCTGCGCTGGGCGCGTTCGGCGAACTGCGCCTCTTGCGCGCTGCGTTCCAGCTCGCGCAGGTGCTCGCGCGCGCGGCCAAGCGCCTGCTCCTGTTCGAGGAAGGCGGTCTGGCCCGCTTCGTGCGCTTCCTGCAGCTCGGCCAGTTCCAGGTCGAGCTGTTCGAATTCCTGTTCGGCGTCAAGCTGGGCCTGGCGTTGCTCGGCTTCCTGGGCCGCGATCTCGGACAGGTCGTCCGCGATCTGGCCGCTGCGCTGGTTGAAGCGGGCCTCGATCTCGCTCTGCTTGAGCACCTCGATCTGCAGCGCATGTCCCTCGCGCTGCAAGGTGGCCACGCGGCCGCGGGCATCCTGCAGCCGGCGCGCCAGGTCGGTGACGGCGGCATCCGCGCGGACCGCGCGCGCGCGCGCCTCGTCGGCCAGCAAGGCCTGCGCCTTGAGCTGCTTGGCCGTATTCTCGATCTCGTGCTGGCGCGCCAGCATGCCGTCCTGCTCGGCGTCCGGCGCGTGGAAGCGCACGCTGGAACGGGTCACCAGGTGGCCCTCGCGGGTAACGAAGGCGGCGCCCTGCGGCAAGCGCGCGCGCTCGGCGAAGGCCTGGGCCGCGTCGTGGGCGACATACACCCCATGCAGCCAGTCTTCGAGCACGCCGCGCACGCCGGCGTCGTTCACGCGCAGCAGGCTCGAAAATGGCTTGAAACCGTCGGGTGGCGCCGGATGAGCGCCCGCCTGCGGCGCGTACAGCGCCAGGCGGGCCGGTGGTGCGTCAAGCACGAAGGCCTTGGCCCAGTCGATGTTCGACACTTCGAGGGCGCCGGAGCGCTCGCGCAGGACGGCCTCGAGCGCGGTCTCCCAGCCCTCTTCCACGTCCAGCTTTTGCCACAGGCGCGGCAAGCCGGCCAGCTCGTGCTTCTCGAGCCAGGGCCGGACCTTGCCCTGGGTCTGCACGCGCTCCTGCATCTGGCGCAGCGCGTTCAGGCGCGCCTCCAGCTGGGCGTTGGCGGCGGTTTCATGCTGCACCTGGGCGTGCGCCTCCTTGCGTTCGAGTTCGACCGCTTCCTGCCGGCCGGTCGCCTCCTCCAACAACATGGTCTGTTCTTCCAGCGCCATCTGCCTTTCTTCCAGCTGCAGGCGCAGGTTGTCGAGGGTCGCGCTGTCGGGCAGGTTGAGGCCATTGCGCTCCTGCTGCAGCCGTTCGCGCCGCGCCGCCAGGTTGTTCAGGATGCCGGCGGCGTTGCGGCCGTGGGCCGAGGCCAGCTCGATGCGCTGCTGGACCTGCATGATGCGCGCGCGCGAGGCGGTCGCGCGTTCCTGGCCGGCGCGCCAGGCCGCTTCCAGCTCGGGCAGGCGCTCATTGTGGACCTCGACCGCGATCTGGGCGCCTTCGGCGCGCGCGGCCAGTTCCTCGAGCTGCATCTCCGCCTCTTCCTGGCCCTCGCGCTGCTCCTGCTCCTGCGCCAGCCATTGATCGCGCTGGGCGGTGAGCGTGACGATCTGGTTCTGCAGGCGGGTGCGCGACTCGACCACGAACTTGATCTGCGCCTCCAGGCTGCCGATCTCGGAATTGATCTGGTACAGGGCGCCCTGCGCCGTGTGCAGGCGGTCGCCGGCGGCGAAGTGGGCCTGGCGCAGGTGTTCGAGATCGACCTCGACGCTGCGCAGCTTGGCGGTCTGCGCTTCCAGGGCCGTTTGCGCCTCTTCCATCTCGCGGAAGAATTTCACCTGTTCGGCCTTGGCCTCGTTCTTGCGCATCAACCAGAGCAGCTTCTGCTTTTCTTCCTGGTCGGCCTGCAGTTGGCGGAAGCGATTCGCCACCGCCGCCTGGGCTTCCAGTTTTTCGAGGTTGGCGTTGAGTTCACGCAGGATGTCCTCGACCCGCAACAGGTTCTCGCGCGTGTCCGACAGGCGGTTCTCGGTCTCGCGGCGCCGTTCCTTGTATTTCGAGACGCCGGCCGCTTCCTCGAGGAAGACCCGCAGTTCTTCCGGACGCGATTCGATGATGCGCGCGATCATGCCCTGGCCGATGATGGCGTAGGCGCGCGGACCGAGACCGGTGCCGAGGAAGATGTCCTGGATGTCGCGCCGGCGCACCGGCTGGCCGTTGATGTAATAAGTGGACGTGCCGTCGCGCGTGAGCGTGCGCTTGACCGCGATCTCTGCGTACTGGCCCCACTGGCCGGCGGCCTTGCCGGCGCTGTTGTCGAACACCAGTTCGACCGAGGCGCGGCCGGCGCTCTTGCGGTGGGTGGAGCCGTTGAAGATCACGTCCTGCATCGACTCGCCGCGCAGTTCGGAGGCTTTCGACTCGCCCAACACCCAGCGCACCGCGTCGATGATATTGGATTTGCCGCAGCCGTTGGGACCGACCACGCCGACCAGCTGACCCGGCACCTGGAAATTGGTGGGATCGACGAACGACTTAAATCCCGACAATTTGATGGAAGAGAGGCGCACGTGGCTCGGCTATGACGGTAGAGGTAAAGCGCGCATCATACCATTGCCGGCATGGGCCTGACCGCCGCGCTCAGGATGCGGCCGACCACGCCCTCGGCCGCCACCACACGCATCGCGCCTTCGCGCAGCAGCTCGGCCAGGCGCGCGGCCGGCAGCGAAAACGCTTCCTGGCGCCCGGCGCCCGAGAAGATGTACAGCGTGCGCAGCGGGCTGACCCAGGCCAGGCGCACCCGGCGCACGATGTGCGCCTCGCTCAGCTCGAGGCGCATGCCGCGCTCCAGGCCGGCAAGCAGGGCGGCGGCCGGATCGCTTGCGGCGGCCTGCGCTTCCTCGGCCTGGATCCGGGCCTGTTCCCGCTCTTCTTCCTGTTCCCGGGCGACCCGGCGCAGCGCATCCTGCTGCGCAGCCTCGAGCGCCAGTTCGAGCTGGCGTTCGGGCAGCAGCTCGATCGGCGCGCGCACGATCGACGCGTGGCATTCGGCCAGCTCGGCGAAGAACTGCAGGCGTTCGGCATCCTGCCAGCGGGTGGCGTCGAGCCAGTTGTTCAGGCTTGCCAGCAGCGCCGGCAGGCGCGCGATCAGGGCCTTCCTCTGCTCCTGGGTCGCCTTCGGCTTGACGCTCCAGATCAGGTCTTCCATCGTGCGCGTGGCATTGTCGACGGCGCCGGGACGGCTGTCCTCGATCGTGTAGGCCAGCGCCAGCGCGGCGCTCCAGCGGCCTTCGAGAAATCCCGAGACGGCCGGGATCAACTGCTCTCCGGTGAGGCGCAGCGCCACCGCGCGCCGGGCCGAACGCTCGGCGGCGGCGCGCTTTTCGCTGCGCATGGCCTGGGCGATGGGCGCCGCCATCGCCGCCTCTTCCATATGATCGCGCGCGGCCAGGCCGGCTTCGAGGTCGGCCACGGCCGCATCGAACTCCGGATCGACCTGGCCGCGCACGCGCTCGACGCTGCGGCGCATGGCGCGGTAGACCGGGTCGTCCGCGTCCAGGGAGCGTTCCCAGCCGGCCTGCGACAGCAGGTCGAGCAGGCGACGCGCCGGATGGCTCTCCTGGAAGAAGAAGCTGCGGTCGCGCAGCGCGGTGCGCAGGACCGGCAGTTGCAGGTGACCGATCAGTTCGCGCGTCTCGGGGGCGACGCCGTCGTCCTGCAGCACACTGCCGAACACGCGCGACAGCAGGTCGAGCGTCGTTTCGTCGGCGCGCGACAGGGCGCCCTGCGGCAAGCTGGCGCGCAGGCCCGGAAGGACGGGGATGCCGGGGGCCGCGTCCGGGGCCGCGGCGCCAGCGCGGGCCAGCAGATCGATCAGGGGCTGCGCGGACGGCGCCGGCGGTGCGGCGCTGCCGGCGCCACCCGGCGCGCAGACCTGAGCCGGAGGGGCGCTCGCGCCGGCGGCAGCGCTGCAGGGAACGGCGCCCGCTGCAGGCACGGGCGGCGCCAACGGCGCCACAGCGAAGCCGGACGCCGCGCTCGGACGCCAGCCGCCGCTGCCCTGCGGCAGGTTCGGGATCTCGTCGACAGCCAGCGCCGGGTCGAACAGCTGGCGCAGCTGCTGGGCCAGCGCGGCATCGCGCCGGGCGCGCTCGGCCTGGCGCGACGCCCGGTCGTCGGTCTTGCTGAAGCGGGTGTCGGCGTTGCCGCCCTTGCGTGCCTTGAGCTTCTCGATCAAGGCCTCGATCAGGGCTTGATACAACGGCCCCAGGTCGAACATCAGGCCGGGGCGCAGCAGCGGCGCCAACAGGCCGTGGGCCTCGGGATCGGGCTCGAACTGGCGCCAGGCAGCGTCCACGGCGGCCAGGAAAACGTCGGGACGGAAGGGGTTGTGCGCGGCGCGCACCAGGTCGCGCCCTAGCAGCAGGCCGAGGCGCACGCCCAGCGTGGCCAGGCCCTCGGAATGCTGCAGGTCGAAGGGCCGGCTGACGGCGCCCAGCGCCATCTGCTGGTCGATCTGCTCCAGCGGGACCAGGCTCAGTTCGGCCGCCGTGGCTGGAGCCGCATCCGGGGCGCCGGCGGCGTGCGGGAGCAGGCCCGCGACTTCCCGGCGCAGCGCCGCTTCGATCTCGCTCGTCGCCAGGTGGGTGAAGGCGTAGCCGTTGTCCTTGAGGAGATTGCCCGATTTTACGCGCCGCATGACGGTGGCGGGGTCGAGCCCGGCCGCGGTCAGGTCGAGCAGCGCGGACACCATGCGCCGCGCCATGTCCGCCAGGCCGGACTCGGCATGGCTGCGCGCGATGTCGACCAGCTCGGCCAGCGCCGCCTGCTGGGCGGATGCGGCCTTGCGCGCGGCAGAGTTCTGGGCGGATGGGGTGGCCATGACGGTTCGGCGAAGTGAGGCAAGCCCCTATTCTGCCATATTCTTACCTTTCAGCAATGACGAAACACCTTCTGGCCGGAGCGCCGCCGGCCGCCGACGCCCCGGCCGGCGATTACCCCCGGTTCAGATATTGCGCAGGATGGCGCCTTTCGGCGGCGCGAAGTCCAGCACCTCGTGGATCATCTTCGCCTTCTTGGCATCGCGCGCGGTCAAGTGCAGGTCGCCGTACTGGTGCACGCTCCACTGCTCGGGCGCGAGTTCGATTTCCTTGCGCAGGATGGCCTCGGTGCGCGCATCGTCGGCGCGCAGGCCTTCGACGATGATGTTGAGCGCATCCGGCCGCGAACCGGGAGAAGCGGTCGCATGCGACTTGTGGATCATGAAGCGCGCGGTCTCGCTGGCATAGCGGCGCGAGCCGGCCAGGTAGAGCACCACCGCGATCGATGCTACCGCCCCGGCGTTGTACATCACAAACTTGATGGGCGAGCTGGCCATGAAGTTATACAGGCACAAGCCGTCGCTGACATAGCCGCCATTCGACTGCAGCAGCACGTGGGCGGTATCGATCCCGTCCTCGGTCATCGCCGCCACCGCCTCGAACATCCGGTGCACCATATCGCTGTTGACGTCGCCCGACAGCGTGTACCAACCCTCTTTCTCCTGCAAATTTTTTTCTTCGTTCACAGTCCATTCCCGCCTACAAAGTAAGTGGAACAAGTGTAGCAAATCACGACAAACAGCCTGACTGCCCTGCACCAATAGTGCGCAGCAATACTTTCCAGCAATTTTATAATGAGGGTCAGTGTAGATTTATTGGGCAATTCCTCAAAGTTGTCAAACAATTCGACTTTGACCCTAATTGATATTGGGTCGTTTAGCGCTACCAAAATCGGCGATTGATTCTGGGCGTCAAACAGTTCTCCTGATGCACGCTTTTTGTTTCTCGGGAGCCTGGAATTAATGAGGGTCGGAGTAGAATTAACGAGCAACTTAAAAAGTTGTCAAAGAATTCTACTCTGACCCCAATTGATG
This sequence comes from Massilia oculi, assembly GCF_003143515.1. Taxonomy (NCBI): domain Bacteria; kingdom Pseudomonadati; phylum Pseudomonadota; class Betaproteobacteria; order Burkholderiales; family Oxalobacteraceae; genus Massilia; species Massilia oculi. The sequence goes on along the minus strand of NZ_CP029343.1, from coordinate 5,392,778 downwards.
GGTTGGGGGGGGAGGCAATTCAATGCGGGGCTTGTGTGGTTGACAGGGTTGGCGGGCTGGCATATCCTCCGCAGTCTTGATCGGGAGAGCGCAGCGACGCTGCCGCCGAAGGGGCACTCACCCATAAACTCTCAGGCAAAAGGACCGGTCAAGGGACGGCGGCGCACGGCGCGGCCGGTCAACTCTGGAGAGCGGCCGCGATGCGGCCCACCGAAGGGGCAAGCGGCGCCGGCCGCTATCTCTCAGGTACCAAGGACAGAGGGGTCGATAGCGCACGACGATCGTGCCGACACCCTATTCATGCCCGAGGATTCCATGACGCTCAAAGCGACCCCGCTCAATTCCGCTCACCGTGCCCTTGGCGCCAAGATGGTCGACTTCGGCGGCTGGGATATGCCCGTCAACTACGGCTCCCAGATCGAAGAGCACAACGCGGTGCGCCTGGATGCGGGCATGTTCGACGTGTCCCACATGTGCGTCGTGGACGTCAAGGGTGCCAACACCCGCTCCTTTCTGCGCGGCCTGCTGGCCAATAACGTCGACAAGCTGCAAGTGCCGGGCAAGGCCCTGTACTCGTGCATGCTCGATCCGCAAGGCGGCGTCATCGACGACCTGATCGTCTATTTCTTCTCCGAGGACTGGTTCCGCATCGTCGTCAACGCCGGCACCGCCGACAAGGACGTGGCCTGGATGAACGCGCAGAATGCCGCCACCAACAGCGGCGTGAGCATCATCCAGCGCCGCGACGGCAACGACCCGATCGCCCTCATCGCCGTCCAGGGCCCGAACGCCCGCGCCAAGCTGTGGCAGGTGCTGCCGACTACCAGGTCCGCAACCGAAAACATCAAGCCCTTCAACGCCGCCATCGTCGGCGACACCGCCTTCGGCGAAGCCATGGTCGCCCGCACCGGCTACACCGGCGAAGACGGCTTCGAGATCGGCGTGCCCGCGAGCCAGGCCGAAGCCCTGTGGAACGCCCTGCTCGCCGCCGGCGTCAAGCCGGCCGGCCTCGGGGCGCGCGACACCCTGCGCCTGGAAGCCGGCATGAACCTGTACGGCCAGGACATGGACGAAACGACCAATCCGCTCGACGCCGGCCTGGCCTGGACCATCGACCTGGTGTCCGAGCGCGACTTCATCGGCAAGGCCGCGCTGCAGGCCAAGGGCCAGGGCGCCCAGTTCGTCGGCCTGATCCTGCGCGAGAAAGGCGGCATCCTGCGCGCCCACCAGAAAGTCGTGGCCGCATCGGGTAACGAGGGCGAGATCACCAGCGGCACCTTCAGCCCATCCATGCAGCAGGCGATCGCCCTGGCGCGCGTGCCGATGGACGTCGCCGTTGGCGACACCGTGCACGTGATCATTCGCGACAAGCGCCTGGCCGCCAGCGTGGTCAAGCTTCCGTTCGTGCGCAACGGCAAAGTGCTGGCCGCCTGAGTCGCCGCGCCGGATAACAAACACCTATACTGATAACCCCACCATCCCCAGGAGTTTCCATGAACATCCCTACCGACCTGAAATACACCGAATCCCATGAATGGGTGCGCCGCGAAGAAGACGGCAGCCTGACCGTGGGCATCACCGAATACGCGCAGGACGCGCTGGGCGACATCGTGTTCGTCGAACTGCCGCAGGTCGGCAAGGAATTCACCGCGGGCATGGATGCCGCCGTGGTGGAATCGGTCAAGGCCGCCAGCGACATCTACGCGCCGGTCGCGGGCACCGTCACCGCCGTCAACCAGGCGGTCGCCGACGCCCCCGACTCGATCAACCAGGATGCCTACGGCGCCTGGCTGTTCAAGCTGGCCCGAGCGACGCCGCCGCATACGACAAGCTGCTCGACGCCGACGCCTACGGCAAGACCACCGACCACTGATGGTCCAAGGTGCGCCCGTCCCCGGGCGCACCTCCCTGTGCACCCCTCCTTGATCCAGCCAGCATTGGCGCCAGACTCCTTTCTATCATGACCCGCTCCAGCCTCACCCAACTTGAAGCACGCGATTCGTTCATCCCGCGCCACATCGGCCCGTCCGAATCCGAACAGGCAGCCATGCTGTCGACCCTCGGCTACGCCACCCGCGCCGCCCTGATCGACGCCGTGGTCCCGGCCAACATCCGCCGCAAGGACAAGCTGGACCTGGGCCAGTTCGCCGAGCCGCGTACCGAAGAAGAAGCACTGGCGCTGCTGAAAAGCCTGGCGTCGAAGAACAAGGTCCTGAAATCGCTGATCGGCCAGGGCTACTACGGCACCCACACGCCGAAAGTCATCCTGCGCAACATCTTCGAAAACCCGGCCTGGTACACCGCCTACACCCCTTACCAGCCCGAGATCTCGCAAGGCCGCCTGGAAGCCATCCTGAACTTCCAGCAGGCGATCACCGACCTGACCGGCATGGGCATCGCCAACTCGTCGATGCTGGACGAAGGCACCGCCGCCGCCGAAGCGATGACGCTGATCCAGCGCGTCGGCAAGTCGGCCTCGAAAGTGTTCTACGTCGCCGACGACGTGCTGCCGCAGACCCGCGAGATCATCGAGACCCGCGCCGAACCGATCGGCGTCGAAGTGCGCACCATCGCACCGGCCGACATCGAAAAACTCGAGGAAACCTGCTTCGGCGTGCTGCTGCAATACCCGGGCGTCGATGGCGAGGTGCGCGACTACCGCGCCGCCGTCGAGCACCTGCATGCGGCAGGCGCGATGGTGATCGTGGCCGCCGACCTGCTGGCCCTGACCGTCCTGACCCCGCCGGGCGAATGGGGCGCCGACGTCGTGGTCGGCAACAGCCAGCGCTTCGGCGTGCCGCTCGGTTTCGGCGGCCCGCACGCCGGCTACCTGGCCACCCGCGACGAATTCAAGCGCAGCATGTCGGGCCGCCTGGTCGGCGTCACCATCGACGCCCAGGGCAACCCGGCCTACCGCCTGGCCCTGCAGACCCGCGAACAGCACATCCGCCGCGAAAAGGCGACCTCGAACATCTGCACCGCCCAGGTGCTGCTGGCCGTGATGGCCGGCATGTACGCGGTCTACCACGGCCCGCAGGGCCTGGCCCGCATCGCGCGCCGCGTGCACCGCCAGACCACGATCCTGGCCGCCGGCCTCCAGCAGCTGGGCTTCGAGCTGGCCAACAAGACCTTCTTCGACACCGTCACCGTGCGCGTGCAGGATGCGAACGCGATCCACCAGCAAGCCAATGCGCGCGGCCTGAACCTGCGCCAGATCGACGCCGCCACCGTCGGCGTCTCGCTCGACGAAACCGTCACCCGCGACGACCTGGCGAACCTGTTCGCCGTGTTCGGCAATGGCAGTGGAAATGGCAACAGCGTGGACCTCGACCAGCTCGACGCCGGCGTCGCCGACGCCTTCCCGGCCGCGCTGGCCCGCACCAGCGCCTACCTGACCCACCCGACCTTCAACCGCTACCACGCCGAGCACGAGATGCTGCGCTACCTGCGCGCGCTGGCCGACAAGGACCTGGCGCTGGACCGCACCATGATCCCGCTCGGCTCGTGCACCATGAAGCTCAACGCCACCGCCGAGATGGTACCGGTCACCTGGCCCGAGTTCTCGAACGTCCACCCGCTAGCGCCGAACGAGCAGACCATCGGCTATCGCGAGATGATCGCCCAGCTGGAAGCCATGCTGTGCGCCGCCACCGGCTACGCCGCCATCTCGCTGCAGCCGAACGCCGGCTCGCAGGGCGAGTACGCGGGCCTGCTGGTGATCCAGAAGTACCATGAATCGCGCGGCGAAGGCCATCGCAACGTGTGCCTGATCCCATCCTCGGCGCACGGCACCAACCCGGCCTCGGCCAGCATGGTCGGCATGAAGGTCGTGGTCACCGCCTGCGACGACAACGGCAACGTCGACCTGGCCGACCTGAAGGCCAAGGCCGAGCAGTACAGCAAGGACCTGGCCTGCGTGATGGTCACCTACCCCTCGACCCACGGCGTATTCGAGGAAGGCATCAAGGAATTGTGCGAGATCGTGCACCTGCATGGCGGCCAGGTCTACGTCGACGGCGCCAACATGAACGCGCTGGTCGGCCTGGCCGCGCCGGGCGCCTTCGGCGGCGACGTCAGCCACCTGAACCTGCACAAGACCTTCTGCATCCCGCACGGCGGCGGCGGCCCCGGCGTCGGCCCGATCGGCGTCGGCGCCCACCTGGCGAAGTTCCTGCCGAACCAGCTGTCGACCGGTTATGTGCGCGACGAGAACGGCATCGGCGCCGTCAGCGCCGCCGCCTTCGGCTCGGCCTCGATCCTGCCGATCTCGTGGATGTACATCGCGATGATGGGCGCCGAAGGCCTGACCAGCGCGACCGAAGTGGCGATCCTGAACGCCAACTACATCGCGCGCCGCCTGGCGCCGCACTACCCGGTGCTGTACGCGGGCCACGACGGCCTGGTCGCCCACGAGTGCATCATCGACCTGCGCCCGCTGCAGGACAAGACCGGCATCAGCAACGAGGACGTCGCCAAGCGCCTGATGGACTTCGGCTTCCACGCCCCGACCATGAGCTTCCCGGTGCCGGGCACCCTGATGATCGAGCCGACCGAGTCGGAATCGAAGGCCGAGATCGACCGCTTCATCGAGGCGATGATCACCATCCACGCCGAGATCGTCAAGGTCGAGCGCGGCGAGTACGACCGCATGGACAACCCGCTCAAGGGCGCGCCGCACACCGCCGAAGTCGTGACTTCCGACGATTGGCAGCACGGCTACACCCGTGAAGTGGCGGCCTTCCCGGTCGCCGGCCTGCGCAAGAAGAAGTACTGGCCGCCGGTCGGCCGCGCCGACAACGTGTACGGCGACCGCAACCTGTTCTGCGGCTGCGCGCCGATCAGCGATTACGAGTAATCGCCCGGGTTGACCGAACCCGTCACTTGCGGCTCGAGGCGAGCCGCAAGTGCGACGCCTGGTGACGGCGGCGTTCCCTGTTGGCCCCGCGGCGTTCGCGCGCCGGATCAAATGGTTTTGACAAGGGAACGCCGCCGTCGTCTTTGCGGCCCGCGTCCTCCGCCTGCGGGGCCGCCGCTTGCGCGCCCTCTTCTTCCAGCCTGAACCCCGCCACCGTGCGCGACAGCGCCAGCGCCTGCATCTGCAGGGTGCGCGCCGCGCTCGCCGCTTCTTCCACCAGCGTGCAGTTCTGGCGCGTCACCTGGTCCATCTGCACGATCGCCTGGCCCACGTCGGCCAGGTGCGTGGCCTGGCCTTCGCCGGCGGCGCCGATGCGCCCCGCCAGGTCTTCCACCTCGCGCACCGTGCCGGCGATGCGCTCCATGCTGCTGCCCGCGTGCAGGGCCCAGGCCGCGCCGCCGTCGATCTCGGCCAGCGACTGCGCCGCCACGGCGCGGATCTCGCGGCTGGCGGCGGCCACCCGGCGCGCCAGCGCCCGCACCTCGCCGGCCACCTCGGCCATCGCCGGCGACTGCGCACCGGCATCCATGCCGGCGTCCATCTGTGTGCGCGCCGCATCCAGCGCCGCGTTCAGGGCCAGCGTGCCGGTCTCGCTCGCCGCCAGCTCCAGCCCCTCGACGATCTCCACCACCCGCTGCGCGCCGCGGCGGCTGCCCTCGAGCGTCGCCACCAGCCGTTCGACCACGTCGCTGCCTTCGTGCGCCACCTCGCCGGCGCCGGCGGCCAGGCGGTTGGCGGCGCGCGCCTGGTCGGCGCCCAGCCTGACGTCGGCCGCCAGCTCGCGCAGCGCGCCTTCGGTATGCGCCAGCGCGCTGGCGCGGAACACGGCGCGGCTGCCCAGGCTCAGGCTGCCCAGCTTGATGTCGCGCGAGGCGGCGCCGATCAGGCGCGCCGATTCCAGGATCGAACGCAGGGTGCCGTTCAGGTTGCGGATGCTGGCATCCAGCTGGCGCGAGGTGTCGGCGATCTCGTCGCCGCCGTAGTCGTGGTCGAGATGCGCTCGCAGCGTCAGGTCGCCGCTGGCCAGGCCGCTGGCGGCCCGCCCGATGCCGCGGATCTCGGCCAGCAGGATGCGGCGCACCGCGAAGGTGATCGCCAGCGACAGCGCGATCGCCAGCAGCACGACCGCCGGCATCAGGACCGAGATCATGCGAAAGTCGGCCTTGGCGCTGCTGGAGGCCTCGCGCGACAGCGCTTCTTCGAGCACGCCCAGGTCGGCCAGGCGCTGCGCCACCAGCGCGAACGCGCTTTCGGCCTTCTGCATGGCGTTGGCGCTGATCGAGCCGTCCAGCGGCGCCAGCTCGATCACCTCGCGCACCGCCTCGGCGTAGCGCAGCTGGGCCGCGGCGGCCTGCTCCACGTGGCGGTCCTCGGCCTCGGTCAGGGTCATCCTGCCCAGGGTCTCCAGGCCGGCCGCGATGCGCCGGTGCTGGGCCAGGATGTCCTGGCGCAGCGGCTCGGTGCGCGCCACCGGGAAGCTGCCGCCCATCCAGCTCAGCAGGCGATAGATGTCGGCGTGCGCTTTCTGCGACTGCGCCGCCAGGCTGCTGGCGGCGCCCATGCTGGCCGCGCGCTGGCCGACGATCGATTCGAGCGAACCGTTCTGGCGCACCATCGCGTAATACGCCACCCAGGACAGCAGGAGCAGCAGCGCCAGCACGGCGCCGGGGGCGAGCAGCAGCTTGGGGCCGATTTTCAGCCGTGACAGCATGGAGAACCCGGGAACGCGGTCGGCGGGCGGCGTGGTCATGGCGTCCTCTCGTCTTGGTGCATTATTTCTTCAGTGCATACAACAATGTACGCCGCAGGCGCGCGCCGCACTTGTCGCGGCGCAAGGCCCATGTCCGCTGCGGCGACTTGCCGCGCAGGGGAGTTTTGGGCAAGAATCCGTCCAACCAACAATAACCAGTTACACGGAAAACCTCCCATGCGCCTGCCATGTGCACGCCTCCCGCATTGCCTCCTGTTTGCCATCCTGGCCCTCGCCCTGTGCGTCCGGGCCGGCGCCGCCCCGCTGCCGCCCTGGACCGGCGACCTGCAGCACACCTCATGGACGCGCGAGGACGGCGCCCCGTCCGCGGTGTATTCGATTACCCAGGATGCCGCCGGCATGCTGTGGTTCGCCGCCACCGATGGCCTGTACAGCTTCGACGGCGCGCGCTTCGTGCGCAACGACGAGGTCTTCGGCCACAAGCTGCGCTCACCGCTGACGATGGCCGTGGCCGCCGATGGCGACGCCATCTGGGTCAGCTACCAGTTCGGCGACATCAGCCGCTTCGAGCGCGGCGCCGTCCATCACTACGTCGGCAAGGATTCGCCGCCCACCACGGTTTTCCGTTTCGGGCGCACGCCCGACGGCGTCATGTGGGCCTCGAGCGGCACCGGCATGCACCGGCTCGAAGGCAAGCGCTGGCTTGAGGTAGGACCGTCCGCCGGGCTGCCATACGGCCGGCCGCATGGCTTCAGCGCGCTGGCCGACGGCAGCCTGCTGGTCTACTGCGCCGACGGAATCTACCGCGGCGCGCCCGGTTCCGCCGCCGGCGAGCGGCGCTTCATCAAGGTGCTCGACCAGCCGCAGCTGGGAAGCGGCTACCTCCGTCCCGACGGCAAGATCGTGATCAAGACCCGGGCCCCCGGCCTGCGGCTGTTCGATCCCGCCAGCGGCGCGACGGCGCCGCTGATCCTGCACAATGGAGGCGCGCCGCTGCTCGGCTACGAAGGCGATGCGCGCGGCGGCTTGTGGGTCTCCACCGGCGATGCGGTGCAGCTGCTCGACGGCAAAGGCAAGCTGGTGCGCCAGCTCTCGACCGCCGCCGGCTTCACCGACGGCATCTTCAACGCCACCTTCGACGACCGCGAAGGCAATCTGTGGTTCACCACGGCGAACGGCGTCGACCGGGTGCGCCAGGCCCGCCTGTCGACCGTCGCGCTGCCGCCGGGCTTCGTTCCCGCGCTCAGCGTCGCGCCCGGCGACGCTGGCGCCGTCTGGATCGGCAATACCGACCGCACCGGCGCCTTCGATTTCGCCAGCTTCGTCCTCGCGCCGGACGGCAGCCGGCGCGCCACGGAGGTCATGGACGTCAGCGCCAGCCACCGCGCGCCCGACGGCACGCTCTGGTTCGGCAACAATGCCAGCCTGTGGCGGGTGCGCGACGGGGCCATCCGGCGCTGGGCGCTGCCCCCGCAACTGACGGGACGCAATGTGCAGGCGATGACGACCGGCGCCGACGGCGCGCTGTGGGTGTCGGTGATCGGCCACGGCGTGCATACCTTCCGCGATGGCGCCTGGCGCAAGGGCGACGGACGCGCGGCGCTGGCCGGTCCGACCGCGGTCACGCTGGCGACCGATCGCCAGGGCCGCATCTGGTTTGGCTACACCGACAACCACATCGCCATCCTCGACGGGGATGCGCTGCGCCACTACGGACCGCGGCAGGGCCTGGCGGTCGGCAATGCGCTGGCGATCGTGCCCGGCAGCGCCCGGGTCTGGATCGGCGGCGATCGCGGCCTGGCCTGGTTCGACGGCGAGCGCTTCGTGACCCTCGACGAGCGCGGCGGCCGGGGATTCCGCGGCGTCTCCGGCATCGTCGAGCGCGCCGACGGCGAGCTGTGGCTGCACGACACCGGCGGCCTGGCGCGCGTCACGGCCGCCGACCTGACGCGGGCGCTGGACGCGTCCGACGCCACGGTCGCGGCCGAGCGCTTCGACCACCTGGACGGTCACCGCGGGATGCCGGCGCAGATGCAGCCCCTGCCTTCGCTGGTCCAGGCCGACGACGGCCGCCTGTGGTTCGCCACATCCAGCATCGTGGGCCACGTCGATCCCGCCAGGATTGCGCGCAATCCGCGCGCGCCGACGGTCATGGTGACCGCCATTCGCACCGACCAGGGCAGTCATGCGCCCGCGCCCGGCCTGGTGCTGCCGGCCCGCACGACCCGGCTCGAGATCGATTTCACCGCCACCGCGCTGTCGATGCCGGAACGGGTGCGCTTCCGTTACCGGCTCGCCGGCCAGGATGCGGACTGGCGCGAGGCCAGCGGGCCGCGCCAGGCGGTATATACGAACCTGGCGCCGGGAGACTACCTGTTCGAGGTCAGCGCCGCCAACGAGGATGGCGTCTGGAGCCGGCAGCCGGCGCAGGCGGCCCTGCGCATCGAGGCCGCCTGGCCCCAAACGCTGTGGTTCCGGCTGGCCTGCGCCATTCTCCTGCTGGGCACGGCCTGGCTGCTGCATCGCTGGCGCCTGGCGCGTCTCGCGGCGCGCCTGCGCGAGAAGATGCTGGTGCGTACCCGCGAACGCGAGCGCATCGCGCGCACCCTGCACGACACCTTCCTGCAGAGCGTGCAGGCGCTGGTGCTGCGCATGCACGTGCTGATGGGCAGGCTGCCGGCCGACAGCGGGATGCGGGCCGAGGTCGAGGACGTGCTGACGCGGGCCGAAGACGTGATCGAGGAAGGCCGCCAGCAGGTGCGCCAGCTGCGGGTGCCGGGCGTGCGCCACGGCTGCCTGCCGCAGGCGCTGGAAGACGCCGGCGGCGCACTGGCGGCGTCGTCCGGCACGGCCTTCGTCCCGGAAGTCGCGGGCAACGTGCGCGAACTGGACCCGGAAGTCGAGGACGAGATGTTCACCATCGGCCGCGAAGCGCTGTCCAACGCCTTCCGCCATGCCGGCGCCACGCGGATCAGGCTGACGCTCGACTACCACGCCGACAGCCTGCGCCTGGCGGTGAGCGACGACGGCCAGGGCATCCCGCCCGACATCCTGGCCCGCGGCGGGCGCGAAGGACACTGGGGCCTTCCCGGCATGCGCGAGCGGGCGCGCCTGGCCGGCGGCGTCCTGAACATCGACAGCACTCCGGCCGGCACCGTCGTCAGTGTGCGCATACCGGTAACAACTGCTTACCAAGGCATGCGTCGCGCATGAGCACAGCGCCCTGTAACGCGCTATGCTTGCACGAGACCCGACCGAGGAAAAACCGATGAAAGCCCGCGCCTTCGTATTGACGCTTGTTGTGCTGACGACCGCCGGGGTGCATACCCGGGCCCTGGCCCAGTTGCTGCCCGACCCGGCGCCGCGCCAGCCGGCCCAGCTCGAACCCGGCAAACCCGCTGCGCCCGATCCGTTCGCCGGCAGCCACCAGCCTTATCCGCGCGTGTACGGCGGTAACGTGGCGGCCCAGCCCAACGACCACGTGTTCACCGGCATGCGGCGCGATCCGCGCCTGACTGGCGGCGTCGAGGTGGCGCCCAACGTCGCCATCGAGGGCGGTTACGTCAACCTGCCGGACAAGGGTTTGCACGAGGTCGAGCCGGGCAAGCCGGCGGACGCCTCGATCCCGCTGGGCGAAAAAGGTTCCAGCAACCACCTCGCCGCCAGATACTCGCTGTCGGCCGGCGACCGCCTGTCGGCCTACGGCAAGGCCGGCATCGCCTATACTAAAAAAAAGAAGGAACGAGGCGTGGCCGGGTCGGAGACCGGTCTGTACACCGGCGCCGGCGCCAGCTACAAGGTCGACAAGCGCACCACCGTGAGCGGCGACTTCGTGCGCCATGGCGACGCGGCGAAGAAGCTCGACCGCGTGCGCGACGGCCTGCAGGGCAATCTCAAGATGGGCTTCTGAAAGGACGCGACATGAAACGCCCAGCCATCCTGCTCGCGGCAGCCGTCGCCACCGCCGCTCCAGCGCAGGCGCAACTGGTTGAGCCGGCCGCCGCGCCGGTGGAACTGGCCGACACCCGCCCACGCAGCGTGTTCTCGGCCCCGCGCGATCCCCACTCCCGGACCTTCCCTCGCGTCTACGGCGGCAACCTGAACGCCAATCCCAACGACCGCCTGTTCGGCGGCCTGTTCAAGACCGACCCCAGGCTGCTGATGGGCGTATCGGTGACGCCGGCGCTGGCCTTCGAGGCCGGCTACGTCAATCTGCTCGACCAGGGTTTTCGGCCGGTGAACGAACGCGATCCCGAAGACACGACCGGCGCGATCGGCCTGCGCGGCTTCAATCTGCACACCGCCGTCAAGGTCACGCAGCCGCTCGGCGAACGCCTGTCGGCCTACGGCAAGCTGGGCGTGGCGCACAGCCAGAACCGCCGCGGCGTCCGCAAGGGCGTCGATACCGGCTTGTACACGGGCGTCGGCGCCAGGTACCAGGTCAGCGAGCGGGTCACGATCGACGGTTCCTTCGAGAACCATGGCCACGCGGCCGAGCGCTTCCAGGATGCGACCAACTCCAGCAGCCGGGTCAAGGCCAACCTGAGCCTGGGCTTCTGAAGCCCCCCTCGCGCGACGGGCGCGCGCTACACTAGCGCCCATGAGATTTTCCGCTTTCCTGGCGCGCTACCGGCGCCTGCTCGGCATCGGCCTGGCGTCCCTGTTGCTGCACCTGGCCGCCCTTGCATGGCTGGACTTCCCCATTCAACGCGCGGCGGCCGTGCGCGAGCCTGCCCCACTGGCGCTGAGGCTCGCGCGCGCCGGGACGGATCGCGCAGCACACCGGCCAGCACCCAGCCCGCCGCCCGCATCCCGGCCTGCCCCGGAACCCGCGCCCGAGCCGGATGCACAGCGGGATGTCCAGCCGGATGCCGAGCCGGATGCCGAGCCGGATGCCGGACCAGATGCCGCACCGGCTGCGCTGCCCGTGCTCGCGCCGCTCCAGGCGGACGGCCGAGGCGAGGTGCGGCCGGGCGCGATGCCCGGCCAGTTCCGCGTCTCGCCGGCGCCTCCGGCGCGCCTCGACTATCGAGTGAGCGGCGCAGGCGCGGCGCGCCTGGACTGGCGCACCGACGGCAGCAGCTATCGGCTCACGCTCGACGGCATCCTGGGATCACTGGACAGCGAGGGCGGCCTGGACGACGGTGGCCTGGCACCGCTGCGCGCCAGCGAGCCGGCCGGGCCGGGCCGTGCGACCACCGACTTCGATCGCGAGCAGGGAGTGATCGTCTCGCATCTCGGCGCGCGCCGCGATCAGCTGGCGGGCGGGGCCCAGGACCGCGCCTCGCTGCTGCTGCAGCTGGCCGGCATGGGACGCGCCAATCCGGACCAGCTGCGGGGCGTGCTGGCCTTCTGGATCGGCGCCGCCGGCGGGGCGCGCCAGGAACGCTACGAGGTCATGGGAATGGAGACGGTCGACACCGGGATCGGCCCGGTGGAAGCGCTGCGCATGGCGCAGCTGGCGCCCGAGGGGGCGCCGCGGCTGGAAATATGGCTCGCGCCCGGCCAGGCCTGGCTGCCGGTGCAGCTGCGCCTGACGCTGGTCGACGGCGCGGTGCGCACCCAGACCCTGGAGGCCGTCGAGATCGAAACCGAAACCGACAGCGCGCCCGGGCCTTGACGCAAGCGTCCGGTCAGGCCAGCTTGGCCGCGTGCTCGCGGGTCGCGTGGAACACCAGCTTGGGCCAGCGCTCCTGGGTCAGCCGCAGGTTCACGCCGGACGTCGCCAGGAAGGCCATATTGCCGGCCGCATCGTAGGCGACCTGGTGGCCGAGCTGGTTCTCGAAGTCGGCCAGCGATTTCTTGTCTTCGCTCGAAATCCAGCGCGCGCTGCTGATGCTGCTGCTTTCGAACACCGCGTCCACGCCATACTCGTTGAGCAGGCGGCTGGCCACGACCTCGAACTGCAGCACGCCGACCGCGCCCAGGATCAGGTCCGAGCCCAGCACCGGCTTGAACACCTGTACCGCGCCCTCTTCGCCCAGCTGCTGCAAGCCCTTGTGCAGCTGCTTCACTTTCAATGGATTGCGAATCCGCACCGTGCGGAACAGGTCCGGCGCGAAGTACGGGATGCCGGTGAAGGTCAGCATCTCGCCTTCGGAGAAACTGTCGCCGATCTGCATATTGCCGTGGTTCGGCAGGCCGATGATGTCGCCGGCATAGGCCTCTTCAACCTGTTCGCGGCTCGACGCCATGAAGGTCACGACCGACGACAGCTTGACTTCGCGTCCCAGGCGCAGGTGCTTGACCTTCATGCCTTTCTCGAAGCGTCCCGAGCACACGCGCAGGAAGGCGATGCGGTCGCGGTGGGCCGGGTCCATATTGGCCTGGATCTTGAACACGAAGCCGGAGAACTTGGGTTCGACCGGCGCGACCGCGCGTACGGTGGCGTCGCGTTCGCGCGGGCCGGGGCCCAGTCAACCAGTGCCGACAGGATCTCGCGCACGCCGAAGTTGTTGATTGCCGAACCGAAGAACACCGGGGTCTGCACGCCCGACAGGAAACGCTCCAGGTCGAACACGTGCGAGGCGCCGTGCACCAGCTCCACTTCCATCTTGAGCTGCTCGATCTCGAGCGGGAACATCGCGGCCAGCTTCGGATTGTCGATGCCCTTGACGATCTCGAAGGCGCCGTCGGCCTTCTCTTCGCCGGCCTTGAACAGCATGATCTCGTCGCGCAGCAGGTGGTACACGCCGCGGAAGTTCTTGCCCATGCCGATCGGCCAGGTCACCGGCGCGCACTCGATCTTGAGCACCGACTCGACTTCGTCCAGCAGTTCCAGCGGATCGCGGGTCTCGCGGTCCATCTTGTTCATGAAGGTGACGATCGGCGTGTCGCGCATGCGGCACACGTCGAGCAGCTTGATGGTCTGTTCCTCGACGCCCTTGGCGGCGTCGATCACCATCAGGGCCGAGTCGACCGCGGTCAGCACGCGGTAGGTGTCTTCCGAGAAGTCCTGGTGGCCCGGGGTGTCGAGCAGGTTGATCACGTGCTCGCGGAACTCGAACTGCATCACGGAGGACGCGACCGAGATGCCGCGCTGCTTCTCGATGTCCATCCAGTCCGAGGTCGCGTGGCGGCCGCTCTTGCGGCCCTTGACGGTACCGGCGAGCTGGATCGCGCCCGAGAACAGCAACAGCTTTTCGGTCAGCGTGGTCTTGCCCGCGTCGGGGTGGGAAATGATGCCGAAGGTGCGGCGGCGCGCGACTTCGCGCGCGATCGCGCCGGCCTGGCGGGGAACGGCGACGTCGAGGTCGTCGCTGGAAATGTCGGTGTCGTTGGCCATAAATCGAGCCCTGTAGTCGGGCCGCGGGCGACCCTTGTCGGAAAACCCTCGATTTTACCGTTTCCGGGACGCGCCGTGTGAACAAAACGGCGCGCCCGGCACTGCGCGCATTGCCTGGCCGCGCCCGCCCTAGTCGCGCACCCGGCGCCAGCCGGTGCGGCGCGCGTCCTGGGTCCTGGCCGGCGCCACCTCGGTGGTGATGGTATTGCCCTTGGCGGTCGTGGTGATCAGCTTGAGCGCTCCCGACGGCAGGCGCACGATGGTCGTACCGACCGCCGCCGCGTCGCCCGACAGCAGCACGCCGGCGATGTCGTTCGAGACCGCGGCGCCGCTGCACACGTCGACGAAATAGGCGTAGCTGATGCCGCCCACCGCGCAGGCGGTCGACGACTGCGGCAGATTGGTCACCACGGTCAGGGTCCCGGCCACGATCTTCGGATCGAGGTTGACCCGCTCGCCGGAATTCTTGTCGAAATCGACGAACCAGCCGCGCTGGCGGCCAAGGTCGGCGATCGTCCCGCCGATCGTGAACTGGTTCGAGCGCGGCACGTCGGGAGCGGCGTCATCGTAGGGTCGGGTCTCGGTCAGGGCGCGTTCGGCATAGGTCTCGTCGTCGCGCCAGGCAGCGGCGTCGTAGGCGGCGCCGTCGTCCTTGAGCACGTAGGCGCTTTGCACCTCGGTGTTCTGGATGTCCGGCAGGTCGAGCATGCGGCCGGTGCCGAAGGCCACCACGCGCGTCGTCGGCGAGGCGTCCGCGCCCTCCCCGCTCGATCCGACCTGGCAAACGGCGACGTCGGGGCGGGTGGTGATCGGCTGGTCGGCGCCGGCATCGGCCATCAGCAGCCGCTCGACCCGCTCGCCGGTGAAGTCGAAGCGCCACATCCGGCCCTGGTTGTCGCCGCCGTAGACGTAGGTCACCAGCGGATCGGTGTTCGGGTTGGCCGTGATCGCCGTGATCTTCGCCAGGCCGGACGGCGTCGTCGCGTCGCCGCTGCCGGTGGTGAGCATGCCCTTGTCCAGCACGTCGCCGGCGCCCAGGTTGGCGATCGCCTGGCCGGTTGCGACGTCGATCACGAACAGGTAGCCCTTGCCGCTGCCCGACTGGATGTCGTCGGCGCCCGGGATGTTGTTGTAGCCCGAGGTCAGGAACACCACCCAGCGCTCTTCGCCGCCGACCCGGATGGTGCCGAATTGCGGGTTGCCGAAGGTGAAACCCATGTCGGGCTGGTGGTGCACGCCGCCGCACACCGTGCTGTCGGCGCAGATTTCCCACAAGGGCCGGGGATCGGCCGGATCGGTGACGTCCAGCGCATAGTAGCCGCGACCGCCGGCATTCAGGCCGGCAACCAGCACCGAGCGCCATTCGCCGTTGATCTTGACGTCGGCCAGCTCGGGCGAGCCATCGGTGCTGAACTGGTGGCTCGAGGCGTAATTGACGCTGGCCTGCCGGTACAGCTTCTTCATCGTGATGCGCGGCATGTAGGCCCACAGCTCGGTGCCCTTCTCGGCTTCGAAGGCGTGCAGCATGCCGTCGTTGGCGGCGATGAAGACGACCGGGTCGCGGCTAGCGTTCTCGCTGCGGAAGGCCGCGTAGTCGGCGCTGCCGTAGGCCTTGCGCGGCTCGCGCAGGTAGGCCGGCTTGGACGACGCCACGTCGCCCAGGACCTCCAGCTGCGCGCCGTTGGGGCCGGTGTCCTCCGGCCCGGTCGTGGTGTAGGCGCGCAGCAGGACGTTGTTGGCATGCTGCTGCTGGCCGCGCAACCAGCCGACGATGGTCCGTCCGTCGTTGACGACGGCGCGCTGGTCGGCCGACAGGCGCGCGCATTGCGGCAGCGCCGAGCACTTGTTCGAGAACCAGGCCTGGTCCGCGCCCAACTGGTCGTAGGCGAAGGCGGTGCGGGCGCCGGTGGCCGGGTTGCGCCACCAGATGTTGCGGGTGTCGGAGTCGGCTCCCACCTTCTGGCCGATGCTCCACGACGTCTTCCAGTCGACGTCCTTGCTGACCTCGCCGGTGACGATGTCGATCACGCGCTTGGAGAGGTTGCCCGTCCACTTCACCGTGGTGAAGGTGGCCGAGAAGATGTCGCGGTCTTCCTGGGCCACGTTGGGGGTCGACGTCGCGGCCGCGGCGGCCGCGCCGGTGGCGACCTGGATGTCGTTCAGCACCCGGTTCAGGCTGTCGACCACCTGCAGCGGATCGGAGGCCGGGAAGTACTTGCCGCCGCCATTGATGGCGGCGTGCCACAGGTCGTCCACCCGCGACTGCAGCGCCGTCGACAGGTCGGTAGTGCCGGTATTCGGATCGGGCCAGACGTAGGCGCCGTTGTTGTTCCACGGGCAGCCGGTCCTCACGCCGTTGATCAGGTTATAGAAGTCGCCGCCGACCACCGGCTTGGTGTCGTAGTCCGGCTCATAGGTCATGATGCCGTCCACCCCGAGGCCCAGGGCATAGGTGCGCATATGCAGGTGGTTGTTGCCGGTGCCCGGCACCTGGCCGGTCTTCGACATGTCGTCGATCTCGGGACGCAGCGACACGGTGCCGGTGCTCGAGCCGCCGTTGTACCAGTACAGCGCGACGTCGGCCAGCGAAGGCAGCGTTTGCGCGCGGGTGTCGAGGCAGCCCGTTTCGCGGGTGCAGAAGCGCGCCGGGTTGACGGTGTTGTCGTTGTTGACGACGGTTTCCTCGTACTCGGCGGGCGAGTAGCGGCTCGCCGCCTTGACCAGCGTCTTGGGGCTGTTGCCATTCCAGTAGCCGTCGGTGGTCACGAACGTGAAGTTCTGCTGGCAGGCATACTCCACCGTTTCCGCCCCTGCCGCCTGCTTGTACGGCGCCTGGTTGGCGAACATCTTGCCGATCGCATGCAGCGCCAGGCGCACCGGGGTGCCGCCCGCGCTGTTCATCGCGTACAGCGCGTCGTACCAGTCGATCCGGTTCTGGCCGGTGAACGGCTTCGGACGGCTCATGGCGCCCTCCGCGGCCGCGTCCTGCAGCCCGACCAGGCCGACCTTGTAGGCTTCGCCCAGCGGCTGGAAGGCCAGGCCGACGGCCGTCTTCATCATCTGGTTGCGCGTCTTGTAATAGGCATACCAGTTGGCGAAGTTGGTCATCTCCTCGTCGTAGGTGCAGGCCGCGCCCTGGCAATCGGTGCGCTGCGCCGATTTCGGGTAGCTGTCGCGCGCCGGTACGATGTCGGTGCGGATGAACACACCGGTATCGAAGCCCGATACCGAGGTCGGCACGCCGTCGCTCGTGGCCGGCGCGCCTCCCCAGGTCAGGCTGGCGGGATTGTCGACCCGGGTATAACTCAGGTTGGCGCCAGCCATGCTCAGCGGCGCCACCAGGCAGACCATCGCGCTGGTGGCCGTCGCGCACTGCGGCGTCACGTTGTTCGGTCCCACATAGGCCTTGATCGTGCCGCGGGTGCCGATCTCGCCGGCGATCTGCGAGGCGACCTGGGCCGCCGTGTAGTTCTGGCCCAAGCGCAGCGAGTCGATCAGCGTGGTATTGCCCAGTTTTAGGCCAACCAGGCGGCTGCGGCCGTTGGTGCTGCTGCTGTTGGCGGCGCGCCCGCCGATTTGCAGCAGCGCCGTGGCGGCGGTGCCGGAATCGACGACGATCTCGTCGCCGGTGCGCTCGCCCTCTTGCACCACGGTGCAGTTGTTCTTGTTGGTGACATTGCGGCCGCAGCTGATCGGGATCACGGCCAGCATGTCGCTCGAGTCCAGCGTGATGCCGAAGTCGGCGCAGGCGCGCACCACGCCGCTCGCCTTGGGCACGCAGGCGGTGAAGGGACGATCCGATACCGCCCTGTTGACGATCGAGGCCGCCAGCGCGGTGGCCAGCGCGGTGCGCTTGGCCGCGGTGTTGGTGCCGCCCGAGGCGGTGGCCGCGTCGCGGGTGATGGTCTGGGTGCCGGACACCCCGACCACGCGCACCGCCGTGATCGAGACCGCGCTGGCCGCGCCCGAATCGTTGATGGTGATGGTCGAGTACCAGTTGGCCGAGCGGTTCGGGTCGCCGTAGCGCGGGTACTTGTAGTTGCCGACGTACTTGGCCTGGCAATCGGTCAGCGCCGTGCTGTTGCACCAGCGGACCGGGGCCGGCACCGGATACCCCTGCGGCGCCGGGGCGTTGACCGCCGTGCTCACGCATCGCTTCAGGCTGGCGTCGGTGCAGTATTCGGCGACGTTGATCGTGTAGTAATAGGGGTTGCCGCCGACCGGCTCGGCGCTGTCGTAGGTCAGGCTCGGATAGGCGTAGCCGCCGACGTTGCGGCGGCAGTCGCCGTCGCTGCTGCACCATTGCAGGTCCGGGTAGCCGGTCAGCAGATTGGTGGTGTTCTCGTTCGCATTGCGCATATTGCGCTTGTCGACGCCGAAGCCGTCGGTGGTCACGGCCTTCCAGCCGTCGGTCGCGCTGGAGGTCTGGCTCGGATACGAGGTCTGGTCGGCCCTGACCGGCGGCTGGTAGCGCACCTTCGGGTCGTAGTACTGGCGGTTGAACAGCGGCGCCGCATAGGGCGGATCGCCGATCACGCAGCCGCGCGGGTTGCGCGCCGCGAGCGTCGTGCCGGCGCGGCAGGTGGTGTTGTCGTCGACGTAGTCCGGCGTGTGGTTCCAGGCCATCGAGCCGGAGTCGTCGTACAGCAGCATCAGGTTCGGCTTGACCGTGCCGCTGCCGGTAATGCTCATCAGGGGCAGCGAGGCCAGGCCGGTCGGGCCGGCCCAGGCCGGCGTCGACGCCAGGGTCATGGCCAGCGCTACGGCCAGCGTGGTGAGGAAAGAAAAGTTCATGCGCATTCCATTCATGCTGGCGTCAGGCGCCGATCAGGACAGCCATCTGGTTGATCACGTTGCCGCCGCGCGCGCCGTCGATGCGGGCCGTGATCACGTAGTGAATCTGGGGCGAACTGGCGTAGGCCGGCGCGTCCGACGCCAGGCTCTCGCCGATCGCGACCCGGTTGCCGATCTTGACCGTGTTGGCGGACGTCAGCACGCACTCCTGGTTTTCGCTGCTGAAGCTTCCCGGGTTGCGGCACATGCGGTGGATGACGTACTGGATCCGGTTGCCGTCGGCGTCTTCGACCGCAAAGCTGTCGTCCCAGAAGCCCTTGTCCTTCGGCGTCAGCGTGGTATCGAGGCTGGCGTGGTAGCCACGCGCGAGGTCATCCTGGTTGAGGCTGGCCTTGTCGGCCGATGCGGTTTCGCTCAGCCACTGGAAGCCCGTATGCAGGCCGAAGTCGACCGCCCGGCTCAGGGTGGCGTCGTAGGCCAGGTTCGAGGCGGCCAGCGTGGCCGAATTGCTGGAGCGCAGCAGGTAGATGCTGGTCACCAGCATCACCAGCATCATGATCAGCATGACGGGCAAGGCGACCCCGGCCTGGCTGCGGGTGCTTGTCGGGAGATGGGTCATGCGGTGGGCCTCCAGCCGGTATTGCGCAGCGGGACGATGGTCTCGAAAGTGCGGTAGCGGTAGCAGCGCCAGTCGACCGGATCGTCCTTGACGCGCACGTCGAGTTCGATCTCCACCGGTTCGACGCCCTGCGGCTGGGCGTTGCCGAACACCTTGATGGCCTGCGGCTGCGCCGTGCACACGCCGTCCGCGCCGGGGCGTTCGGGCGTCTTCGCGCGCGCCACGACGGCGATGCGCAGGGCGGCGATGCGCTGGTAGTCGCCTGGCCCGCCGGTCACGCCATCGAGGTCGGCGTCGATCATGGCGCTCGACCATTCGCCCACCTGCATCCCCAGTTCCGGATCGAAGTCGGCGGCGTCGCGCTTGTCGAAGCCGTACTGCGCCTTGAGCGAGACGATGTTGTCGGCCACCGCATGCGCGGCGCCGCCGTTGGCGCCGAGGTTGGTGGCGCGCAGGCGCAGCACGCCGTCCTGCACCAGCCATGTGTGGAACGACAGGTTCGCTTCGCGCCCGAGGTTGAAGATCCGGCTCGCGCTGCCGTCGAAATTGCGCTCCAGGGCGCCGGCGTTGTAGCGGTAGCGCACGTCGCCGATCGAGATCGCCGGCGCGGCGCCCTGGGCCGTCAGCGCCGCGACCTGGGCCAGCGCGCACTTGCCTTCGCCATTCTCGGGCGCGACCACGATCACGTCGCCCGGCGCGAAGCCGTACAAAGGCCGGTCGACCACCAACTGGTTGCCGCCGATGTAGTTGGTGAGCAGTCGCGTGGTGCCGGTCCCGCCCGGCGCGCTGCCCGCGTACATGGTCAGCTGGTCCGGCTTGCCGTCGGCCCCCGGCACGATCACTGCCGCGGCCAGCGGCGTGACGTCGACGTTGTCGCGCCTGGCGGAAGCGAGCGCATAGCCACTGTTGTCCGTGAACAGGGTATCGCAGCCGTTCAGGATCGGATCGTTCAGGCCATAGCCGGCCTGCTCGGCGTCGCCGCTGATCGAGAACATCGCCATCATCCCGTTCTGCATCGAATCCGATCCGCCCAGGGCGCCGCGCTTGGTGGTTTCGCCATCGGTCATCATGCGGGTGGCGAACAGCACCGCCAGCAGGCCGATCACGATGCTGACCATCAGCTCGACCAGCGAAAAGCCGGCCATGCGCTGCGGATGGAACCGGCTCATGCGCGAGCTCATGCCGACCTCGCCATATAGGTGACGATGCGGTGCGTGTTCTGCTGCGCCGCTTCGCTGCGGCGCCACTTGATGACGATCACGACGGCGGTGCGTTCGGTGTCCGCCGCCGGCGTGACGCTGATCTCGACGGCCGCGTTCGGCAGGTGACCGGCGAGCGCCGCATGCCAGGTCTCGAGGCGCTCGCCCGGCTCCGCATCCCTGGCCAGGGCATACTCGTCCAGGTGGTCCAGGTCGGTGCTCATCACGCCGATCAATTCGTTGGCGGCGATGGTGGCCTCGGCGCGCATGGCTGCCTCGGACAGGGCTGCCTGGGAATTGACTTGCAGGGCCAGCGTGCCGACCAGGCCGATCCCCAGCAGCAGGACGGCGATCAGGGCTTCGAGCAGGGCGACGCCGCGCTGGGCCTGGCGGATGGGAGAAAAACGACGAGGCATCATGGACACCTGCGCGCATCGCCAGCGGAGGCGACGCCGACCAGGTCGGGGCGGCACGTCACCACGGCCCCGGCCAGGGTCAGCACCACGGCGGTGGGGGTGAAGACGCCCTCGGCGTCGGCGCTGCCGGGGCCGAGGTCGAAGCGCATCAGCGCCGGCTTGGCGCCGTCGACCCAGCCCAGCTCGGTGAAATAGGCGGACCGTGCTTCGGAGTCGGGCGTGACCGTCAATGCCGTGGTGCGCGGCAGCGAGGCGGCGCTGCGAAAGACCGAGCTGGTCTCGACGTTGCCGTCTTCCGGCCCCGGCGCCGGCTCGTCCACGGTCGACCAGCGCTCGCTGTCGGCGGCGCAGCCATCGTCCGGAACCGGGAAGCAGACGTCGACCTGCCAGTCCAGCTGGCCGCTACCGGCGTTCTCCGTGAACACCACGCGGCTACGGCTGTTGTTGGCCAGCGCCTGGCTGCGCGCGAGCCGGAAACCTTCGGCATAGAACTCGGCCGCGCCGGTGGCGGTCGTGCCGCCCAGCCAGCCGCGCATGCCCGGGATGCCGACCGCCAGCAGGATGCCGAGGATCGCCACCACGACCAGCGCCTCCAGCGCCGTGAAGCCTTTCGCACGCACCGCGCTTGCCGGCAACACTACTGGGCGCACGTGCCCTCCTTGCGGTCGACCCAGCAGACATCGCTGTCGACCCAGCCGTCCGGCACGCCGGTCGTGGCCCGGTGGCCGGCCTGGTCGATGGTGTAGACGAAGCCGGCGGCGGCGTTCTTGCCGGTGGCGACCAGGGTATAGGCCGAGGCGGTGGCGTCTTCCAGGCTGTAGTCGAAATTCATGCCGGGGTCGGGCATGAGGCTGGCGCCTTCCTTGTCGAAGTCCTCGTACTTGTGGTAGTTGGTCCAGTACTGCTCCAGCTTGTTCTGGGTGGACGCCAGTACGCCGTGTGCCTCGACCAGGCGCGCGCGCATCACGTAGCTGTTATAGGAAGGCACGGCGATCGCGCTGAGGATGCCGATGATCGCGACCACGATCATGAGCTCGACGAGCGTGAAGCCGGACTGGCGCTGCTGCATGGGATCTCCTGGGCGGCGGACGGATTCCGCCAACAATGTTGCCATGGGGGATGATATCCCACGAAGCTTTCATTTCCCTGAGGAAAAGCTGACAAAGTCCTGACAGCGACGCAAATACGACGCTGTAAAGTCTTTTATCGCGCCGGTCCGGCGGCAAAACGCACCGTGACGCGGGCGCCGCCACCCTCGGCATCGTCGAGCAGGACGGTCGCGCCATGCGCCAGCGCGATATCGCGCACGATGGCCAGCCCCAGGCCGCTGCCGGTCGTCTTGTCGTCCAGGCGCACGTAGCGTTCGAACACGGCGGCGCGGCGCGCGGGCGGGATGCCGGGGCCGGAATCCTCGACCGTGAACAGCACGGCCTCTCCCTCGCGGGCGCAGCCGACGGTCACCCGCCCGCCAGGCGGCGTGTAGCGCAGGGCATTGTCGACCAGGTTGTCGACCAGGTCGCGCAGCTGGAACGCGTCCCCGTTCACGGGCGCCGGCGCCAGCTCGAAGCCGAGGTCGATGTCCTTGGCCCCCGCCTGGCCGACGAAGAACTGGATCGTTTCCTGCACCAGCTGCGCCAGGTCGAGCGGCGCATGCTGGCCGTCCGGCCGCCCTTCCCTGGCGCGCGCCAGCGCCAGCAGCTGGTTGACCTGGCGGATCATGCGCTCGTTGGCCAGTTCCATCATGCCCAGCGAGCCCACGGTGTCGGGGTCGCGCGCATGGCGCGCGCGCAGCCACTCGAGCTGCAGCTGCATGCCGGCCAGCGGCGTGCGCAGCTGGTGCGCCATGTCTGCCAGAAAATCGCGCTGGGCGCGCGCGCCGGCTTCGACCTTGTCGAGCAATTCGTTGAAGCCGGCGACCACCGGCGCGATCTCGTAGGGCACGCTGGCCTGCGGGATCGGCGCCAGGTCGCCGGGCCCGCGCGCGGCCAGCTCGGCGCGGATGCGCGCCAGGGGGCGCAGGCCGTTGCTGACCGACAGCCAGACCACGCCGGCCAGGGTCAGTGTCACGAGCGACACCAGCACCACCAGCGAGCGCACGATGGCCGAGCGCACCTCGAGCCGCTGGCGCAGCGTGCGCGCCACGCCCAGGTGGCGCTCGCCGTCGGTCGTCTGTACCGCCAGTGCGACCACCCGCACCGGCTCGCCGTCGACCTCGGCGTCATACGGCGCCGCGCCGGGCCGCAAGGCAGGAAAGCCGGCCGCGCCGGCCAGATGGCGGCCCTGCCCGTCGCGCACCACGAACCAGCTGCGGTCGGCATTTGGCGCGCCGGGAGGCAGTTGCGGCGCCGCGCCCGCCGCCAGCCGCGCCGCCACGTTGTTGGCGGTGTCCAGCAAGCCGCCGTCGAAAGCGACCTGGGCCGGGGTCCAGGCCAGGCCGGTCACCAGCGCGGCCAGCACCAGGTTGACCAGCAGGATCGGGCCCAGCAGCCACTTGAGCAGGCGCAGCCGGATGCTGCTCATGCCACCAGGATCATTCGGCCGCCTCCAGCAGATAGCCGAAGCCGCGGATGGTGCGGATCGCCACGCCCGAACCATCGAGCTTCAGGCGCAGGCGCGACACATAGACCTCGACCGCGTTCTGGGTCACGTCCTCGCCCCAGGGCAGGATGGCGTCGATGATCTGCTGCTTGGACACCACCCGCCCCGCATGCTGCAGCAGGTATTCGAGCACGCCCCATTCGCGGACCGACAGCTCGATGGGATTGCCGCCGACGCGGGCGCGGCGGGTGGCGCGGTCCAGGCTCAGGCCGGCGAGCGTCATGAGCGTCGAGACGGGGGCGTGGCGCCGCGCCAGCGCGCGGATGCGGGCCACCAGTTCGGCGGTGGCGAAGGGTTTCACGAGGTAGTCGTCGGCGCCGGTCTCCAAGCCGCGCACCCGGTCCTCGACCGCGTCGCGCGCCGTCAGCAGCAGCACCGGCGTGGCCGCCCCGCGCGCGCGCAGGCGGCGCACCACCTCGAAGCCGTCGATGCCGGGCAGGCCGATGTCGAGCACGGCGACCTCGATCCCTGGCTCATGCAGGGCGCGGTCGGCAGCCAGGCCGTCGGCCACCTGCGTGACCGTCATGTCCTGCGCCTGCAGCGCGCGCAGCAGGCCGTCGGCCAGCACCGCATCGTCTTCCACCAGCAATACCCGCAACCCCATATCCCCGTAGCCCTGTCTTCGTCATGCGCCGGTCGCGCCGGCGAATTATGCGGCATTTCGTCATTCTTTAACGAAACTTTGCGGCGGAAGGTGCGCCAACGCACGGTCTTCCCCAGTAGGACTGGGCTGACACAACATCATGCTTGGAGCCTACATGGGGGCGGATACTCGTCTTATGTGCGGCAACAGACGGTAGCCTTAAAGTACACCCATCGCGATGAGGTAAGAAAGACAAGCCTCAAAGAATCGCCCCCGACGCACGATAGACATAAAAGAGGACATAAGATGAACAACACTCAGTTTGGTGGTCTCACCCAAAAATCGAAAAACCAGGTCCCCGCCGCGAGTGAGGCAATCAAGTCCTCGTCGAAACCGGTCGTGAGCTACAGCGGCACCCAGCAGAACGAACTGCTGGCCGCCCTGCCCCGCACCGACCTGGAAGACATGTTCGACCACCTCGAACTGGTCCCGATGCCGTTCGGTAAAGAATTGTTCGAGTATGGCAGCAAACTGGAATACGTGTATTTTCCGACGACCGCAATCGTGTCGCTGCTGTACGTGATGGAAGACGGCGCCACCACCGAGATCGCCGTGGTCGGCCATGAAGGCGCGGTCGGCGTGTCGCTGTTCATGGGCGAGCGCGCCACCTGCAGCGCCGTGGTCCAGAGCGCGGGCTACGGCTACCGCCTCAAGACCCAATACCTGCGCGACGCCTTCAACCGCGGCGGCGCCCTGCCCCAACTGTTGATGCGCTACACCAATGCGCTGTTCGCCCAGATGGCCCAGAACGCCGTTGGCGGCCGTCACAGCTCGATCGAACAGAAACTGTGCCGCTGGCTGCTCGACCGCCTGGACCGCTCGGCCAGCAACGAACTGAAAGTGACGCAAGAACTGATCTCGATCATGCTGGGCGTGCGCCGCGAAAGCATCACCGCCGCCGCCGGCAAGCTGCAGGACGAAGGCCTGATCCAGTACCGCCGCGGCAATATCACCGTGTTGGACCGCGCCGGCCTGGAAGAATATGCGGGCGAATGCTACAAGGTCGCCAAATCGGAATACGACCGCCTGCTCATGGATGTGGCGCGTTGAGATGACGCCGTGCCGGAGCCGCCTGCGCCCCGTCCGGGGCCGGCGGATCCAGCAAGAGCGCTTCAGCCTGTACGCAAGACAAGGCAACCGCAGCCGCACTGACGGCTTCCGCCGCACCCACCTCTTCATTGCCCCCCGGGGCCGCCGCCGGAATGATGGCGCGCACGCAAGTTCCCACCCCATTCACACCACGCTCCACCACCAGGCTGCCTCCCAGCAGCAAGGCGCGTTCGCGCATGCCGAGCAAGCCATGCGATTTCGACCTGACCATGGCATCCGGGGCAATGCCGATGCCGTCGTCGGTGATCTCGAGACCCCACCCATCGGGCTCGCGCGTCAGGTTGACGATCACATTGCGCGCCTTGGCGTACTTGGCGATATTGTTCAGGGCTTCTTGCGTGATACGGAACAAGGCGATCGCCTGCATCGGGCCGGCGGCGTCGGCTTCGGCATCGATCAGGGCGTCACAGTCGAGCGACGTGACTCTTGCATAATCGGCGCAATAGCTTTGCAGCGCGGCCGACAAGCCCATATTGTCAAGCAGGCTCGGCCGCAGATTCTCGATGATGCGGCGTTTCAGCTGCACGGTATCGACCAGGGTCCGCTTGGCGCGTCCCAGCTTCGACGCCTGTTCCGGATGGCTGGCGCGCAGATGCTCGGCGACCGTGGACAGGTCCATGCCGATCGCCGTCAGGTTGGCCCCCATTTCATCGTGCAATTCGCGCGCCAGCCGCGATTTTTCCTCTTCCGACACCTTGATCAGGTGGCGCGACAGCACCGACAACTGGGCGGTACGCTCGGCCACGATCTCTTCCAGGCCATCGTTCGTGCGTTGCAGGGCGCGCTCGGCCAACAGGCGCAGGCGAAAGGCGCGCTGGATCGTCTTGTAGAACAGCAGCAGCACGAAGATGGCGGCGGCATTGATGCCGACGCCGAATACCACGGCGTGCCGGTATTGCTGGTAGAACGCGGCGGTGCGGGTGGTGAGCAATTCGTTCTGCTCGCGCGTCATGATCACGACCTGCAGGCGAATCTCGTCCATCTGCGCGCGGTCGTCGGGCGAGGCGGCGATCGCCACGATATCGTTCAGGCCACCCTCGCGGTAGACCTCCAGCGACTGCCGAAGCAGGCCGAACTTCTTGTCGACCAGCGTGCGCAGCTGCTGCAGGTTTTTTGCTTGGGAAGGATTGTCCCGCAGCAGCTCATCCAGTGAGCGCATCTGCTTGTCGATTTGCTGGGAGGCGCTGCGCAGCGGGCCGAGGTAGACCTCGTCGCCCGACAGAAAATAGCCGCGCAAGCTGCTTTCGGCATCGGTGACGATCAGGTTCAGGTATTGCAGCTCGTCCGACACCTGGGCCGTCTGCGCCTGCAGCGCATTGGCTGCCCGCATATCGTCGAGGTTACGCGCCAGGAACACGCCGTTGACGACCAACAGCACCACGCACATCAGGCACAGCAGCTTCTTGTGAAGGGGGAGACTGCGAATGGATTTCTCGTCCGCAGCGGTAGTGAAGACCATCCAGGCTTCCTTTCGCGCAAGCAATGGCGACCTTCATTATAGGCGTATGGACGCAATGTTGCACTGCGAAATTCTCTGACGTAACCTTTTGTTGCATTTGCGCCTGAGTGTTCTGTCCATTCGACCAGCCAGCAAAAACGCGCCCGGTGGGCGCGTTGTCGGATGAATCTGCCTGGAAAATCAGCCGAAGCTTAATCGAGCAGATTGTTCTTCATGGCGTAATAGGTCAGGTCGGAGTTCGACTGCAGGCCCATTTTTTCCATGATCCGGGTACGGTAGGTGGACACCGTCTTGATCGACAGCGACAGCGCGTTGCCGATGTCGGACACGGTCGCACCCTTCGCCAGCCGCAGGAAGACCTGGAACTCGCGATCGGACAGCTCGGTGTGCAGCGCCGTGTTGGGATCGCGGTCGAAGCTCTGGGCCAGCAGCTCGCCGACCGTGGAGGACACATAGCGGCGGCCCTGGTAGACGGTGCGCACGGCGGTCTTGAGCTCGTCGGCTTCGCACTCCTTGTTCAGGTAGCCGTTGGCGCCCATCTTGAACAGGTTGAGCGCATACTGCTGCGCCGGGTAGCCGGACAGGATCAGCACCGGCAGATTGGGCTGCCCCTGGCGGATGGTGCGCAGGATGTCGATGCCGCTCTGGTCGGGCATCGCGATATCCAGCAGCAGCACGTCGCAGATCTCGCGGCGTGCGATATCGAGGGCCTCGCGGCCGGTGGCGCCTTCGGCGACGACTTCGAAATCGCCCGACGACGAGAAAATCTGCTTGAATCCTGCTCTAACTATCTGGTGATCGTCACAAATGGCAACGCGTATCATTGTCTTCCCTTAAATTTTCCTTGCGCAGGAAAGTGCCGGGTCTGAACCGCCCGGTTTACATGCGTTAGATTCAGCATATGCGCGAGTGACATTTTAACACCCACAGGGCCGCGTTCAACAGGTGCACGAATGCTTGAGTCGTCATAAGCAGCGTGTGACCGACGCCGAGCAGTGCAAGCCCGGCAGCTGAACCGGGGACGACCCGCCGGCGAAGGGACGCGTGCAGGCCTTACGCCGGCCGCGACCCGTTCTTGAGCAGGTCGAGAATGTCCAGCAGGTCGGCGCGCAGTTTGTCGCCGTCGATCGCTGGCGGGCTGTCGGGCAGGTCCAGCCGGTCGAACTCGGCAGCTGCGCTGGCGCGACCGTCGAGACGGTTACGCGCGCCGCTGATGGTAAAGCCCTGCTCGTACAGCAGCGCGCGGATGCGCCGAATCAGCAGGACTTCGTGGTGCTGATAGTATCGGCGGTTTCCACGACGTTTGACCGGCTTAAGCTGGGTAAATTCCTGCTCCCAGTAGCGCAAGACGTGGGGTTTGACTCCGCACAAGTCGCTGACTTCGCCAATCGTGAAATAACGCTTGGCCGGAATCGGCGGCAGCACGTTCGGGTCGATCTTGTTCGGTCGGTCATTCATCGCTTATCGGGCGTCCTCAGGCTGCACGCGCCAGGGAACCCGCGGGTGGACTGCCTGGCGTGGTCTCTTCGACCATTCCCTTGAGTTTCTGGCTGGCGTGGAATGTCACGACGCGGCGCGCCGTGATGGGGATTTCTTCCCCCGTTTTCGGATTGCGGCCGGGCCGCTGTGGCTTGTCGCGTAACTGGAAATTGCCGAAGCCGGATAGCTTGACCGCCTCGCCGCGCTCGAGCGCATTGCGGATTTCGTCAAAAAAGGTTTCGACCATGTCCTTGGCTTCGCGCTTGTTCAGGCCGACCTGCTCGAACAGCAGCTCGGCCAGCTCGGCCTTGGTCAAGGTCGGCAATGACTGTTCAGCTTCCTTGCGTACCCGCGCCACCTGCATGGCGCGGTCCAGGTCGGCGGCCAGCGCCTCTTGGAAGACGGCGGAATCAACGTCGTTGTTGTTAATTTTGAAGCCCTGCCTTCAAGTCAAACGATGTTTCGGATGACGGGACAAGCCTGGGCTTGCCCGTCATGGACTAATCCTGCTACCGGATTTTGCTAATTTCGCTACTCAGGCGCGCAGCCGCGCGTTCAGTTTCGTCGAAGCGGATTCGGCGACGGCCGCCATGATGGCGTCGACCGCTTCGTCCTGCAGCGTCGATTGAGTATCTTGCAAGCTAAAGCGGAAAGCAAGACTTTTTTCATCCGTCTCCAGGCCCTTGCCGCGATATTCATCAAACAAAACAACGGCTTGCACGATCTTTCCTGCAGGATTGGAGGCGATTTCGGCATGGAATGCATCGATCACGCGCTGGGCCGGGACATCCTGTTTCACCACCAGCGCCAGGTCGCGCGTGGCGCCCGGGAACTTCGAAATCTCGGTATGGCTCGGGACCACGCGCTCGCACAGGGCGGCGGCATCGACTTCGAACAGTACCGGCGCTTGCGGCAGGTCGTATTTCTGCAGCCAGCGCGGATGCAGCTCGCCGACCAGGCCGATCTGCTTGCCGTCCAGCTCGACCGTGGCGCAACGGCCCGGGTGCAGCGCCGGGTGCTCGGCCTTGGCGAAACGCAGCTGGCGCGGGGCGAACAGCGCCTCCAGGTCGGCTTTCACGTCGAAGAAATCGACCGCGCGGGTCGGCACGCCCCACTGCTCGTCCACGGCAGGACCGTAGGCGATCGCGGCCACGCGCTTGGGCTGATCAATGCCGGCCACTGCCAGCGCACCGTCCTGGACGTCGGCATTGCGCTTGAACACGGCGCCGACTTCGAAGGCGCGCACGCGGCCGGCCTTGCGGTTGATGTTGTAGCGCACATTGGCGACCAGGCTGCCGATCAGGCTCGAACGCATCACGGAGAGCTGGCTGGCGATCGGGTTCCGCAGGCGGATCGGCTCGAGGTTGCCGGCGAAATCGGCCTCCCAGGCGCTCTCGACGAAGCTCATATTGACCACTTCCTGGTAACCCAGGTCGGCCAGTTGATGACGGATCGCGAACAGCGAACGGGTGTTTTCCGGCGCGATCAGCATGGCGCTCGGCGCCACCGGCGGATTGGCCGGGATGTTCTCGAAGCCATAGACGCGCGCGACTTCTTCGATCAGGTCTTCCTCGATCTCGATGTCGAAGCGGTACGACGGCGCCGTCACCAGGAAACTGCCCTCGGCACGCGTGAATTCCAGTCCCAGGCGGGTGAAGATGTCCGCGATCAGCTCGTCGCTCAAAGGCACGCCGATGACCTGTTGCGCGCGCGCGGTGCGCAGCATCACGGGCTGGCGCTGCGGCAGGTTGACGACCTGGTCGTCGACCGGGCCCACCCTGGTCTCGGCGGTGCCGCAGATCTCGACGATCAGCGCGGTAATGCGCTCGATATGGTCGGGAATGGTCGCGTAGTCGACGCCGCGCTCGAAGCGGTGCGCCGCATCGGTCGAGAAATTGTAGCGGCGGGCACGGCCCTGGATCGCATTCGGCCACCAGAACGCCGCTTCAAGATAGATGTCGGTCGTGTCCAGCGAGACTGCGGTGGAATCGCCGCCCATGATGCCGGCCAGCGATTCGATCTCCTTGTCGTCGGCGATCACGCCCACCCACTCGTCGAGCTCGACGGTATTGCCGTTCAGCAGCTTGAGCGACTCGCCCTTCTTGCCCCAGCGGACGTCCAGCGAACCGTGGATCCTGGCCAGGTCGAACACGTGCGACGGACGGCCGACTTCCAGCATCACATAGTTGGAAATGTCGACCAGGGCCGACACCGAGCGCTGGCCGCTGCGCTCCAGGCGGCGCTTCATCCATTCCGGCGTGGTCGCGCGGGCGTTCAGGCCGCGGATCACGCGGCCGGCGAAACGGCCGCACAGGTCGGGCGCCGACACCTTGACCGGCAGGATTTCGTCGCTGCTCACCGGTACGGCGCGCGTCGGCGCCAGGCTCAGGGGAGAGCCAGTCAGGGCCGACACTTCGCGCGCCACGCCCAGCACCGACAGGCAGTCGGCCTTGTTCGGGGTCAGCTTGATGGTGAATTTCAGGTCGTTCAGGCCCAGGTAGTCGCGGATGTTCTGGCCGACCGGCGCGTCTTCCGGCAGTTCCATCAAGCCATTACTCTCTTCCGAGATGCCCAGCTCTTTCGCCGAGCACATCATGCCCTGCGATTCGACGCCGCGCAGCTTGCCGGTCTTGATCTCGAACGGCTTGCCGTCGGCGCCCGGCGGCAGCAGCGCGCCGGACTTGGCGCAAATCGCCTTCATGCCGGCGCGCACGTTCGGCGCGCCGCACACGATATTCAGCAGGGTGCCGGTACCGGCATCGACCTGACACACGTTCAGGCGGTCGGCGTTCGGGTGCTTCGCCACTTCCTTGACTTTGGCCACCACCACGTTCGAGAACGGCGGCGCGACCGCCTCGACCTCTTCCACTTCGAGGCCGGACATGGTCAGCAGATGGGACAGCTCATCCGAACTCATCTTCGGATCGACGATGGAACGGAGCCAGTTTTCCGAGAATTGCATATTCTTTTTACCTCAGCTTCGCAAATTAATTGAACTGCTTCAGGAAACGCAGATCGCCTTCATAGAACAGGCGCAGGTCATTGATTCCATAACGCAGCATCGTCAGGCGCTCGAGGCCGGAGCCGAACGCGAAGCCGATGAACTTTTCCGGATCCAGTCCGAAGTTGCGCACGACGGTCGGGTGCACCTGGCCGGCGCCCGACACTTCCAGCCAGCGGCCCTTGAGCGGACCGGAACCGAAGGCGATGTCGATCTCGGCCGACGGTTCGGTAAACGGGAAATAGGACGGACGGAACCGGACCTGCAGGTCGTCGGTCTCGAAGAACGCCTTGACGAAGTTCAGGTACACGCCCTTGAGGTCGGCAAAACTGATGTCCTCGCCGATCCACAGGCCTTCGACCTGGTGGAACATCGGCGAGTGGGTGGCGTCGCTGTCGACGCGGTAGGTGCGGCCCGGCGCGATCACCTTGATTGGCGGCGTGTGGGTGCGCGCATAACGCACCTGCATCGGGCTGGTGTGGGTGCGCAGCAGCAGCGGCTTGCCCGTGCTGTCATTGCCCTCGACATAGAAGGTGTCCTGCATCGAACGCGCCGGATGGTTCTCGGGGCTGTTCAGCGCGGTGAAGTTGGTCCAGTCGGTCTCGATCTCGGGACCATCGGCCACGTCGAAGCCGATCGAGCGGAAGATCTGCTCCACGCGCTCCCAGGTGCGCATCACCGGGTGGATGCCGCCCTTCGAGCGGCCACGGCCCGGCAGGGTGACGTCGATGCTCTCGGCGGACAGGCGCAGCATCAGCTGCGCTTCGGCAAGCGCTTCGCGGCGCGCGGTCAATGCCTGTTCGATTTGTTCTTTGGCGGCATTGATCAGGGCGCCCTGCGCCTTGCGCTGCTCAGGGTCGAGCTTGCCGAGGCCCTTCATGAGGTCGGTCACCTGGCCGGTCTTGCCCAGGTACTTGGCTTTCGCATTTTCGAGCGCGGCGGCATCCGCGCTAGCGCTGAAGTCGTTCCTGGCCGCGACGACGAGTTCTTCCAAGTTCATGCTTGTTCTTTTCCTGTTTTTCGTTGGCGGGAGACGCCAGAATCAAAAACGGGGCACAGGTGTGACCCTTGCCCCGCTTCTAGTGCGCCCCATCGCTGGGGCGCTTCTTGCTAGCAGACTGCTTGAATTAAGCGGCCAGCTTGGCCTTGACGGCGCTGACGATCGCGGCGAATGCCGGCTTGTCATGCACAGCCATGTCGGCCAGGACTTTACGGTCCAGTTCAATCGCGGACTTC
Source organism: Massilia oculi (assembly GCF_003143515.1). Lineage (NCBI taxonomy): Bacteria > Pseudomonadati > Pseudomonadota > Betaproteobacteria > Burkholderiales > Oxalobacteraceae > Massilia > Massilia oculi. The sequence goes on along the minus strand of NZ_CP029343.1, from coordinate 5,360,313 downwards.
TTCAGGCCGTTCATGAAGGCGCTGTAGGTCATGCCGTGCGAACGCGAAGCCGCGTTGATACGGGTGATCCACAGTGCGCGGAAGACGCGCTTCTTGTTGCGGCGATCGCGGTAGGCATACTGGCCAGCGCGCATGACTGCTTGCTTGGCAATACGGTATACCTTGCTGCGGCGGCCACGGTAGCCTTTGGCAAGTTCAAGAACTTTCTTGTGACGGGCACGTGCAGTAACCCCACGTTTTACTCGAGGCATATTCGCTCCTTAGTGTGAGATTAAACAGCAGATGGCATCATGCGGTAGACGCTGGTCACGTCCGACGCATTGATGTTACGGGTGCCGCGCAGCTGGCGCTTGTTCTTGGTGGTCTTCTTGGTCAGGATGTGACGCTTGAAGGCCATGCCCGACTTGACGGTACCGCCCGGACGCACGCGAAAACGTTTCTTCGCGGAGCTCTTGGTTTTCATTTTTGGCATAGTCATCTGTCCTCGCGGACAGCCTCATATGGGACAGGATTGCAGGTGGCAGCAACGCTGCTCTTGGATGCCTACTTTCACTTGTCTTGCAGCAGAAGCGAGTCTGCTACAACCCGTTTCTAAAAACAGGAATCGCAGATTGTAGCACAGGTTTTGGGGGAATAGGATGGTCGCCGGCAACTCATCCGGCAATCCACACAGCGCCCGCTGAGCACGGACGTGCGAAAGCCGGGCCGCGGCGCGGGCATTCACCCCCACCACGGACCCGGCCGTGTATCTGCTTCGCGCGAAGACTTACTTCTTCTTCTTCGGTGCAACCACCATGATCATCTGGCGACCTTCGAGCTTCGGGAACTGCTCGACCGTCCCGACGGCTTCCAGGTCGGCGCGCAGGCGCTCGAGCATGCGCAGGCCGATGTCCTGGTGCGCCATCTCGCGGCCACGGAAGCGCAGCGTGATCTTGGTCTTGTCGCCTTCTTCCAGGAACTTGATGAGGTTGCGCAGCTTGATGCTGTAGTCGCCTTCATCGGTACCGGGACGGAACTTGATTTCCTTGACCTGGATGATCTTCTGCTTGAGCTTGGCTTCGTGGGCCTTCTTCTGCTCCGAATACTTGAACTTACCGTAGTCCATCAGGCGGCAAACCGGAGGGACCGCATTCGGCGCGATCTCAACCAGGTCGACGTTCTTTTCTTCGGCCAGACGGAACGCTTCGGCCAGGGTCACGATGCCCAGCGGCTCGTTGTCCACACCGTTCAAACGCATTTCCGGATGGGTGATCTCGCCATTGATGCGATTCTGCTTGTCAGTAGCTATGTCTTTTCCTTTGAATGTATTGGTATTGGCCGGGATTATTTCGTCTTGGCGGCAACTTCGCCTACCAGACGCTCCACGAGCGCGTCGACGGACATCACGCCCAGATCGACATTGCCGCGGGCACGCACGGCCACAGTGTTCGCGTCCTTTTCCTTATCCCCGACAACGAGGATATACGGCAGTTTTTGGACGGAATGTTCGCGTATTTTATAGGTGATCTTCTCGTTTCGCAAATCAGCGTGCACGCGCAGGCCCGCCGCGCGCAGCTTTGACTCCACCTGCTTGACGTAATCGGCCTGTGCATCCGAAATATTCAAGACCGCCACTTGCACCGGAGCAAGCCACAGCGGCAGCGCGCCGGCGTAGTTCTCGATCAGGATGCCGATGAAGCGCTCCATCGAGCCCACGATCGCGCGGTGCAGCATCACCGGCACCTTGCGGGTATTGTCTTCTGCGACATACTCGGAACCGAGACGGCCCGGCATCGAGAAGTCGACCTGCACGGTGCCCACCTGCCATGGACGGCCCAGGCTGTCCTTCAGGTGGTACTCGATCTTCGGGCCATAGAAGGCGCCCTCGCCCGGCAGCTCGGTCCACTCCACGCCGCAGGCGCGCAGCGCCGAACGCAGCGACTCTTCGGCCTGGTCCCAGACCTCGTCGGAGCCGATGCGGCTATCGGGACGCAGCGCCAGCTTGACGTCGATATTGGTGAAGCCGAAGTCGTCGTAGACACCCATTGCCTGGGCGTGGAATTCGGTGACTTCGCGCTCGACCTGCTCTTCGGTACAGAAGATGTGGCCATCATCCTGGGTAAAGCCGCGCACGCGCATCAGGCCGTGCAGCGCGCCGGACGGCTCGTTGCGGTGGCACTGCCCGAATTCGCCGAAGCGCAGCGGCAGGTCGCGGTAGGAGCGCATGCCCGAGTTATAGATCTGCACGTGGCCCGGGCAGTTCATCGGCTTGAGCGCGTACGAGCGGTTTTCCGACTCGGTCGTGAACATATTGTCACGGTAGTTTTCCCAGTGACCGGTCTTCTCCCACAGCGTGCGATCGAGGATTTGCGGCGCCTTGACTTCGCTATAGCCACTCACCTGGTACTTGTGGCGCATGTACTGCTCCACCTGTTGCCAGACGGTCCAGCCCTTCGGATGCCAGAACACCAGGCCCGGCGCTTCTTCCTGGAAGTGGAACAGGTCCAAAGCCTTGCCGAGCTTGCGGTGGTCGCGCTTTTCCGCTTCTTCGAGCATGTGCAGGTACTGCTCCTGATCTTCCTTTTTCGCCCAGGCAGTGCCGTACACGCGCTGCAGCATCTCGTTCTTCGAGTCGCCGCGCCAGTAGGCGCCGGCCAGCTTCATCAGCTTGAAGACCTTGATCTTGCCGGTCGACGGCACGTGCGGGCCGCGACACAGGTCGGTAAAGCCGCCTTCGCTGTACAGCGAGACGTCTTCATTGGCCGGAATCGAGGCGATGATCTCGGCCTTGTAGGCTTCGCCGATCGATTTGAAATAGGCCACGGCCTCGTCGCGCGGCAGCACCTTGCGGGTGACCGGCTCGTCCTTCTTAGCCAGCTCGACCATCTTCTTTTCGATCGCCACCAGATCGTCCGGGGTGAACGGGCGCTTGTACGAGAAGTCGTAGTAGAAACCGTTCTCGATGACCGGGCCGATGGTGACCTGGGCTTCCGGGAACAATTCCTTGACCGCATAGGCCAGCAAGTGGGCGGTCGAGTGACGGATCACGTCCAGGCCTTCCGGATCGCGGTCGGTCACGATCGCCAGGTCGGCGTCGGCGTCGATCAGGTGCGAGGTGTCGACCACCTTGCCGTTGACCTTGCCTGCCAGCGCGGCCTTGGCCAGACTCGGGGCAATACTCTGTGCTACCTGGGCCACCGTCACGGGGCCGTCGAATTGACGGCTGGAGCCATCGGGAAGTCGAACGTTCAGCATGCTGTTCTCCAATTGGCGCTCGCGCCGGTGAAAATAAACAAAAAGACAATAGAAAATTGAAAGACGAAAAAAAACGCGGCACTAGCCGCGTTTTTTCGTTGTGTTGAGCAAAAGCACACCCCTTCGCGTCTAGCGATTCCCCCACAACCAGGTTGTAGTTCGCGGTGTCATAACCGTGAGTGCCTTTCTCGCTCTTACATATGTTCTGGTGGGCGGTGCAGAATTCGAATCTGCGACCCCTTGGATGTCGACCAAGTATTCTAACCAGCTGAACTAACCGCCCGATGCCGCCATTATAAGGACCGCATGGCGGAACCGCAACCCTCGCACGGAAATAGTTGCCGCAGAGGCCGCTGGGGCCCCGTGACGCGGGATGCATTACACTTCGACACCAGGCCAATATTTACTTTTGCGATGAACTTGAAACAGCTCGACCCTTCCCACCTTCACGCCCACCTGGACGGCGACGCCAGTCACTCGCATTCGATCGAGGCGCGCAGCCAGAAGGCGCTGGCGGCGGCGCTCGGCCTGACCCTGCTGTTCGCCGTGGTCGAAGTGATCACCGGCTTCCTCTCCAACTCGCTGGCCCTGATCTCGGACGCCGGCCACATGGTGACCGACGCCGCCGCCCTCGGCCTGGCCCTGCTGGCCCAGCTCATCGCCAAGCGTCCGCCGTCGGCCCGCCACTCCTTCGGTCTCGTGCGCGCCGAGGCGCTGGCCGCCTTCGTCAACTGCCTGGCGATGCTGGGCCTGGTGGCCTGGATCGGCTACGAGGCGGTACAGCGCCTGATCCATCCCGAGCACGTGCAAGGCGGCATCGTGCTGGTGGTCGCGGCCCTGGGCGCCTCGATCAACCTGCTGGTGGCCTGGATCCTGTCCCGCAACAACGACAGCATCAATACCCGCGCCGCTCTCGTCAACGTGATGGGCGACCTGCTGGGTTCGCTGGCGGCGATCGCCTCCGGGGCCATCATCTATGTCACCGGCTGGGTGCAGGCCGACCCGATCCTGTCGATCTTCGTCGCCCTGCTGATCCTGCGCTCGACCAGCGGCATCCTGCGCGAGTCGTATCACTTCCTGATGGAAGGCGTGCCGCATGCGATCGACTACGTGCAGGTCGGCGCCGACATGGCCGCGGTCGACGGCGTGCTGGCCGTGCACGATTTGCACGTGTGGGACATGTCGCCGGGCCATCCCGCCCTGATCGGCCACATCGAGATCCGCAGCCTGGAAGAATGGCCGCCGGTGCTCGAGGCCGTGCGCGCCATGCTGCGCGAACGCCACGGCATCGATCACGTGACCCTGCAGCCCGAGGCGGCGGGCGGCAAATCGCTCTGAGGGCACCTGTAAGCAAACGCCGACCCGGCGTGCAGGCGCGCGCCGATAGCCGGCCCCCGCGCATCCCGCGATAATCGCCGGATGGAACTGAAAACCAATGTGTTCGACACGCTCATCGTCGGCGGCGGCCCCGGCGGGCTGACCGCCGCCATCTACCTGCACCGCTTCACCCGCAACGTCGCCCTGGTCGACAAGGGCAACAGCCGGCTGGGCTGGATTCCCGTATCGCACAACTATCCGGGCTTTCCCGATGGGATCAATGGCAGGCTGCTGCTGGACCAGCTGCGCTGCCAGCTCGGCAATTATGGCGGCCATGTGATCCCCGGCGAAGTGGTCGATCTGCGCATCGAGGAGGGCTTGTTCGTGGCCGACTGCTGCAGTCCCGAGGGAGATCTGACGACCTTGCGCGCGCACACGGTGCTGCTGGCGACCGGCGTGGCCGACGCCGGCATGCCGGTCGAGCGCTGGGAAGAAGCCGTGGCCGCCGGCGCGGTGCGCTTGTGCCCCGTATGCGACGGTTTCGACGTGATCGACAAGCGCATCGCGGTGGCGACGTCCGAGGTCAATCCCGTTGGACACGCGCTGTTCATGCGCAGTTTCAGCGCGGATGTGCTGCTGTTCGAGCGGGCCGACGAATCGGCCGTCAACGCAGACGAAAAGCGTCAGCTGGAGGCGGCGAACGTACGCCACATCGCCTCGCCGCTGGCCGGCGTGACCCTCACCGACGACCTGCGGCCGGTGCTACACACGCGCGATGGCGAGGATTACGAGTGCGACGTGTTTTATCCGATGCTGGGCGAAAGCGCGAGGTCAAGCCTGGCGAAGGCGCTCGGCGCCGAGACCGTCGAATGCGACAAGCTGCTGGTCGACGACCATTGCCGGACCTCGGTTCCGGGGCTGTTCGCGATCGGCGACGTGACGCGCGGCCTGAACCATATCGCGGTAGCCACGGGCCAGGCGGCGATCGCGGCCACGACCATTCACAATACGCTGCCATGGGCCCTACGACCTCGGGCGTAACCGACTGTCGATAAAATTTACAGCAAATTAACTGACGTCGCAGATACTGAACAAAATCAAGTAATTGCGAATAGGCATGGGAATTGCATAGCGATACCCATCGTCCGAATCATCATCGATTGATAGCGGCGCGACCGATCAACGCTGCCAGCGACCACGATGCTGAATATCCTCACGTTTTCGACCCTGTTTCCGAATGCCGTGGAACCGCACCATGGCATCTTCACCGAGACCAGCCTGCGCCAGCAACTGCGCCACCATCCGATGCGCTCGGTGGTGGTCGCTCCGGTGCCCTGGTTCCCGTCGGGCGCCAGGGTGTTCGGGCGTTACGCCCGCCATGCTCGGGTGCCGCGCGAGGAAGTCCGGGACGGCGTGCGCGTGCTGCATCCACGCTATGCGACCGTTCCCGGGGTCGGCATGTACGTCACCCCGTGGACGCTGTTTCACGCCGCACGCGCTGCGATCGACCGCCTACGCGCGCAGGGCGTCGGTTTCGACGTCATCGACGCCCACTACTTCTACCCCGACGGAGTGGCTGCGGCCATGCTGGGCCGCCATTACGGCATACCAGTCGTCATCAGCGCTCTGGGCAGCGACATCACCCAGCTGCCCGACCATGCCTGGCCACGCCGCCTGATCCGCCAGGCCGCGCACTCGGCCTACGCGATGATCAGCGTGTGCGAGGCGCTGCGCCAGGACATGATCCGCCTTGGCCTGCCCGGAGAACGCATCCACGCGCTACGCAACGGCGTCGATCTCGCGCTGTTTTATCCGGAACCCCATGCGCAGGCAAGGGCGGCGCTGGGCGTCGACGGCTTCACGCTGCTCTCGGTCGGCCACCTGATCGAACGCAAGGGTCATGACAAGGTGATCGCCGCGCTGCCGCAGCTGCCTGGCGTGCGCCTGATGATTGTTGGCGCCGGTCCGGAGCGCGCCCGGCTGGTGGCCCTGTGCCACGCGCTGGGCGTACAAGATCGTGTCCGCTTTCGCGGCCTGCTCACACAGAGCCAGCTGCGCACGTGCTACAGCGCTGCCGACGCGCTGGTGCTGGCCTCGAACCGGGAAGGCTGGGCCAACGTCCTGCTCGAGGCGATGGCCTGTGGTGCGCCGGCCCTCGCCAGCGACGTGGGCGGCACCGCCGAGGTGGTGCGCTGCCACGCGGCCGGGCTGCTGCTTCGCGCCAACTCGGCGGCCGGGGTGGCTGACGCAGTACGGCGCCTGCGCGACGACACGCCCACGCGCGAAGCAACCTGTGCGCACGCCCGCCTGCATTCCTGGCATGCGACCACGCACGCCCAATTCAACATCTTCGCCAACGCCGCAGGGCTTTCCATCGACCATGATCTCCACCGACCAGCTGCTTGACCTCACGCTCCAGTACAACACACAAGGATTCGTCCACCTGAAACAGCTGCTGCCGCGGGCCGTGCTGGAAGCCGCGCGCGGCGCCTTCGACGCCGCCGTCGACCGCCACTCGGCGGCGACGGACCAGGCGCGCGCCAGCGGCAAGCGCTTCCACGACCTGCCCGCCATCCTCGACGCCGACCCGGTCTTTGTCGACCTTGTCGACCTGCCCCAACTGTTCCCGCTGCTGCGCGCGACGGTGGGCGAAGATATCGCGTTGCAGGAAACCAGCGCACGCCTGTTCTTTCCGGGCCCGACCTTCACCAGCCCTTACCATTCCGACATCGCACGCGTTTCGGGCGTCGACCCCGCTTATGCGCCGGGTTTCCTGGCCAAGGCCCATTTTTACTTGGAAGACCTGGCGCCGAACCAGGGCTGCCTGTCGTTCATCCCGGGCAGCCAGCACCTGCCGCCATTGCACGTGAATCCGCACCGGCCGACGCTGGCCGCCTCCGGCGCAACGGTGCGCATCGTGCCGCGTGCCGGCGACGTCGTGCTGTTCAACACCCATGTGCTGCACATGGCCGAGGCCAACGGCACCGATCGCGTCCGCAAGTCGCTCATCTACACCTACGGGCATTTCTGGATGAAGGCCTTCCGCAGCGCTGCGCCATTTGACCTGACCCGTTTCGATGGCGATCCGCAACGCCAGCAATTGTTCGGGGTCGAGTTGCCCGGCGTGAGCCACTTCGGCCGCCGCCTGGACAGCGTGGCGCCGCCCGGCAAGGCGATCCGCCTGCGCCGGCTCTCGGAAAAACTGGTGCATCGCCTGCTGCTGGTCGACACCCTCCCGCCGCGCGCCTGAGGCGCGGGGGCCACGTCCGCATGCGTGGCGCGGGTGGATGCGCGCCAACCCTTGCGCCGGTCATCGAACGAGGCGGCCACGCCGACGCGCTGCTACTGCCCCGCTGCCAGCGCCATCCGGCGCCGGATCTGCTCCGCCGCCGCTAGATCCCCGGCAGACCTGGCGCGTTGCTCCTGCACGCCCAGCCAGGCCAGCAAGGGTCGGCGCCAGCCCTGGTTCGACGCCGTATCGGCCGCCAATTCGATGCCCGGCGGCGTCATGCGCCCGGCCTTGAACAGCGCTCCGGCCGCGACCAGGCGCGAGAGCGGATCCTCGACCTTGTCGAGCGCGCCGCCCGTGACCACGGCGCGATGCTGCTCCGGCAGCAGCGCCACATCCAGGCCATCCCACTGCCCCCCCAGGTAGGCGGCGTAGGCGCGCTGCGCCGGCGTCGCATCCGCCGCCAGCGCCGCATAACCCGGGCAATCCTCGAACACCAGGCTGGCCGCCTGAGCCGCGCAGCGCACCAGCTCCACCTGGGCCACGCGGTCAAGCCGCCCGGTGGCCGCCGTCTCGCGCCGCGCTTCGCGGAACTCGGCCTCGGACGCCGCCGTGTGGCCCTTCAGGTAATCGTCGACCGAGGCGTCGAGCGCGCCCTTGGCATTGGCCTGCCAGTCGGGCGGCAGCGGTTTGCTGGCGCAGCCGGCCAGCACGGCCGCGATGCATGCGAATGCGATCTTCATGGAAGCTTGATCTCCTGGCTGCTGCGGGCAAATGGCCACTTGCGGTTGATTTCCTCGACCAGGCGATTCACCTTGCGCAGGCTGGCGTCGACCTCGCCGCGCAGGGCGCCCAGGTCTTCGGTGGCTTCGCGCGTGTTGGCGCCCACCGCCTGGGCCTCGACCAGCACCGCGTCGACCTTCTTCAGCGTGGTGCTGGCGTCCTGCAGCACCACGTCCAGCTGGCGGATCGCGGTTTGCGTGTCGTCCATCACGCCGGCCTTGCCGAACACGCGCTGGTCGGCCTTGGCCAGGATGGCGTTGACCCGGTCCAGCGCCTCCATCAGCTTCTTCGCCTCTTCGTCGCCGCCCAGCGCCCCACCGAGCACGCCGTAGCGGCCCGACATGCGGCCCGTCACCGCCGACAGGTTGGCCAGGCTGGCGTTGACGTCCGAACCCGACGCCGTCATGGTTTCCAGGTTTTCCAGCAGCGCCCTGGCGGTGGCGACGATGCGCGGGATCTCGGCGGTGGCGTCGCCGCGCAGCACGGTGCGGGTGGAATTGGGCGGCAGCGGCGCGTCGGTCAGCACCCCGGTGTAGGCGCGCAGCCGGGTCTCGCCGACGATGCTCGACTCCAGCGTGAACACGCTCGAGGCGCGCAGCCACTTGGCGTCCTTGCTCTGGACGTCGACCGTGATCTGCACCTTGCCGTCGTCGCCCAGGTCCACCTGGCGCACGCGCCCGATCGGGAAGCCGGCGAAGGTCATGTCCATGCCGGGGATGACGCCGGTCGAATCCTCGGCCACCAGCGTCAGGCGCTGGGTCGGCTCGAACACGCCGCGCGCGTACATCACGTACAGCACGAAGGCCGCGATCAGGAGGCCCAGCAGCACCAGCAGGATCACCGCCTTGGCTTCGACGTTCTTCGGTTCGTCGGGAATGGATGGATCGGGAGTCAGGTCCGGCATGAAGTTCTTCTTCCAGGATTCAGATGTATTTCAGGGCCAGCGAGCCGCCCTCGATCACGATCAGCACGAACAGCAGGCGCAGCGCGCCGGGCTGCACGCTGGTCGCCAGCGCGCGCGGATAGCGCTGCAGCTCGAGCACGGCGGCGGTCGGGATCAGGGCCACGGCCAGGCCGAACAGCACCGTCTTGAGCACGAAGCCGGCCGTCACCACCGGCGCGAACACGCGGCCCACGGTGCGGGTGTAGTCCGGAATGCCCCAGGGCGACAGGCCATACACGTTCAGGTAGGCCAGCAGCAGCACGATGATCGAGGTGACCATCGCCAGCGAGAGCACCGCCACTGCGTTGGCGATCAGCTGCGGCACCAGGTCGCGCCGCACCCGGCGCAGCGCCTCATCGCTGGCGGCGCGGATCGACAGCCCCGAGCGCGCCAGGCCCAGGGCCGAGGCGTCGAAGGCCATGCTGGCGCGCAGCGCCACGAACAGCGCCGCGGAAAGAGGAACCAGCTCCAGCACCAGCACCCGCACCACCATCTCGAGCGCGAGGCCGGACAGGCCGTAGCTCTTGGCCGTGACCAGCACGATGCGGATGATGACCAGGCTGACCAGGCAGGACGCCAGCGTGAACCAGGGCAGCACCAGCCAGGTGCTGGCGTGGATGTGGCGTGCGGTGGCATGGAAGCTCGCGCGGCGCCAGGTCGAGGGCGAGAGCGCCGTGACGACGGCGATCGCGCCCAGGTGGATCATGTACCACCAGCTGCGCAGGTAGCGCGCCAGGTAGGCGGGCCAGAGGGTCGGTTGGGCGATGGGCGGGATCGTTCGCGGCATGGGCAGAATGATACTTGGTCCGGGCGGCTATATGCGCGTTCGTGACAAATGATTACGTTCGAACGAGCACCCTACTGCCTCCTCGCCTCCATCACTCCCGACACCTCCATGATCGCCGCCAGCGCCTTCTGCGCCTGCGCCGTCGATCCGATCTCCGCCGTGAACACCATGCGCGCCTGGCCCTTGGCACTCTGGGTATTCACCCCGATCACATTGATCTTCTCGCGCGAGAACACCTCGGAGATGTCGCGCAGCAGGCCTTGCCGGTCTTGCGCCAGGATGAACAGGTCGACCGGGTACACGGTTTCGACCCCGGCCATCCCCCACTCGACATGGATCACGCGCTCGGGCGACTTGGCCTGCATCTCGGCGAAGTTCTTGCAACTGAGGCGGTGGATCGAGACGCCCTTGCCGCGCGTGACGAAGCCGACGATCGGGTCTGGCGGCGCCGGCTTGCAGCACTTGGCCAGCACCGTCATCAGCCCCTCGGTGCCGACCACCAGCACGCCCGACTTGGCGCCCTGCTCCACGCTCGAGGCCCGGCTTTTATTGACCACCGCCGCGTCTTCGCTAGGGGCCGGCTCGGCGTTCTCGTGCAGCGCCGCTTCCACATGGCGCAGGCTGAACTTGTCCTTGCCGACCTCGATGAACAGTTCGTCCACCTTGGAAAAGCCCAGCTTCTGCGCCAGCAGCTCGAGGTTGACCGCGGTCTTGCCTTCGCGCTGCAGGGATTTCTCGACCGCGGCGCGGCCCTGGGCCAGGGTCTCGGCCTGGTCCAGCGCGTGGAACCAGGCGCGGATCTTGGACCGGGTGCGGCTGCTGACCGCGTAGCCGGGACTGAGCCAGTCGCGCGACGGCCCCTGCCCCCGCTGCCGCCCTTGGCGGTGATGATCTCGCAGGTCTGGCCGTTCTTGAGCTGGGTGTTCAGCGGCACCATCGTGCCGTCGATCTTGGCGCCGCGGCAGCGGTGGCCGACCTCGCTGTGCAGGTGGTAGGCGAAGTCGATCGGCGTGGCGCCCACCGGCAGCTCCAGCACCCGCGCCTGCGGCGTCAGCACGAAGATGCGGTCGTCCAGGCTGGTCGCCTTGAGCTTCTCGACCCACTCCTTCTGCAGGTCTTCCTGGCCGGCGACGGCGTCGGTGACGTCGGTCTTCCAGGCCAGCAGCTGGCGCAGCCAGGCGATCTTTTCGTCGTAGGCCTGGCTCTTGAAGTTGGAGCCGCCCTCTTCCTTGTAGCGCCAGTGGGCGGCGATGCCGTACTCGGCGAAGTTGTGCATCTCCTGGGTGCGGATCTGCACTTCGAGCGGGCGGCCGTCGTCGGCCGTCACCACCGTATGCAGCGAGCGGTAGCCGTTCGGCTTGGGCCGCGAGATGTAGTCGTCGAACTCCTTCGGCACCGGGGTCCAGATATTGTGGATCACGCCCAGCACCGTGTAGCAGGTCTTGATATCAAGCACGATCACGCGGAAGGCGCGCACGTCGTAGAGCTCCGAAAAATCGAGCTCCTTGCCGCGCATCTTGCTCCAGATGCTGTAGATGTGCTTCGGCCGTCCGGAGACGTCGGCCTTGATGCCGGCCGCCGCCAGTTCGCTCTGCAGGCGCGCGATCGACGAGGCCACGAAGCTTTCGCGCGACATGCGCTTCTCTTCGAGCATCCTGGCGATGCGCTTATAGGTGTCCGGTTCGATGAAGCGGAAGGCCAGGTCTTCCAGCTCCCATTTCAGTTGCCAGATGCCGAGCCGGTTGGCCAGCGGCGCATAGAAGTCCAGCACCTCGCGGCCATAGGCGCGCGTGACCTCGTCGAAGCGCTTGTGTTCGGCGAAGTAGCGCAAGGTGGCGGCGCACGAGGCCAGACGCATCAGGACCACGCGCATGTCGGTGGCCATCGCCAGCAGCATCTTGCGCAGGGTCTCGTTCTGGGCCGCGGCCTGCTGGGCCGCGTTCTTGCCGCTGCCCACCGGCGCCTGGCCGACGGTCAGGTCGCGCAGGCGGATCAGCTGGTGCACGCCCTGCACCAGCGCCGCCACCTCGGGGCCGAAGCGCTCCTCGATGCGCCCGAAGGTGGAGGGATCCATCAGCGCCAGCTCGAACAGCAGGCCCGCGATGCGGGTCTCGGCGTCGGTGTTCAGGAAAGCCAGGGTGCCGGCCGCGCCGAGCGAGAACTCGAAGGCGCCCTGGCCCGAGGAGGCCACCCGATCGCCGTAGCCGGCGGCCGCGTAGTCGAGCGCCGCATGCACGCGCACGCAGTCCTCCTGGCTCAAGCCCTGGACCAGGCCGCTGTTGACGTCGCCGAGAAGGGCGGTCGATACCATATGCCGGTTCTGCCTTAACGCAGGGCGGCGATCACGCATACCTCGACCAGGCAGGCCGGGTTGGCGAGCCTGGCTTCGACGGTCGCGCGCGGCGGGGTATGGCTCTGCGGCACCCACTCGTCCCAGACACTGTTCATGCCGGGGAAGTTATCCATGCTGGAAATGAAGATCTGGCAGGAGAGGATGCAGGTCTTGTCGCTGCCGGCCTCGCCCAGCAGGCGGTCGACGTGCCCCAGCACCTCGCGCATCTGGCCCTCGATGCCCTGGCTGGTGTCTTCGGCGATCTGGCCGGCCAGGTAGACGGTTTCGTTGTGGATCGCCACTTCGGACAGGCGTTTGCCTACATGCAGTCGTTTGATTTCCATGATCTCTTTCTTCTAGGTTTATGACGAACCGTTTGGTTCAGATTGATAATTCACCGATTGATTCAGCAGCCGATTGATTCAGCAGTCGATTGATTCAGTTCACTAAAAACGCGCGCGCAATCGCGATCTGATCGTCGTGCACGAAGGTCGGCGCATGGCCCACCCCGGGGATCTCGACCAGGCGCGGGCGCGGCCCGCGCTGCGTCATCTGCTGCGCCGTCTCGCGCGACAGCAGGTCGGACTGCTCGCCGCGCACCAGCAGGGTCGGGCAGCGGATCGCATCCCAGGCCGCCCACAGCGCGGCCTCGTCCTGGGCCGCCCCTTCCAGGGTGATGGCACGGAACGGCTGCGCCAGGTTCAGGTCGTAGTGGCGCTCCCACTGGCCGTCCCCGCCCTGGCGCAGGACGTCGGCCGCCAGCTTGCGCCATTCGTCGTCGGAGTGCGGGCCGAAGGACGCCGACACCGTTTTCACGAATTCGGCCCCGGCCGCGAAGCTGGGAAAGCGCAGGTCCTGGCCGATGTAGTCGCCGATGCGCCGCAAGGCGGCGCCATCGAGCACCGGACCAATATCGTTGAGCACGAACCTGCGCACCGGGCTGTCTTCGAGCGCGGCCAGCGCCATGCCGATCAGGCCGCCCATCGAGGTGCCGAACCACGCCACGCCCTCTTCGTCGGCGCCGGCAGTGACGCGCGCGATCAGGGTCACCATATCGGCCATGTATTGCGGCACCGTGTAATAGGCCGGATCGCGCAGGCGCTCCGAGCGCCCGCGCCCCACGATGTCCGGGCACACCACGCGGTATTCATCGCACAGGGCGCGCGCCAGATGGTCGAAATCGTCGCCGACACGGGTCACGCCGTGCACGCAGACCAGCACCTTCGGATTGTCCGCGTCGCCCCATTCCTTGTAGGCGACGCGGTGCAGCCCGGCGGGCGAACTGCACTGGACGCTATTTAATCTGGGTTCAGACATCGTGACTCCGTCATGACAATATGGGGCCGCCGGTCGGCGGCGGCTGTGCAATTCGCCATCGCGATGGCGTTGCGATTAGAATTCTACCAATTCTCAGGAAGTTCCCCCGATCACCTTCATATAGAGGACACAATGAAATCCACCATGCTAAGTGGTAAAACGGCTCTCGTCACCGGTTCGACCTCGGGCATCGGGCTCGGAATCGCGCGCTCACTGGCCGAACAGGGCGCCAACATCGTGTTCAACGGCTTCGGCGACGCCCAGCAGATCGAGAAGCTGTACACCGACACCGGCGCCGAGTTCGGGGTGCAGACCGCCTACCATAACGCCGACATGTCCAGGCCAGAAGAAATCGAGGCCATGATGGCCTACGCCCTCGAGAAATTCGGCGGGGTCGACGTGCTGGTCAACAACGCCGGCATCCAGCACGTGGCCGCGATCGAGGACTTCCCCACCGAGAAATGGGACGCCATCATCGCCATCAATCTCAGCTCGGCCTTCCACACCACCCGCCTGGCCCTGCCCGGCATGAAGCAGAAAAACTGGGGCCGCATCATCAACCTGGCGTCGGTGCACGGCCTGGTGGGTTCGAGCCAGAAATCGGCCTACGTCGCCGCCAAGCACGGCCTGGTCGGCTTGACCAAGGTGACGGCGCTCGAGACGGCGCAGACCGGCGTGACCGCGAATGCGATCTGCCCCGGTTTCGTGCTGACCCCGCTGGTGCAGAAACAGGTGGACGACCGCGCCGCGCGCGAGGGCCTGGACAACGACGCCGCGCGCAAGGCCTTGCTGTCCGAAAAGCAGCCCTCGGGCGAATTCGTCACCCCGGAAGAACTGGGCGCGCTGGCCGTGTTCTTCTGCAGTCCGGCCGCCGACCAGGTGCGCGGCGTGGCCTGGAATATGGATGGGGGCTGGGCTGCGCAGTAATCCCGGCGTGACCCACGGCGGCGCGGCCCAGGGCATCGAGGCGCTCAGCCGCCTGCTGCGCTGCTCACCCTGCGCACCTCGCTCGACATCCGCTGCGCGCTTGCCGCGCCCTGGGTGCTGGAGCGGCCGGCGGCCAGCGCCGGCGTGGCGCCCTGTCAGCTGATCGTCGAGGACGAAGCCGCGGTCGCCGCCCCCGTCCCGGCGGCGAAAGGATCGTCCTCGCCGCCGGCGACATCGTCGTCTCCCCGCAGGGCGGCGCACACCGGCTGCACGCGGGGCCGCCGGAACAGGCTCTGCCACAATAGGCGGCGCGTACTCGCCACACTACTCTACCCTCGCGCACCGCTGCAGTGCGTGGTTATCCACGACGCCCTGGTGCAGTGCAGCATGCGGATTTCCACAATAGCCCGCATGGAACGATTGCTCCAACATGGAACAACCACCAACCTCGTTGAAGAGTTGCCATGAAGAAGCCTTTTTATAAAGTACTGTATGTCCAGGTGCTGATCGCCATTGTCCTTGGCGTGTTGCTGGGGGTGTTCTACCCCGAACTGGGCACCGCGATGAAGCCTTTGGGAGACGGCTTCATCAAACTGATCAAGATGATCATCGCCCCGTGATCTTCTGTACCGTCGTCGCCGGTATCGCCGGGATGCAGGACATGAAGAAGATCGGCCGCGTCGGCGGCAAGGCGCTGATCTATTTCGAAGTCGTGTCGACCTTCGCCCTGGCCATCGGCCTGATCGTCGCCAATCTGGCCAAGCCGGGCGCCGGCTTCAACGTCGATCCGGCCCACCTCGATTCGAGCTCGATCGCGCAATACACCACCAATGCGCATGCCCAGACCACGACCGAGTTCATCATGCACATCATCCCGACGACGTTCGTGGATGCTTTCGCCACCGGTAACATCCTGCAAGTGCTGCTGGTCGCGATCCTGTTCGGCTTCGCCCTGTCGATGATGGGCGAACGCGGCCGTCCGGTGACCAAGTTCATCGACGACATCGCCCACGTGATCTTCGGCATCGTCAACATCATCATGAAAGTCGCCCCGCTCGGCGCCTTCGGCGCGATGGCTTTCACCATCGGCAAATACGGCATCGCCTCGCTGCTGCCGCTGGCCAAGCTGATGGGTTCGTTCTATCTGACCTGCGCGCTGTTCATCTTCATCGTGCTGGGCCTGATCGCCAGGTTCACCGGCTTCTCGATCTTCAAGTTCATCAAGTACATCAAGGAAGAACTGCTGATCGTGCTGGGCACCTCGTCGTCGGAAAGCGCCCTGCCGAACCTGATGCGCAAGCTGGAAAAGCTGGGCTGCTCGAAGCCCGTGGTCGGCCTGGTCGTCCCGACCGGCTACTCGTTCAACCTGGACGGCACCAATATCTACATGACGATGGCGGCGCTGTTCGTGGCGCAGGCAACCAATACCGACCTGACGCTGACCCAGGAACTGACCATCCTGCTGGTGGCGATGCTGACCTCGAAGGGCGCATCGGGCATCACCGGCGCCGGCTTCATCACCTTGGCCGCGACCCTGGCCGTGGTGCCGACCATTCCGGTGGCCGGCATGGCGCTGATCCTCGGCATCGACCGCTTCATGAGCGAGGCCCGCGCCCTGACCAACTTCATCGGCAACGGCGTCGCGACGGTCGTGGTGTCGAAGTGGGAGAACGAACTGGATTCGGCGCGGATGGACGACGTCCTGAGTGGCCGCGTGCATATCGAAGACCAGAACAGCATGAAGGAAGTGCGCGAAGCGGCGTAATTTCTCACGCTGCCGCCCCCGGAAACCGTGCCCTCGTGGCACGGTTTTTTTATGCCTGCTTTTTTATGCCCACAACCAGTCTGCTATATTGCGCCTATCCAGATCGACGAGCACGCCCACGATGCACATCGCCGCCAAACCCGACAACGAGGCAGCCCGCCTCGCCGCCCTGTACGAACTGCTGATTCTCGACACCCCGCCCGAGGAGCGCTTCGACAAGATCGCGCGGTTCGCCGCCGACGAATTCGACATGCCGATCGTGCTGGTCACGCTGGTCGATGCCGAGCGCCAGTGGTTCAAGGCGCGCGTCGGCATGCAAGTGTGCGAGACGGGCCGCAACGTCTCGTTCTGCGCGCACGCCATCCTGCACGACGAGATCATGGTGGTCGAAGACGCGCTGCAAGACCCGCGCTTCGCCGACAACCCGCTGGTGACGGGCGCGCCGCATATCCGCTTCTACGCCGGCGCGCCGCTGGCGCTGCCCTCCGGCCTGCGCCTGGGCACCCTGTGCCTGATCGACCGGCGGCCACGCACGCTGGACCCGCTCGACCTGGGCATCCTGGGCACGCTGCGCGACCTGGCCGTGATGGAACTGGCGCGCACGGAGGAACATCACGATGCCTGACAGCCACATCTTGCTGGTCGAACCGGAGCCGGTATTGCGCCGCACCGTGGTCATGACGGCGCGCAGCCTCGGCATGAGCCAGGTGCACGAAGCGGCCAACAACGACGCCGCACTGCGCATGCTGCGCTCGCGCACCTTCCACGGCGCCGTCATCGCCGTCGACTGCGTCGGCCATGGCGCCGACCAGCAATACGACCTGGGCCTGATCGACCGCTTGCGCGCCGACGATACGCCTGGCAAGGCCATGCCGATCGCGATCATGGCCGAGCAGGCCACGGCGGAACTGTTGAGTGCGCTACGCGACCGCAATATCAGCCGCGTCATTCTCAAGCCATTTCGCGCCAAGGTACTTCTGGAAACGATCGAGAAATTCAGCGCGGTTCCGCGCCTGCCCTGACTGATCAGCACTGCAGCAATGCCGGCATCACCCGGCACGCATGAACGCACGAATTGATGTAGACATATCGATCTAGACAGGATAATCTAGACTCATCCTGAACAGACGGGGTCATTCATGCCGCGCTCCCCCGACACTCCCAAGCCCACGCCCGCCGAACTCGACCTTCTCCAGGTGCTGTGGCCGCTCGGCGCCGCCACCGCCAAGCAGGTGCACGAGGCGATGCTTCCGCAACGTCCCGACGTCACCTATGCCACGGTCTTGCGCCTGATGCAGGTCATGCACGGCAAGGGTTTGCTCAGCCGTGACGAGACCGAACGTTCCCATGTGTATGCGCCCGTGCATGAACGCGACGCCCTGCAGACCAATCTGCTGCAAGACCTGATGCAGCGCGCCTTCTCCGGTTCCGCCAAGGCGCTGGTGCTGGCGGCGCTGAAAAGCGGCATCTCGAAGAAGGAACGCGACGAGATCGAGCAATTGCTGAAGGATGGGGACAAGGAATGAGCAGCGCGCATCTTGTCGCCAGCATCGGCTGGACCCTGATCCACTTTATCTGGCAGGGCGCGCTGATCGGCCTCGCGGTGGCCCTGGCCCTGTTCGCCATGCGCAAGGCCCGCGCCGAACACCGCTACACGGTGGCTTGTACCGGACTGTTCCTGTGCCTGGCGCTGCCGGCCGCGGGCCTCGTCCTGCGCCTGCAGGACGCCGGCGGCAGCCACGCCGGCGCCATCTTCGACGCTGCATCGACGGCCCCCGCCATGCAGGACGGCCTGTTCTGGGACGCCCTGCTGCGCGAGCACCTCGCCTGGATCGTGGCGTGCTGGGCCGCCTGCGCCCTCGTGCTGGCCATGCGCATGGGCCTGGGCTTGGCCTGGATACGGCGCGCGGCGGCAAGCGACACGGGCCACGCCGCCTGGCAGGCCGGCCTCGATCGGCTGGCGGCGCAATGCGGTGTCACGCGTCCGGTGCGCCTGCGCCTGGTCGAAGGCTTGTCCAGCCCGGTGACCGCCGGCTGGTGGCGGCCGGTGGTGCTGGTGCCCGCATCGCTGGTGACTGGCATGCCGCCGCCTTTGCTCGAAGCGCTGCTGGCGCACGAAGTGGCCCATATCCGGCGTCACGACTACCTGGTCAACCTGGCCCAGAACGTGGTCGAGACGCTGCTCTTCTATCACCCGGCCGTGTGGTGGATCTCGGGGCGCATCCGCACCGAGCGCGAACACATCGCCGACGATATCGCGGCAAGGCAACTGGGCGAACCGCGGCGCCTGGCCCTTGCCCTTTCCGAACTGGACAAGCTCCAGTTCTCCACCCACCACCTGGCCCAAGCGGCCAACGGAGGAAATCTGATGAAACGTATCACACGATTGGTTCGTCCCGAACACCACGCCCCGAGCTGGAAGGCAGCCATCCCGGTCATCGGCCTGGCCGTCCTGAGCGCCGCCGTTTTCGCCAACGCCCAGCCGGCGCAGGCGACGGCGCAGCGAGTCGACCAGCAGGCGATCGCCGAATTTTCATCGTGCGCCAAGCCGACGTATCCGGCCGCCGACCTCGGCGCCAGACACGAGGGCACGGTCGACCTGAGCTTCCTGGTCGGCGCCGACGGCAAGGTCAAGGAAAACAAGGTCGAGAAATCGAGCGGCCATGCCGGCCTGGACGAAGCGGCGCGCTCCGCCCTGGTCAAGTGCAGCTTCAAGCCGGCGCTGGCCGGCGGCAAGCCGGTCCAGGCCTGGACCAAGGTATCCTATGTCTGGCAGTTAAACTAAGGGCATGAACGATCCACCGGGGACGCCCGGCGGATCGACGTGCACAGCCGCCACCAGACATCCGATCGGGGCGGCCAACGAAGGAGAAGGAATGTCACGCAACAAACCGCTGTTTCGCACCCTCACCCATCCGCGCAGGAAAGCCGCGCTGACGGCATTCGGACTGGCCCTGCTTGCCGGCTGCACCCAGACGGCGCCGGTCAATCCCTTCGCCGCGATGCCGGACAGTGTCACCACCGAGCCGGTCGTGAACTTCAAGTCTTGCCGCAAGCCGGAATATCCGCCGCAGGCGCTGGCCGCCAAGGTCGAAGGGACGGTCACCCTCGCCTTCCTGGTGAGGGCCGACGGCACGGTGCGCGAAGCGGTGGTGCGCAAGACCAGCGGCAACGCCTCGCTGGACGAAGCGGCCCGCGCGGCGCTCGCCAGATGCCGGTTCCAGCCGGGCACGGTGAACGGAGCGCCGAAGGAACAATGGACCGATCTGAAATACGCCTGGGTACCGGAATGATGCGGGCCGGCGCAGCGCAGGCGGCCGCGAACCACGCCTCTTGCAGCAAGATGGAGCAGTCGTCATCCGGCACGCCGGAATGACAAAAGGGCGCTGGTCACCCGCGCCCTTTTGTCGTTTTGAACCGCGCCGACTACAGCGCCGACGTGTCGAGTTCGCAGCCGGTCGCGGCCACGATCTCGTCACGGCTCACGCCGGGGGCCAGTTCGACCACCTTGAGGCCGGTATCGGTCACGTCGATCACGCCGAGGTCGGTGATGATGCGGTCGACCACGCCGACGCCGGTCAGCGGCAGGTCGCATTTCTTGAGGATCTTGTGGCTGGTGCTGCCATCCTTGGCGGTGGCGACGTGTTCCATCACGACCACCACGCGCTTGACGCCGGCGACCAGGTCCATCGCGCCGCCCATGCCCTTCACCATCTTGCCTGGGATCATCCAGTTGGCCAGGTCGCCATGTTCCGACACCTGCATCGCGCCCAGGATCGCCAGGTTGATCTTGCCGCCGCGAATCATGCCGAAGGAATCGGCCGAGCTGAAGTATGCCGAGCCGGGCAGCGCCGTCACGGTCTGCTTGCCGGCGTTGATCAGGTCGGCGTCGACCTGGTCTTCGGTGGGGAACGGTCCGATGCCCAGCAGGCCGTTCTCGGACTGCAGGAACACCTCGATATCCTGGGGTACATAGTTGGCGACCAGGGTCGGCAAGCCGATGCCCAGGTTCACATAGAAGCCGTCCTGCAGCTCCCGGGCCGCGCGCGCGGCCATTTCATCACGAGTCCATGCCATGTTCTTGTCTCCGAATGTGGGTGATCAAGCGCGTACGGTGCGCTGTTCGATGCGTTTCTCGGGCGTCGGATTGTGGACGATGCGATGCACGAAGATGCTGGCCAGGTGCACCTGGTCCGGATCGATCTCGCCGATCTCGACCAGCTGTTCGACTTCCACGATGCAGACCTTGCCGGCCATGGCCACATTCGGATTGAAGTTACGGGCGGTCTTGCGGAACACCAGGTTGCCGGCGCGGTCGGCCATATGGGCCTTGACCAGCGACACGTCAGGGAACAGCGCGTGCTCCATCACGTAGTGCTCGCCGTTGAACTCACGGGTCTCTTTCCCTTCAGCAACGATGGTGCCGTAGCCGGTCTTGGTGTAAAAGGCCGGGATGCCGGCGCCGCCGGCGCGCAGCTTCTCGGCCAGGGTGCCCTGCGGGGTGAACTCGAGTTCGAGCTCGCCGGCCAGGAACTGGCGCGCGAATTCCTTGTTCTCGCCCACGTAGGACGAGATCATCTTCTTGATCTGACGCGTTTCCAGCAGCTGGCCAAGGCCGAAACCGTCCACGCCGGCGTTGTTGGAAATGGCGGTGAGATTCTTGACGCCCGAATCGCGCAGCGCCGCGATCAGGGCTTCCGGAATGCCGCACAGGCCGAAGCCGCCCACGGCGATGGTCTGGCCGTCCTGAACGATGCCGGCCAGGGCGGCGCGCGCGTCTGGATAAACTTTATTCATACCCGTCCCTTTTATAGTTGTGAACCAATCCCGGCAGGCGAGAGTCGTGCCTGCGGCGCCTACCGGAACAGGTTCTAAGCCAAATCTCTTCTGTACTACTGAGTAGACACTCAGCATAGAATACGTGACAACGAAGCACAATACCGTAGAACTACGGCAATCCTCCACACATACCACCGCGAATGAGCACAGCTGTCGATCTGCATCAGATGAATCCTACTTGCGTCATCGATTACGAGATGATCTTCCAGCACGCGCCGGTGGGCATGTGCGTCTCGGTCGACCGGGTGATCCAGACCTGCAACGGCGCGCTGGCGGCGATGTTCGGCTATGCCGACGGCAAGCTCGACGGACAATCGTTCAGCGTCCTGTACCCGACCATGGACGAGTTCCTGCGCACGGGCGACCGCATCATCCCCATCATGAACGCCAAGGGACGCTATTCGGACGAGCGCATCATGCGCCGCGCCAGCGGCGAGCTGTTCTGGTGCCACGTGACCGGGCGCGCGCTGGATCCCTCCCAGCCGCTGGGCGCCGGGGTCTGGACCTTCGAGGACGTCAGCGAAAAACGCCCGGTGACGGCGCAACTGACCCCACGCGAGCGCGAGATCGCGGCCCTGCTGGTGGAAGGAAAGACGAGCAAGATGATCGCACGCGATACGGCCTTGAGTCCGCGCACGGTGGAAATGCACCGGGCCAGCCTGATGCGCAAATTCGCGGCATCGACTTCGTCGGAGCTGGTGCACAAGCTGGTGGGTGTGCGCGGCTAGCAGTCCCGACCGCGCTTGGTAAATACGACGGTGCCGTCACCGGTGGCCATGGAGGGCTGACGACCGGCATGCGCGTGCGTGGGGTTGGTCCGCCGCGTCAGCACGAAGACCATGGCCGCGATCCAGCCCACCCCGGTCCAGCCCAGCAGCGCGCACCACAGGAAGACCCGGTCGGCACGGGGATAGTCGCGCTTCATGGCGATCACACCTGGCAGCAGCAACAGATAGACCGTGGTCCCCAGCAGCACGAGGGCGATGCGCAGCAGGCATAGCGCGCAGGCGGCCAGCAGGACGACCCCGATGCGCGCGATCCGCTTCATGCCTCCCCCCGAATCGGCTGGCGCAGCCGTTCACGCAAGGTCAGGACGAAGGCCCCGGCGATGCCGAAGAACAGGCCGAGCACGACGGACAGTGCGACGATCACCTTGCGCGAACCGGCCGGCTTGACTGGCACGATCGCCTCGTCGACGATCCTGACGTTGCTGGAGCGGTCTCCGGCATCGACGTCGAGTTCCTCGGTTCTGCGCAGCACCGAGTTATACAGCTCGGTCTCGGCCTTCAGGTCGCGCGCGAGCCGCTCGAGCTCGGTCGCCACGGCGGGCAGGCGCCCGGCCTCGGCCTGGAGGCCGGCAATTTCCTGGCGCACCCCGTCGAGCTGCCGGTCCAGCGCCAGCAGCTCCGGATGCCGGTCGCCGAAGCGCACGCCCAGCTCGGCGCGCCTGCGCTGCAGCTGGGCCAGTTGCTCGCGGGTCGCTGACAGCCGGCCGAGCGCCAGCCGCGTATCCTCGACAACGTCGGCGGCGCCGTGCTGGCGGCGGTAGGATTCGTAGCGCTCCTCGGCGGCGGCGACGCGCTGGCGCAGGGCGGGAAGGCGCGCGCGCAGCACGTCCATCGAACCGGTCGACTCGCTCGCTTTCTCGCTGCGCACATGCTCCATATAGACATTGCCGATCTCGTTGAGGATGGCCGTGAGCCGGCGCGGCTCGGCGCCCTCGAGCCTCACGCTGAGCACGCCGGTGTCCTTGCCGAGCTCGGCGATGTCCAGCGCGGCGCCGATCTCGTCGATCACGGCCGGGACCGAGCGCCGCGCGACCAGGTAGGCGGCGCCGGGCGCGCCCTCCAGCGCATCGATCGTCAGGCGCACGCTGCCGCCGTCCCGCGCCGCCGCCAGCGGCGTGCCGACCCGGCCGACGACGGCGCGGCTTCCGTCCCCGACGCTCAGGCTGTAGCGCTCCCGGTCGAGGCGCGTAACCTGGAGCGGCTGGTCGAGGAGGTCCGGGGGCACCGCCAGCTCGCTCACCCGGATGCGCTCGCCGCCCCAGGCGTAGCCGCCATAGGGCGCGGGCGCCAGGCCGTGGCGCGCATTCCAGCGCGCCAGCGCCGTGCCGATCGCCGGGAAGTAGCGCGGCTCGGCCACCACGTCCAGCCGCAGGCGCGTCGCGGCCGTCCCGATGACCGCGCGCGAGCGCAGCAGTTCGGCTTCGGCCATGGCGCGCCGGTAGGCCGCGGCCGGCGTGGCATGGCCGAGCAGCGTGCGCGGCTCGTACGAGCGCATGTCGGTCACGTGGATCAGCAGGTTGGCCGTATAGGACGGTGGCCGCGCCAGGGCGTAGAGGGTGCCCAGCGCCGTCACCGACACCGTCACCAGAAGGATGAACAGCCGGTGGCGCACCATGACCCCGACATGTTCCGCCAGCCTGAAGGGCACCAGCGCAGGACCGGGATCGAACCTGTCCAATGGCGTTGCTTCCGGTGTCAGGATCTCGTTCTTGCCCATGCTGTTCCCTCGGTTGGACCGGCACAGCGCACTGCTGCGCGGCTGTTCAAGAGCCTATCCCCATCAGCTCTCCATGACGTGACGCGTGAAGGCAAGCGTGCTACCACCACCCTAGCGCCATAAACCCATTACTTGCTGAGTTAGATCAAAGCGATCGGCAACTCAGCAAGCAGTATTCGTGCTTCAAGCGCCCCCAGCCGGCGCTGAAGCGGGTTCCAGCTACTAGCTGCTCCAGGAATCGCCGCTTCAGGCCGATGGCGGCCGCACCGCGACCGGCGCCACGCCGGCAACGGCGAACGGCGCGCTCAGGCGGCGCAGCTCTCCCAGGCCGCCACCCGCGGCAAACAGCACCAGCGTCGCGGCGGCGTACACGCCCAGCTTGCCCCCGAGGGAGCGCCACGGATCGGCGCCGAACGCCGGCGCCCACCATGCGGCAGCCAGGATTCCCGCCACGCAGGCGCCCAGCACCAGCCCCGCCAGCCGCAGCGGGAACATCGCGCGCCATGGCCGCTCCAGCACCTTCCCGACGGCGCGCGCATTCGCGAGTTCGCATAGCAGGAAGGCGGCCACGCTGCCGAGCGCCGCCCCGGCCAGGCCGAACCGGTGCACGCCGGCCAGGCTCAGGGTGACGGACAGCGCCAGCCCGGCAAGATTGATTCGGAGCGCCAGCCGGCCCATGTCGAGCGCCGGCATCGCGAAGCCGACCGCCACCGACTGCAGCACGACCAGCAGCAAGTACAGGCGCATCACCGGGACCGCCGCCAGGTAGCGTTCGGTGTACACCAGCGCCACGATCTCGGGCGCCAGCAGGATCAGCGCACAGGCCAGCGGCGCCAGCAGCAGCGTCGCCGCCCCGTTCCCCTTGAGCAGCAGCGCATGGACTTCGGCGCGGGCGCCAGCGGCGAAGGCACGGTTCAGGTGCGGGAGCATGGCGCTGTTGATCGGCTGGCGGATCAGCGTGGCGACCGGCAGCACCACGGCGCCGATGGTGAACGCGGCGAAGACCTGCGGCGGCATCGCCGAGGCGGCGATCCAGCCGTCGGCCTGGGCCCGCATGGCGAACAGGCTGCCGCCCGCGGCGAACGGCAGTGCATAGCGCAATTGCGCCAGCAGGCTCGCCGGCTCGCAACGCAGGCGCGCCCCGCCTGGCCGCGTCAGGAGGTAGGCCGCCAGCACCGCCAGGCGCAGCGTGGCATCGAGCACCAGCGCCGCCACCACCCAGGCGATGTCGTGCGACAGCACTGCGGCCGTGGCCACCAGCGCGGTGCGCAGCAGGGCCAGCGCCAGCTCGGTACTGCAGTGCCACAGGATGCGCCCCTCGGCGATCGCCAGCGTGGTCACGATCGTCAGCAGCACCGACAGGCCGAGGTACAGCGCCGACAGGCCGTGCGTGGCCCGGTGCAGCGCGCCGAGCAGCTCGCCCGCGAGCGGACTGACCGGACTGACAAGGAAGGCCACGACCAGGCCCATGCAGGCCAGCCAGGCGGCGGCGTTGCCGATCACCGTCAGTTGCCGGCCGCCGGCGCGCGGGAGGAAGTAGTACAGCGCCTGCGGCATGAAGGCCGGCGCCAGCGCCAGCGCCGTGCCCAGCATCAAGGTCAGGTAGCGGTACTGGCCGAAGCCATCAGGGTCGAGCTGGCGCACCAGGATTACCGGCAGCAGGAACTGCAAGGCGAACTCGACCATGCCGCCGGCGGTCAGGAACGCCGCCGACCGGCTCACTCCCATGGCTGGACCGGCGCGTCCCATGTCAGTGGCGCGCCAGGTCGATGAGTTCGCGCGCATAGGCGTCCACCATCCGCGTCAGCGAGAATTCGCGGATCACCTTGCGCAGGCTGGCGGCGCCGAACGCGTTGCGGCAGCCGGGATCGGCCATGCGCAGGATGCGGTCGGACAGCGCGGCCACGTCGGCCTTCGGATACAGATAGCCATTGCCCGAATGCTCGACCTGCTCCGACGCGCCGCCCACGTCGGCCATGATCAGGGGCTTGCCCAGGGCCATCGCCTCGAGCGCCGCGATCGAAAACGTCTCGTTGTGCGAGGGCACCACGATCACGTCGCACGAGGCGATGGCCAGCCGCACGTCGGCCAGCACGCCCGTGATCGCGACATCTCCGGTCAGGCACAGGCGCTCGATGGTGGACTCGATCGCCGGCCGCATCGGCCCGTCGCCGATCATCAGGCACTTTGCGCAGGTGCCGGCAGCGTGCGCCATGTGGAGCGCGCGCAATAGGTCCTGGTGCCCTTTCTCCTGGCGCAGGATCCCGCAGATCCCGACCACGTAGTCGTGGTCCGCGAAGCCGTTCAGGCGGCGGAAGGCGCAGATCTGCGCCGGTCCGAAGTCGTTCCTGAAGCGGCCGAGGTCCACGCCGTTGTGCACTACCTGGGAACTGCGCGCCCGCACCCGCTGGGTTTCCCAGTACGAGCGCTGGTTCTTGCAGACGAAGACCAGCAGGTCCGACATCCACATCAGGGGCCGGTACAGAACCATCTGCAGCCAGGCGCGCCGCGTGAACGGCTCGGTCGAATGCAGGATCTCGACCACACGCAGGCGTTTGCGCGACAGCAGCCGCACCGCCCATGCATAGATCAGCGGATACGGGTTGGCGCAGACGATAATGTCGACCTGGCGCTCTGCCGCATAGTCCGCCAGCCGGCGCACCGCTCCCAGGTCGAGCTTGTTGCGGGCGTTCAGGCAAAACGCCGACACCCGGCAATGCTCGTCGTCGAAGGCGCCGGGGATCTCGGCCTCGTCCTTCAGGTAGACCAGCGACACCGAGAAGCGGCGCTGGTCGAGCGCCTGCGCCAGCGTCACCGCATGGGTCTCGGCCCCGCCGACGCTGGCCGACACGACCAGGAACATCACCTGCAGCGGCCGTTCAGTTGCTTGTTCCATGGCAGACCTCCTCGAGTCCATCCAGATAGGGGCCGAGCACGTCCTGCTCGGCATAATGCCGCTCCATGTAGGCGCGGCAGCGCGCGCTGCGCGCGTGCCAGTCGGCGCCGCCCGCGGCCAGCGCGGCGACCTGCGCCGCCATGTCGTCGAGCGTGGTTGCCGCATGGCCGAGTCCTTCGCGGGCAATCACGCCGTCGGGGTCGAAGAAGGCGACCGTGGGCGTGCCGTGGATCCACGCCTGCAGGTAGGAGTTGGGGAAACCTTCGCTGTCCGAGGTATTGACGAACACGCGCGCCGCCGCGTAGCGCCCGGCCATCCTGTGGTACGGCACGCGGCCGCTGAAGGACAGGTTCGGCAGCTGTGCGGCCTGCGCCGCGATGCCGGCGTACAGTTCGGCGGCGCCGGGCTGCTCTCCCCCGATCATGCAGAAACGCAGCCGCGGCAGGCGGCGCGCGAGCTCGAGCAGCAGGTCGGGACGCTTGAACTGGCGCAGGTTGTTCACCCACAGCACGTCGATATCGCGTTCCACCGGCTGCGCCGCCGGCTGCACCAGCATGCGCGCGACGGTGCTGTGGCGCCGATAGTTCTGCAGCATGGCGGCGCGCTGGCGCTGCGTCTGGACCAGCACGAGGTGCGCCCGCCGCAAACCGTATTCGTACAGCTTGCGGTCGCGCCGGTACTTGATCAGGAGCGCATCCGGCTCACAGTCGCTGTCGTGCGCGACCCGGAACACCAGCTTGCGACCGTGGAGACGGCAGAACAGCGCCACCAGCCCCAGCTGCATGCCGGCGCAGCTCAGGTAGTACACGTCGGCATCGGCGCGCCGCAGCGCGCGCCAGGTCTTGATCCAGCGTGGATACACGAAGCGCAGCACCGGCAGTCCGGCCGCCTGGCGGAACGCGCGGTGGGTGACGATGCCCGACCAGCTGCGGCGGTCGGCCTGGCCGTAGTCGAACACGACCATGCTGACCTCGATGCCGCGCCGCACCAGTGCGCCGGCCAGCAGCGTCTGCTGGACCTGCTCGCCGCCAATCCCGTGCATATTGAATTCTTCGGCCAGCACCGGCAGGTTGTCCATGCCGACGAAACAGACTTTCATGAGGCCTCCCCCGCTGCGGGCCGGCCCCGCGCCGTGGCGCCCGCCGCCTGCGCGGACGGCGCACGGGCCAGGGTCCCGACCGCCGCGCCGTAGCACAGCCAGAAATACACATGCGTGAACGCCGGCATGAAGCTGTCGTCGGTCAGGCCCTGGACCAGCAGCAGCAGGATGCAGGCCGCGCCGCCACCGAAGAACCCGGCCAGCGCCCCCTGGGCGAGTCGGGCGGCCTGGCGCGCCGCGCGCCGCAGCAGCCGCCAGGCATGGGCGAAGAACAGCGCGGTCAGCACGCTGCCGACGATGCCGACGTCGAGCAGCGAGGCCAGGTAGGCGCTGTGCGGGTGGCTCACCGGCAAAATCGTGCGCGCCTGCGCCGCCTGCGACCACAGGATCGATGCGTGGCCAGCGCCCAGGATCGGGTGGTCGAGTATTTCTGGAATGAGCGGCAGCCAGATGGCGTCGATCCGGCCCGAGCTGAGAAAGTCGAGGTCGCCGCCGCCGACGCCGTGCAAGGCGCGCTGCGCCAGCGAATCGGACGACAGCGCCACGACCAGCGCCAATGCGACCAGTCCCCACAGCAGCCAGCTGCGGCCGCGCGCGGTCGCCAGCGCATACAGGATCACCACCGCCAGCCCGAGGAAGGCGCCGCGCGAGAATGTCATCAGGATGCCCGCCATCAGCACCAGGCAGGCCAGCGCCAGCGCGATCCGGGCCACGGCGCGCCTGGACGTCCCGAGGGCGCAGATCGCGAGCGCGAGCGCCATGTTCAGCAGCAGGCCGAGCTCGTTCGCATGCAGGCCCAGCACCGACAGGGAGCGCCGCGATTCCTGCTGCGCCAGGTCGGCGCCGGCGCTGGCGCCGAGCAGCGCGAACACACAGACCAGCGCCGCCAGCAGCACCGCCGACGACAGCACCGGCAGCAGGATCCAGCGCGGATCGTGCACGTTCGCCGCCAGCAGGCCCGCGATCGCACAGCCGGCGATGATCAGCGCGGGGGCGAACAGGCTCACCCTGAGGTAGCCCAGCGGCGTCGTTTCACGCACCACCTCGAGCACCCTGAAATACTCCGGGATGGCGCTTGCCGACCCGGCCCCGTTGAGGGCGGCGAACACGAACACGGCGACATAGGCCAGGAAGGCCGGCCGCCAGCGGGGATAACGGATGCGCCAGGGGTCGAGCGCATGGCCGCAGGCGACCGACACCAGGGCGAGCAGCATCACCAGGCCGACGATGCGCTGGCCGGACACGCCGGCCACGCCTTCGGACAGGAACCAGGTCGGCACATAGGGCAGCAGGAAGGCCGCCGCCACGGCCAGGACCCGGAAATCGCGCATGCCGAGCAGCGCCAGCACGCCGGCGCCGAAGACGGCGGCGGCGCGCACGCCGCCGAGCAGCCCGCACGCCATGCCGACCGCCAGCGCCGCCCCCAGGCAGGCCAGGTACACCAGCACCGACTCGGCCGGACGGGCCGCGGCGGGCGGACACGCAACGGCTGCCGGGATCGATGGCGACGGTGGCGGCGACAGCGGTGGCAGGATCGGATCGCTCATGGGGGTTCTCGTCGGGTCGTCGCCGGGTCGGCCCTTCAGGGAGCGAAGCAATGGGTCTTGAAATCGACCACGGTCACGTTGCCGTCCGACGAGATATGGTGACTGCCGAGCGAGCGCTGCAGGTAATCGTGGCGGATGTCGGTGACCTTGCGCTCGGAATACCTGGTCTCGTCGAGCTCGACGATCTCGTACAGGGCCAGGCCTTCGCCGTACTGGTCGAACCCCTGGCGCTGGGCGGCGCGGTAGATGCGTCCCTCGTCCACGATCAGGCCGGCATTGCGCCCCATGTCGGTATCGATGTAGAGCGGGTTCATGGGGTGCGGCGTCCAAGCTCCGCCGAGCGGATCGGGCGCATGGAACAGGCACAGCTCGGAACAGTGGTCGTTCAGGCCCGAGCGGTCGATGCTGGTGAGGAGCCACCAGCGTCCGCGGTGTTCGAAGAACATCGAGTCGGCGGCCGAGATGCCGTCGACGGCGACCGAATCGAGCGACCAGCGCAGCGGGAACTCGTCGCATTTGTAGATGCGGATCTGGTTGCTCTCGGAGGTCTCGGGGCACATATAGAGATGCCCCCCGTATTCGAACAGGAAGGGAAACGACAGGTGGAAACCCTCCTGCAGCGCCACGCCGAGGCACTTGACGTCGGCCTTGGTAATCTCGAGCACCGAGATATGCGCGCGATTGGTGGCATACACATAGTCTTCGACGAAGCAGTACAC
This sequence comes from Massilia oculi, assembly GCF_003143515.1. Lineage (NCBI taxonomy): Bacteria > Pseudomonadati > Pseudomonadota > Betaproteobacteria > Burkholderiales > Oxalobacteraceae > Massilia > Massilia oculi. Next base: position 5,330,074 of record NZ_CP029343.1, on the reverse strand, counting down.
CCTTCCGGCATGGACGCGCAGGAAGGGATCGGCCCAGAAATGCCCGTCCGGCGCCGCCACCGGCACGCCGCGCCACAGAGCGGCGTTGCGCCATCCCGAGCGGGTCACCGACAGCGTCCATTTGTGACGGATGCCGAGCATGCGCCGCGCGCCGCGCATGCCGAGGCGCGCGGCCAGCTTGAGCGTGTACAGCAGCGCATGCAGGCTGTCCGGCTGCGCCGGGCAGCATCCCGAGTAGGGAACCGGGTCGCGCGCGGCCGGCAGCGCGCCCGTCGCGGCCACGTCGCCCAGCAGCCTGCGCAGCTGGGCATGCGCCTTGCAGAACAGGTGCGCCTGGTTGAGCAGGAAGGCATACTTGGTGCGGAACGCTCCCTCGACCAGGACCTGGCCCGCCTCCCCTGCCCGTCCCAGCCGGACGATGGCGAATCCGGTCTTGCGCGCGCGGTGGTAGGTTTCCCAGAAGCCGATGGGCGCGCTGCCGGCGATCTGGTCGCGCCGGTAGTCGATGCCGATCGCGCCGAGGCGCGCCACGCGGCCCAGACGCTCGTCGCACGCGACGCCATCGCAGCACACCAGCAGGTCCAGTTCCAGGCCGGCCAGCTCGGCATACGAGATCGCCGGGAGCGCCGGCCCGGGCGCCGCATCCGCAAGCACATCGGACGCCGCAGCGGGCGCCGCGGCGGACGCCAGGCCGGGCAGCGCCACGCTGCGCACCGGCACCCGGCGCGCAGCGGCAAGGGCGGCCACGTCGACCACGTCCAGGTGCATGCGGTGCGCCTCGTAGTGGCGCAGCAACTGTCGCTCGATGGCCATCACGCCGGCAAACAGCAGCGGTATCCGCGGCGCAATTCGCGGCGCAGTGTGCGGCGCAGTGTGCGGCGCAGTCCGCCCCTGGGCCGCCGGGTGGCGCTTGCGCCCGGCCCGGCCAGGCGCCGCTCCGTCAGACACCAGCACCAGCGCCAGCTCGAGGTCGCGGCTCTCCACCAGCCAGTCGCACAGGGCCGCCGCATAGGCGTCGCTCGCGCGCGTCTCGAGCAACAGGCCGACGCGCAGCCGCTTCACTGCACCCGCACGCTGCATGGCTCGCCCCTTCCCAGCGCCGTATAGTGGTCGATCAGGTATTTGGTATGGCGCACCTTGCCCAGGCTGGAGGCGCCGAACACGATCGATTCGATGCGCGGCTGGCCACAGACGTACTCGATCGCTTCCTCGGCCGGGATCGCGCCGGACGCGAACACCGACATCGCCACCGCGCGGAACTTGCGCGTAGCGACGGTTTCCTCGTAGGCCGGCAAGCCGCCGCACATGCGAAAGCCGATCTTGTTGACGTTGGCGCAGACGATCGGGTTGTCGATGCCCACGGCGTCGAGTGCCTCGAGCAGCCGCGGCAGGTTCATGGTGATGAAGCCGGGCTCAGCCCCGTAGCGCTCGCGCACATGGTCGTGGAAGGTAAGCAGCGCGTCATGGAAGCCGAGGCCCAGCGCCAGGTCGGTGACCACGTTCTGCAGGAAGATCACCGGTGTCGGGATCGCCGCGAACATCTTCATTTCGGCGTCGATCAGACGCCGGATCAGGGCGTCGACATCGCGCCGCGCCACGGCGATGCCGCTCATGACCGCCACCGTCAGCGGTGATTCATCCGGCAGGAACTTGCGGACCGTTTCGATGATGCCCAGCTCGGACACCGCGTTGGCATACTTGTGCGCGTAAGGCATGCAGGGATAGATTTTCAACTGGCGGTAGCGCGCCGGCTGCGCGCGGATGGCCTCGCAGATCGCGGCGACCCGCTCATGGGTGGTGCACATCAGCACCTCGATGCCCTCTTCCAGGACGCCGTCGAGCATCGCCATGACCGCCTTGTTGCTCTGGAACTGCATGCTCTGGGCGCGGGCATGCTCGTCCGACATGTGGTTGATGCCGAAAAACTGGTTGTCTCCAAATAGAATACGGTCCATCAAGGGCTCCCTTTCAATGCCTTCATGATCGTTTCGGGCGAACTCAGCACTGCGTCGCGCAGCCTTCCCCAGCGCCCCGGGACGCCGCCCGCACTCGCCAGGTCCGTCGCGGCGCCGGTGACGGTGTCGGCGCGGGCGCCGGCCGCGCTGGCGGCGTCGCGCCGGATCATGTCGGCCACGATGTCGGTGGCCAGGCCCGCGGCCAGGCCGCAGTGGCTGTCGACCCGGCGCTGCCGGATCGATTCGGCGAAATAGTCGATCTGGGCCGAATATTCCTCGCCACGCAGGTAGAACCACACCGGCCTGGTCAGGTCGGTGGTATAGCGGACGTTCCAGCCGGCCGACAGGTCGGGACGGGCCGCCACCGGCGTGCGCAGATGGATGTGCAGTTCCTGGCGGCTGGCCTCGATCTTGCCGTTGGTGCCCCACAACACGAGCGTGGTCGACATCTTGCGGTGGCTGTCGTCGCTCCAGTTGGCGGACAGTTGCGCGGTCTTGCCGTCGGCATAAGACAGGTTGGCATACACCTCGTCATCGGCCGACGCGGAAAAGACGCTGCTGAGGATCGAACCGGATACGCCGGTGGGCGGGCCGACCGTGAAATTGAGCAGGTCGATGCCGTGGCATGCGTAGTCGTACAGGCAGCCGCCGCCCTCGTTGCGGCTGCTGCGCCAGGTGGCGCCCTTCGGGCGCAGCACCACCGGGCCATAGCAGTCGACGCGCGCGTGATGCACGCGCCCGATCACGTCCACGTCGAGCAGGCGCCGGACCTCCTCGAAGGTGCCCAGGAAGCGGTTGTGGTAGCCGACCTGGGTCACCGCGCCGCGCGCGGCGGCCAGCGCCACCAGGCGCGCGCCTTCCTCGACGTCCAGGCAGAACGGCTTTTCGCAGAACACGTCGAGTCCGTGCTCGAGCGCCGCGTGCACCATCCGCGCGTGCAGCCGCGATGGCGTGGCGACCAGCACCGCATCGAGCCGCTCGCGCTCGAGCATGCGCGCATAGTCGCTGTAGGTGGCCACCCCGGTACAGCGGCCGATGATGTCCAGCAGGTAGGTCGCGGGATCGCAGACGGCGACCAGTTCCAGGTGGGGATGGGCGTTGACAAGGGCCTGGTGCGACAGGCCCATCTTGCCCAGGCCGGCGATGGCGATGCGGATGGGGGGCGTGTCAGGCGTGTGCATGGGTCACCTCGTGCTTGATCATGTCGTAGGCGGCGCGCCCCTTGGCGAGCAGGCCGGCATTGGGGGCGGCCCGCTCGCGCGAGGCCAGGTAGTCCAGGGCGTCCTGCCCGGTGAGCGCCGGCAGATGGGCGCAGGCGCCCTCGGCGATCAGGTAGCGGTCGACATCGAGCAGCGCGTCCTGGTAGACCGAGATGGTGGGCACGCCCAGCACGGCCATCTCGCGCGTCATGGTGCCCCCCGCGCCGATGAACAGGTCGCATTGGCCGGCGATGGTCTCGATGTCGATCACGCCGGACAGGGTGCGGCAAGCCCTGAATGCCGCGCCGGCGTAATGCTGGTACTGCTCGCGTGAGCGCGGCAGCACGGTGACGCTGGCCCGGTGCTGCAGTGCGCCGATGACGTCGTCCAGAAAGTTCCTCGGCCCCCGGTAATACTGGGCCGTCCAGGGCTCGGGGCGGACGAAGATGCGCGGCGGCGCCTGCGAGCGGCGCACGCGCGCCGGCGCCGCCGTCGGGGCCCTGCAGCGCTGCGCATATTCCCACAGGTAGATGCCCTCCTTCACGCCGGGATAGCGCTCCACCTTGGCCAGCGACGCACCCTGGCGCCTGAGGTTCCGGGCCGTGAGGAATTCCGGCACCATGATCCGGTCGGCGCAGGCGAAGGCCGGCACGTTGCCGGCCGCATGCTCGTTGTCGTTCAGGTAGACCGACCGGATTCCCAGCAGCCGGGCCACGACCGGCGAGTGGAAAGAGCTTTGCGACACCGCCACTTCGACCCCGCGCCGGCGCAGGAAGCGCACCAGCTGCGCGATGCGGATCGGGAAGCCAAAGGTCTTGCCGATCAGGGAGCGCCCATAGTGCACGCCCACCGTCGTGTGCGGAATGCGGTGCATGCGCAGCAGGTCCTCGGTATTGGCCAGCGGGCGGCTGGTGACGATGACCTCGTGCGACCGCTGCAAGTCGCCGATCATCGTGCGGAACATATTGATGTGCGGCGAATTGGATAGATCGAACCATATCTTCATGGATTCCCCCCGTGATGCGCGGCCCGGTCAGCCGATTTTCTCGTCGAAGCGTTCGCGCCTGCCGGGCCGGCGCGCCTCCCTGGCCGCCAGCTTCTCGTACAGGTCTTCCAGCGTGGCGATCATCCGCGTGCTGGAGAACTCCGTCCGGACCCGCTCGCGGCCGGCCGCACCCAGGCGCAGGCAGGCGGCCGGGTCGGCCAGCAGGCCGAGCACCGCGTCGGCGAGCGCCGTGGTGTCGCCGGGCGCGACCAGCACGCCCTCCACCCCATCGCGTACCGCCTCCGGGATGCCGCCGACGGCCGTGGCAACGACCGGGACGCCATGCGCCATCGCCTCGAGCAGGCTCATCGGCAAGCCTTCGGCGTGCGACGGCAGCACGAAGACGGTCGCCGCGTCGAGCAGCGCCGCGCGTTCGCCTGCGTTGACCCAGCCCGGCAAGTCGACGTTGGCCTGCAGTCCGAGGGCCGCGATGAGTGCGCGCGCCTCGTCGCGCTGCCCGTCGCCGCACAGCAGCAGCCGCGCCTGCGGCACGGCGGCGACGATCGCGCGCATCGCGCGCAGCAGGTCGTGGCAGCCCTTGCCAGCCTCGAGATGGCCAAGGAAGAGCAAGGTCGCCGGCGCGCGCGCGGGCGCTGTCCGGGCGCCATGCGCGCCCCCATGCGCGCGCTGCGGCAGCAGCACCGGGTTGTGCAGGACGACGACGCGGTCCTGGGACGAGACGGTGCGCACCCAGGCCTGCAGTTCGCCCGAGACGACGACGACAGCCCGCGCCCGGTCGAAGGCGAAGCGCATCAGCAGGCGGGCCAGCGGGCCGCACCCGTTGCGGTAGTAGTCCGGGTAACGCCCCGCGTGCAGGTGCAGCGCGACCGGCACCCGGCAAAAATGACCCAGCAGGAAGAAGACATACTTGCGCCAGAAGCTGGCGTTGATGGCCACGTGAATGTGCAGCAGCGCGACCTCGCCCCTGGCCAGGAGGCGGAGCGTGGCCAGCAGGGCCAGCGCGAACAGGTGGACCTTGGCCCGTCCCGGCCCGGTGCGATGCGTCGGAAGGTAGACGATGTCGCGCCGCGCGAGCAGCCCCGCGGCCCGGTACACCGCGATGACCGACGCGATGCCGCCGCAGCCATCGACATGGGTACCGAGCATCACGATCTTCTTTTCACGGTTCATGGCTGTCGCTCCAGGCATGTGTGCGCCCTCGTGTCACAGGAAGTGAGACGCCAGCAGGATCGCGCCGAGCAGGGTCAGCAGCACCGTCTTGGCGCGCCGCGTCTCGCGTTCGATAACGGCATCGCGCTCGCTCGCCGCGCGTGGCGCCGCGTGTGCTGGCGCCGGCGCCTCCGCCTCGTCCCAGAGCAATGGCAGCTGTTCGGGCGGGCCGGTGCGCTCCCGTTCGGTCAGGGGCCGGCCGATATCTAGGATTTCCACGATCGCCTCCAGGACGCAATGCGCTGTTTTGCCTGGCGCCCCCGCCCGCGCACCAGGGTGCGGGCGTAGGTCGGCAGGCTCGCCATGACCGAAGCCAGCGAGCGATACACGACGATGCGGTCGAAGTCGCGCTGCTGCCCGCGCAGCCGGCGCTTGTAGTCGTAGCGGCCGGAGAGCAGGTGATACTCGCGCATGCCGCGCCGGATCGACTCGCAGATGCTCAGGTAGCAGCACAGCAGGCCGAGCCGGGCCTGGTCGAACCCGGGGTCGTGCGCGATCACGTGCATATAGGCATGCCCGCCCACATGGGTGCACGCCACGCCGGCGCGGATACGTCCGCCGCTGCGGGCGAACAGGACGCATCCATACGCGCCAAGCATGCTCTCCAGCATGGCCAGCGAGTCCGCCGTGTGGCTCGGGGACTGTTTCTTGTGCGCCAGGCGCAGGCAGTTGAGGTCGACCAGGGCGGCGATATCGGCCGGGTCGATGGTATCGGGGCCGTGGAAGGAAAACGCGAGGTCTGGCGCCTGCTGCGCGACCATCCGCTGGGCGCGCCGGATCGCCGCCCGGGTATTTCGTCCGAGGCTGGCGAGATAGGCCGAGGGCGTGCCCGGCAGCGAGATCACGAGGTCTTCGGTGGCGCCGTAGCGCTGGCACGGAAACGGCAGTGGCCAGGGCGGCGTCTGCACCGCCGGGAAATGGATGAAATGGACGCCCTCGTGCCGCCCGAACAGGCAGCGCACCATCTGTTCGAGCGCGCCGCCTCCGATGGCGAACAGTTCGCTCAGCACCGTGATCGCGCCCCCTTCGCGGCGGTACAGCACGCCCGTGACGGGAACGCCGTCGCGCAACGCGACATGGCACGCCACCTCGGCGTCGGCCGGGAACGCCACGCAGCGCGCCTCGGTGCAGAACACGTTCTCGTGGCATGTCTCAAGCAGGGCGCGCAGGGACGGCGGAAAGGGTCGCCTGACGAGCACCGCGTCTTGCGGCGCCGCACCGGTTGCCAGGTCGAGTCGATTGTCGAATCGATCATTCATAGTTCCACCATGTCGTCTTGATCCAGGAACCGATGCTGGCAGGTGACAAGCGCCTGGCAGGTTGTGCGCCGGGCCGCACCGCGCCCATCTTCATGGTCCGCAGGCCGTCAGGCATCCGTGTCGCCCTCTTCGCGCCGGAAGCACGGCTTGCTGGCTCCCCCCGCCAGCAGGAAGCGCAGGCGTCGCAGGCCTTTTTTGGAGTGGCGCAGCGCGGCAACCCAATGGCCGAGGAGCCTGCTGCCCGCGCCGTCCCGCGCCTGCGCCTCGCCCATGAGAAGCCGGAGGTCGTGCAGCCGGGAGCGCGCCGCGTTGCGCAACAAGGTGCGCCAGCAGACGAGCGCCGCAGCGCGGGAACGGTAGATCGTCACGCTGCCGAGCAGCGTGCGGCGCGCCAGGAAATGCGACTTCCAGCCGTGATGCCCACCCATCATCCACAGTTCGCGGCCGCCCATCGCGATGGCATGGAAGATGGTCTGCAGGGTCACCTGGCGGCCTAGCCGGTAGGCATCGAAACGTGGATCGTGGCCGACCAGGTGCAGGAAGTGGCGCGTCCCGACCTTGAAGTAGAGGCTGGCCGCCACGATGCGCTCGTCGATCAGCATGATGCCAAGGTAGCCGTGGCTGTGCGCCAGCCTCACCATGCGGTCGATGTCGGTATTGGCGACATACGGCGCGGCATTGCGCGCTCCCATCCGCTGGTCGGTCAGGTGGACCAGTTCGCGTACATGGCGCGGGGTGATCTGGTGCGTCGACAGCACGTCGAAACGACAGGAGGGAAAGTGCGCTGCGCACTTGCGCATGCTGCGCCGCATCAGCTCCCTGGTGCTCTTGCCCAGCTGCCGCATATAGGCGTCCGCGCTGGGCGGAAGCTGGACCACGTTTTCTTCGAGCTGGGGCAGGACCTGGACGGGAAAGGCGAACGTGGACGCATCGATGCGCGTGTCGAGCGCATAGCCTTCGATGCGCCTTGCCGACGGGTAGCGGTAAAACACGTTGGCGGCGAAGTAAGCGAGGTCGCCCGCGCTCAGGGCGACCTGCTGGTTGACCATGCGGACCGTGTCGCGATCGATCCGGAACAGGATGAGCAGGACAATGTCATGCTCGTCGGCGGCAGCGAAGGTGTGGATGTCGTCGAGCCGTTCGTAGATGCCGATCCGGGTCAGTGTGCAATAGATATTGGCATAGAGGCGCTCGAGGACCGCTTCCGCAAAGTCAGGAATGGCATTTTCGTAAAAACGGCTGGAAACGTTGGTCTTTTCTGCATGCAATGCAAAAGGCAAATTTCCTTCTTTCAAGAAACTGGTTGGAATCGCATGAGCGGTGGTGTTTTCAATGCCCATTTTGTTACCGCCCTCTGCATGAAATGAATTTACATTGAAATTCTATTTTTTTGCGATCGGCGGGGCGTGATGAATATCAAACCATGCATGAGCAATAAAAATATATCGCTGACGAGCATGGTTTTACTATTCCTCATTGGATTCACAGCGACAAGATCGCCGATCCGCCCAGCCCCATGGGAGTTGGGGCGTGAGATTTTTCACGAAACAGCTTGACGAAGGCCTATCAGCCACGCACAGCTTTCTTAATTCATTGATTACAATAATTCGACATTAGCATATTCGGCGGCGGATATTATAATCAGCAAAGTGATCACTATCATGAACGACGGCCATGAAAAGCCGCCGCATTTTGATGCGGCGGCTCGTGCTCTTGCGAGGAACTTATGGTGCGATCGCAGGCGCCAGTGGCTGGCGCGGGGTGCCGCCGCCACCGATGCTGGTCGGGCTATTGTTGTCGACCACGCTCAGCGCCCTCATCAGGCGCTGGATGTCACGCACCCAGGCGGTATTGCCCTGGACCTTCTGATTCATGTCGAAGCCCCAGTCGCGCCGGAATTCGGCGCGTTTCGAGCCGTCCGGACCGTCTTCGGCGCTGATGTCGAAACCGGGCGCATAGGTGTCGTCGACGATGTAGGCGCCATAGTTCTGCAGCGTCCAGGCCAGTTGTTTGGCCGGCGTGGTTTCCAGGCCCAGCGACGTGATCGAGGTAGTGCCGGGAATTGCCAGCAAGGCGCCCATCTTCATGGCGGTGTTGCGGTTGCCGGTGGCGCTGCCGTACCAGCCGACCGCATAGCTGTCCGAGGTCGTTGCCGGCCAGCGCGAGCAGGCGCTGCGCGTCGTGCACCGGTACAGCGCTTCCTTGGCATACACATTGACCTTCAGCGCGTGGCGCGGACCGGTCGAGCTACCAGGACGCAACTCACCGAGGCGGATGCTGCCGCCGATGGCCGACAGGCCCGAGCCGCCGTGCGCTCCGGTAATGCCTGAACCGTACAGGTCGACATTGGTGAACTTGGCAAAGGATGTGGCCGGTCCTCCGGCGGTGCAGCGCGCCAGCGGCTGGGTTTGCACCAGCGTGCGGCCATCCCTCATCAGGAACACGGCCGAGCTGTTCTTGTTGGTGTTGGGAATGATGTAATTGCTGGGCATCGGCACCTGGTACATCAGGCCGCCCGTCGCGCTGCAACGATTCCGGCCGGTCCAGGCGGCATTGCTGTAGTTGATGTTGACCAGCGGCGCGGTTGGCTTGAGGATGATTTTCTCATCGTCGATGCCAGGCATTTGTGCCCAAATATTATTGCCCGGTCGCGAATTCAGGTTGGCGCGCACGAACCGCGCATCGCTACCGATGGGCATGTTCCAGATACTGTTGCTGGCAAACGGTTGCTTGAGAGGATCTCTGGCACCCACGGCAGTCACGCTTGCCAGGGACTTGTTTCCACTGGGGGCGTCGGTCGTGGTGGCAGGGGCGGCGGTCGCGGCGGCGCCATCGGCGGAGTTCGCGTCCGGCATGGCGTCGGTGGCGGGCGCATCGGCTGCGGTAGTGGCAGTGGTGTCGGGGGCATAATCGGCGGGACGAACTGGAGCTTCTACTTCAGCCAAAGAAACACTGGCCGGATCAAACGCGGCAGGATCCCCGCCACCGCCACATGCGGCAAGCACGGCAAACGCAGGGGCAAGCACCATGAGTTTGGCTTTCGGCTGGAGTCGAGTGGAATTGTTCACAGAATCTTTCCTTACACAATGATGAAATGAGGTCGTTGGAGGTTTCCAATGGCCAATGAGTTCCATCACTTCAGGAAAATATTTTCTGTTGGCTATTTCATCAACTCATATAAACAAAGAGTTTTCCCACTAAGAAATTGAACTAGGCTAAAAAATGTAGACTTGATATTGATTGATGCGCCCGAGGAAACAGAGTTTCTACGCGACATGCCATCATCACCACAGCTTATAGAAAGTTATGCACAGCGGCATTCGTCAATAAGCGACAAGGAGATATCGAACAAATATCGGATGACGCCATATCGAGCGTGGATGACATGCACGGCGGCATGTCATCGAACGGCTGAACGGAGAATGATCTGATTCGAGGTGTGGTGCACGGGTTCGGTCACACGTGCTTGCATCGGAGCGTCGCCACGATGGCGAGCGCAACAGTGGCAGATGATCGTGCGCGGTCGCGCCCGGTTTATTCAGCCGGCAGCCCGGCGCGCAGGGATTCCGGCAACGGCGCCGACTTGCCGAGCTTGAAGTCGACCCACACCACCTTGGCCACGCCGTCGGCATGCAGGTCCCCCGGTGCGCCGTCCGCTCCGACCAGGCGGATCTCGTGCGACACTTCGACGCTCGAGCGTCCCGGTGGCGCCACGAAGGTGCGTATCTCGATCTCTCCCGGATAGGTCAATTGCTTGAGGAAGTTCATCGATGCATTGACGATCACCGGTCCTTCGGCGCGCGAATCCGGCAGGCCGCCCACCTGTTCCAGCCAGGCGATGCGGGCCGACTCGATGTAACGGAAATAATTCGTGTTATTGACATGCCCCATGGCGTCCATATCGCCCCAGCGGATCGGCATGCGCATGGTGTGAACCAGCTTCTTGCTACTCATTCCCTGTCTCTGCTTCCCAAAAAATTACTGCGCCGTCATCCCGTCATCGGCCGTGATGATGGCGCCATTGATGAAATGGGCTTCTTCCGCCGCCAGCAGCAGCAGGAGCCCGTCGAGGTCTTCCGGCTTGCCCGGCCGCTTGCGCGGCAACATCTCGATCAGCTTGCGGCCTGGTTCGGTGTTGAAATAATCCTCGTTCGAATCGGTGGCGATGTAGCCGGGACAAATCGCATTGACGTTGATCCCGTATTTGCCCCACTCCACCGCCATCGCCTTGGTCATTTGCACCACGCCGGCCTTGCTCATGCAATACACGCCGATCTGCGGCAACACGCGCAGGCCGGCGACCGAGGCGATGTTGACGATGCGATGCTGCTTGCGCGGGTCGCCCTTGGCGCGCGCGATCATGCGCTTGGCCGTCTGCTGCGCCATGAAGAAGGCGCCGCGCAGATTGGTGTCCATGATATAGCCATAGTCGTCTTCGCCGACATCCAGCAGACGCTGGGTTGACGAGACGCCGGAATTATTGACCAGGATGTCGATCGGCCCCGCCTCGGTCTCGGCGTGCGCGATCGCCGCCTTGATGCTGCCGAGGTCGGTCACGTCGAGGCGCACCACGTGCGCGGCCCCGCCATCGGCCTCGATCTCGGCGCGCAATTCCTTCAAGCGCTCGACCCGGCGCGAGGCCAGCACGACCTGCGCTCCGGCCCCGGCCAGCGCCTTCGCGAAGCGCGCGCCGAGTCCGCTTGACGCGCCGGTGACCATCGCGATCTTTCCTTCGAAATTGACTTCGATTCCCACGTCCCGCTCCCCAATGCTGTCATGCCGGCCACGAACCTGGCTGATTGCGAAAGCATCATCATCCCACAAATGTCCAGTATTAGATTGCCTCATCTAATATTGCCTTTACAATGGCGCGCAAGTTGCATTGAACAGCAAAAACCCGCACACTCGTGCTATTTTCAAGATTGCCTACTAAGAGCACCCTGACAACCATGACAGAGACAAGCACCCTCATCGAACAATACGGACCGCGCGAAGCCATGGAGTACGACGTCGTGATCGTCGGCGGCGGCCCTGCCGGCCTGGCCGCGGCGATCCGGCTCAAGCAGCTGGCTGCAGAAAAAGGCCAGGAAGTATCGGTTTGCGTATTGGAGAAAGGCGGCGAACTGGGCGCCCACATCCTGTCGGGCGCGGTGATGGATCCGCGTGCGCTAAACGAACTGATTCCTGACTGGAAAGAAAAAGGCGCACCGCTGAACACGCAGGTCACGGAAGACCGTGTCATGTTCCTGACCGAAACCAAATCGTTTTCGACGCCCGTGTTCGCCATTCCGCCGGCGCTCAAGAACCACGGCAACTACATCGTCTCGCTCGCCAACGTCGTGCGCTGGCTGGGCCAGCAGGCCGAAAGCCTGGGCGTGGAAATCTTCCCGGGCTTCCCGGCCGCGGAGATCCTGTACAACGAGGACGGCTCGGTCAAGGGCGTGGCGACCGGCAATATGGGCGTCAACCGCGACGGCGAGCCGGGCGCGGACTTCCAGCTCGGCATGGAACTGCACGCCAAATACACCTTCTTCGCCGAGGGTTCGCGCGGCCACCTGGGCCGCCAGCTGATGGCGAAGTATGACCTGAACAAGGGCAAGGATCCGCAGACCTACGGCATCGGCATCAAGGAGCTGTGGGAGATCGATCCGGCCAGGCACCAGCCGGGCCTGGTGATCCACACGGCCGGCTGGCCGCTGCCGAACGATACCTATGGCGGCTCCTTCCTGTACCACCTGGAAAACAACCTGGTCGCGGTCGGCTATGTGGTGGGGCTGGGTTACCAGAACCCCTATCTGTCGCCGTACGAGGAATTCCAGCGATACAAGACCCACCCGGACATCCGCGGCTTCTTCGAAGGCGGCAAGCGCATTTCGTATGGCGCGCGCGCCATCACCGCTGGGGGTCTGCAATCCTTGCCGAAGACCGTGTTCCCGGGCGGTGTTCTCATCGGCTGCGACGCCGGCTTCCTGAACACCAGCCGCATCAAGGGCAGCCACGCGGCGCTCAAGACCGGCATGCTGGCCGCCGAAGCCGCCTTCGCGGCGCTGGGCGAAGGACGCTCGAGCGACGAGCTGAGCGCCTTCCCGGCAGCATTCGAGAAATCGTGGCTGCACGAAGAGCTGCATATCGCGCGCAACTTCAAGCCGTGGATGAGCAAGGGACTGGTCCTGGGCACGATCATGACCGGCATCGACCAGATCGTGTTCCGCGGCAAGGCGCCCTGGACCCTGCACCACCAGCACGCCGACCACGAATGCCTGAAGCCGGCTTCGCACTACAAGCCGATCGCTTATCCGAAGCCGGACGGCAAGCTGACCTTCGACAAGCTGTCGTCGGTGTTCATCTCGAACACCAACCACCGCGAGGACGAGCCGGTCCACCTGACGCTCAAGAATCCGAGCGTCCCGGTCGACGTCAACCTGGCCAGGTATGCCGGTCCGGAACAGCGTTACTGTCCGGCCGGGGTGTACGAGTTCGTCAAGCGCGAGGATGGCGGCGACCGCCTGCAGATCAATGCCCAGAACTGCGTGCATTGCAAGACCTGCGACATCAAGGATCCGACCCAGAACATCGTCTGGGTCACCCCGGAGGGCGGTGGCGGCCCCAACTATCCGAACATGTAAGGAGCGCCCATGGCGACCATCACGCTGCACCATCGATTGCATGCCGTGAAGGCCGCCTGCCTGCTGCAATGTAATGCATACGGTCAAGGGCGGAGGCCACGGCGGCTGCAGGCTCGAGCAGCAGGTGGCCATCTTCGGCGAGATGCAGTCCCTTCTGCGCCAGCAAGGGATTATGCTGGCCTACCGATGAATCTCAGACTGACTGCTGAATTTGTCTGATTCAAAGGACATGGCGATAAAGCGCCGAATTACCCCGAACTGGACGAAAAGAGATCGGCAGCGAGCCGCGCCGGTCAGCGTGCCGGCAATCAACAGAGTGCCGGTAAGCAGCAAGATCAGCACCAGGGCCGCCGGCGGACAACCGTTGGCGCGGCCCGCAAGACGGGCCGCGCCTGTTACCGTGTGCGTCGTCCGCGACTAGCGCGGGGCGCTGCTGGCGTCGACGCCGAACCACTTGAACGACAGCCGGCGCAGGGTGCCTTCGGCGCGCGCCTCGTTCAGTATCTTGTCGATCGCGGCCTTGAAGTCCGGATTACCCTTGCGAAAAGCCACGCCGATGCGCACCGGTTCGCCCACCCGTGGTCCGGCCTTGATCGGCAATTCCGAATGCTTCAGCAGGTAGCTCACCATCAGGCTGTCGTCGAGCGACGCGTCGATGCGCCCGAAGGCGAGGTCCTGCAGGTTCTCGGGCACGGCCGGGTAAGTCCTGACCTCGATCCCCTTCACCGCCCGCGCCCGCTGCTCGAACACGCTGCCCTGGCGCACGCCCAGCTTGCGCCCCTTCAAGTCGGCCAGGCTGCGGTAACTGGCGCGCTCGTTCTTGCGCACGATGAGCTGGAAGCCCGAATAGGTATAGGGGACCGAGAAGTCGTGGGACTGCTCGCGCTCGGGCGTGATGATCACCTGGCTGATGGCGGCGTCGACCTTGCCTGACGTTACGGCCGGCAGGACGGCGCTCCATTCGGTGAACACGAACTGCGGCTTGAGCTTCATCCTAGCGGCAACCAGGCGCGCCACCTCGACGTCGTAGCCGGTCAGGTGGCCGGTCTTCGGATCCTTGAAATTGAAGGGGGGTACGTGCCTTCGACGGCGATGCGCAAGACGCCGCGGGCCCTGGTCTCGCCCATCAGGTCGGCGCCGCGCGCGACCGGCAGCACGATGGCAAGCAAGGCTGCCGCCATTCCCGCGGCCATGCACCGCTGCCGCCGCCCCTTCGTTGCTACCTCAACCATCGACTCTTACCCTGCACCACGGTCAGTGGCACTTTATAACCGAAAACCAGCGTCGGTGACTAGCCGCGCAGAGCGATGCGCTTCTGTTCTCGCGCCGAGCGGTAAACAGCCTCGATGATGCGGATGTCGCGCAAGCCTTCCTCGCCCGGCACGATGGTCTCGCGGTTATCCTTCACGCATTGCGCCATATGGTCGAGCTGGCCGACCCACTGGTTCGCATACGGCCCCGCCGGCGGCGTCACCAGGGTCTTCTCGCTGCGCTCGCCGCCGACCCACATGCGCTGGCCGCTGTAGGCGGTGGCGGGTTCCAGTTCGATCCGGCCCTTGTCGCCCATCAGCACGAACTGGTTGCGGTTGGCGCTGTACATCGACATGCATGAACCGATGACGCCGGACGGGAATTCGAGCTGGAAGTCAATCATGTCTTCGACCTCGCGGAAGCGCGGATCGCTGCGGTCGGTGGTTTCCTTGGCGAACACGGCAACCGGCTCCTCGCCGGTCATGTAGCGCGCCGCCTGCAGCGCGTAGATACCGATGTCCATCAGCGAGCCGCCGCCCGATTGCGCCTTCTTCATGCGCCAGGCATTGGGATCGCGCGCGATGAACCCGTGTTCGGAGCGGAAATAGCGCAGCTTGCCGATCGCCCCGCTGCGCGCCAGGCGGATCGCCTCGACGTTGTGCGGCTCGAAGCGCGAGCGATAGCCCAGCATCAGCTTCTTGCCGGCCTTGCGGCAGGCGGCGATCATCTGCTCGCATTCCGCCACGCTGATCGCCATCGGTTTTTCGCACATCACGTGCTTGCCGGCCTGGGCGGCGCGAATCGTGTACTCGGCATGCATGAAGACGGGCAGGCAGATGTAGACGATGTCGATGTCCGGATTGTCACGGATGCCGTCGTAGTTCTGGTAATGATAGATGCCGCGTTCGGGCACGCCATATTCAGCGGCCACCTTCTTCGCCTTGGCCGGGTCGCCGCTGACCAGCGCCACCAGGCGGCTGTGCCGGCATTCCTTGAACTGGGGGATGATGCGGCCCAGTCCATAACCGCCCAGGCCGACGACCGCATAGCCCAGCTTGCGTTCGGGATTGGCCCAGGCCGGCATGCCCACCGCGCCGGCCGCCAGCACACCACCCGCAGCCATCACCAGGCCGCGCCGATTCAGGTCGATCATTCAGGTCTCCTTGCAGAATGTTTTCGTTCGAATGCCGTGCCGGTCGAGCGGCCCGGGTTACCATTGCTTAATAAGGATACAATTGATTCGATTGAAATGGTAGCGTTAACACAGCGCACGCCAACCCAGGCATTCATAAAAGGAGACCACATTGATGACCCCATCCCGTCCATTCCGCTTCGCTCCCCTCGTTCGCGCCCTGCTCGCGGCCAGCGTGGTTGCCGCCCTGCCCGCTGCCGCCATGCCCGCCAGCTGCAGCGGCAAGCCGCCATCGGGTGAGCTCAAGGCAGAACGGATCGCCGCGATCAAGCCGTCGCGCAGCGAGCCGGGGCTGTACGAGGGACCGGTATGGATCAGGGATGCGCTGTACTTCTCGGACTTCAGCTTCAGCACAGGGTTCCCTTCGCGCGTGCGCAAGTTCTCGCCCGACGGCACGGTGAGCACGGCGCTCGAGGACGCGGGCAGCAACGGCCTGGCGGTCGACGCCAGCGGCGCGCTGATCGCCGCAACCCACAAGTACAAGGCCATGTCGCGCTATGACGTCGCGACCGGCCAGCGTGCGGAGGTCGCCACGCGCTATCAGGGACAGGTCTTCAATTCACCGAACGACATCGCGATCGCGGCCGACGGCACCATCTACTTCACCGACCCGGATTACCAGAAGGCCGCCGCTCCCGGCGGCCAGCCGGTGACCGGCATCTACCGCATCGCACCCGACGGCGTCGTGACGCTGGTGGACGGCACGCGCAAGAATCCGAACGGGATCGCGCTCTCGCTGAACGGCGACACCCTGTACGTGAACGCGAGCGACGGCGCGGTGCGCGCCTATCCGATCAGGGACGGCGTGCCGCAGGCGGGCCACGATGTCATCCGCGGCATCGAGAACGGCGACGGCATGACGCTCGACTGCCACGGCAACCTGTACGTGACCGAGCATGGACCGAAGCGCGTGCGCGTGTTCACGCCGCAGGGCCGAAAATTGGCGACCATCCGGACCGACGCCAACGTCACCAACGTGGCCTTCGGCGGCGCCGACGGCAAGACCCTGTACATCACGGGCGCCGGCGCCGTGTGGCAAGTGCGGCTCGACGTGACCGGTCTGCCCTACTGAAGCAAGAATGATCGATCAGGCGAAACTCCACGATTGACGCGTCGTTCCCGCCCTCGCCGGGCGCCTTGGCGGCAACGACCGAGAAGCTGACATCACCAGGCGCGGCGACCGGCCGCACCGAAGTTGTGGCCCGTCACCAGCATCGTGCTCTGCACCAGCATCGACAGGCCGAGGATCAGCTGCACCAGCCTGTCGTCCGGCAGCAGCCAGTAGTGGCCGCGCGGCTGCTCGGCGCCGGTGGCGGCCATGATCAGTGGCGCGATCCACGCGGCGTCGTCGTCGACGTCGAGCACGATCGCGTCTTCCGTCGTCTGCATATGCACCGTGCCGCCCTCGGCCAGCGTGAAACAGATGCCGACGCCGGTCTCTTGCGGCCGGATCAGCTCGCGCATCGCGGCGTTGTGCTCGTCAATCCAGAGTTCGACGTCCTGCGGCGTCTCGAGGGGCGTCCAGGGGCGGGGTTTGAAACGGGGTTGGTCGGACTGGAGAGTCATGTGCTGCGCGGTTGATGAAACGGCCCCTATCTTAAGGGATTTCGGGCACCCGCGCCCGGCCTCGGCATTGCTTTCCTGAGACAACGAGCTGTGTGACAATGCTTGCACGACAACAACAAAGGTCTTCGCGTGAAAGCAATCCTTGCCGCGTGCGTGTTTTCTCTTTCGGCGCTCGTGGCGGCGGCTCCCGCCGCCCCCTCACCCTACGTCCTGGCCAATACCGAAGTACGCGACGTCCGCGCCACCACCCTCGGGCGCGACTACCAGGTCTTCATCGCCCTGCCGGATTCCTATGCCACGAGCAAGCGCGCCTATCCGGTCGTATTCGTGGTCGATGCCGACTACGCCTTCCCGGTGGTGCGCAATATCGCGTCGCGCCTGAATCGGCATGCAGGCATGGAAGAAGCCATCGTCGTCGGCCTGTCGTATGCGAAGGGCGACGGCGCCGTCTTCAGCCGCCGCCGCGACTACACGCCGACGACCCCGCGCAAGCATGCCTATCGCTCCGACATGCAGGGCCGCGCGCCCGCCTTCGGCGAAGCGTCGGCCTATGGCCGCTACCTGACCGGCGAAGTCTTTCCCTTCATCGCCCGGCACTACCGCGCCGACATGAAGCGCAAGATCTTTGTCGGCCACTCCTACGGCAGCCTGCTCGGCCTGCAGATGATGCTCGAGGCGCCGCGCAGCTTCGAGCACTACATCCTCGGCAGTCCCTCGCTGTGGTTCGACGCCGGCATCATGTTCGAGCGCGAACGAGCCTATGCCGCGCGCAACAAGGACTTGCCGGCCAGCGTATTCTTCGGCATCGGCAGCCTGGAAACCCTGGCGCCCGGCAAGAAGCGCTCGCGTGCGGAAGAAGATGCCGACATGGTGGCCGACCTGCGCGAATTCGATGCGGCGCTCAAGGGCCGCGGCTACCGGCACCTGCGTACCCGCCTGAAGGTGTTCGCCGACGAAGACCATGCCAGCGTGTTGCCGATGGTCGTCACCCACGGCTTGCGGGCTTATTTGTCGACACAGAAGAAGTGAGGCAACGCCTGCTTACGGTACGTCGAGCGTGACCAGCCGGACCTCCACCCGTCCATCGTCGACCAGCAGTTCGCCAACCGACACCGGCAAGGTGAAACGGCGCCGTCCGGCGGCGCCCGGGTTGACGTAGAGCACGCCGCCGCGTTCTTCGCAGGCGGGCTTGTGCGAATGGCCGGTCACGACCACGCGCACGCCTTGCGCGGCCGGATCGACGGCGAGTTCCTTGAGGTCGTGGAGCAGGTGGATGGTGACGCCTCCCAGTACCAGGGTGACGCTCTCGGGCAAGGCTTGCGCCCAGTCGCCGTGGTCATTGTTGCCGCGGACGGCGGTCAATGGCGCCAGCCCGGCGAGCTGGTCGAGGATGTCCGCGCCGACGATGTCGCCGGCGTGCAGGATGTGATCGCTGCCACGCAGGAATTCGAGCGCCTGCGGCCGCAGCAGCCCGTGCGTGTCGGAGATCAGGCCAATGCGCACGGATCGGGTCGTCAATTAATGCCGCTTGCTGCTGGCCATCTTGGCCGTGGTATAGATCGAGTACAGCGCGGCCAGGCCCACCACCACGTAGACGATGCGGGTCAGCGCGGACTCGGGACCGAACAGCGTGGCGACCATGTCGACGTCGAACAGGCCGACCATGGCCCAGTTGAGGCCACCGATGATCAGGAGCGCCATCGCGATGTAGTCGACGGCGGACATGGCCGAGCGCTCGCGCGCATGGACGGTGACCCGGCGGTCGGGAATGGACCGGCGGTCCATGGTTGGTGCGTTGATTGTTGCCATCACAGCCTCCTTGGAAAGACGTGGGACAGCCAGGGCGTCCTGCCCCGGCACTTGACAACAATACTATCGCAAGTTATCGGACACGTTCGCACGCATCGGCGGCGTGACGAATCAACCCTTCCAGGTGCGTTCGAGACCGGTATCCGCATGGATCCAGCCGCCGCGCGGGCCGGAGCGGTAGTAGTAGCCGACCCCGCCGCCGCGGAAGCTCTTGATCAGGCCGCCGAGCACTTCCTCGTTCAGGCCGGCGATGCGGATGTCGGCCGCCTTGCCCACCATGTGCAGCGACTGGCGCGCGGCCGGGATGCCCGCTTCGCGCAGGCGCGCGTTCGATGCCGGCGAACGGTAGCCGGACAGGATCTCGAGCGGCTGCAGCAGGCCGTAGCGGGCGATGAAGGCCTGGGTGCTCCACAGCATCTCGAGCAGCTTGGGATCGATTTTGGCGGTGGCCTTGCCGTTCACGTCGCGCAGCAGGTGGCACAGCTGCTCGTAGGCGGAGTCGATCACTTCGCCATCCTTCCAGTACAGCACGCTGGCGCGTTCGCCGCTGGCCGGACGGGTCACGGACAGGGTGCGCGGCTTGACCCAGAAATCGAGGTCCAGCGCTTGCGAGTCGAACAGGTCGGGAGGCGGTTGGAGGTCGGTGGCGGCAGCGGCCAGCGGCGCGCCGAGTGCGCCCAGTGCGGCCAGGCGGGCACTATGGTGAAGAAAATCTCTGCGTGAAGCCATGTGTGCGGATCCGTTACTCGACAATTGCAAGAGTGCGTACTATAGCGTATCCGACAAGCATGCAGAAGTGTTCACGAAGCGTGCAATTGTTGTCGCTTTGTTGCAGGTTGACGCTGGAGCGGAGTATTACTCGCCGCAGTTGCAGAAGCGCTTGCGCGCCGCCGGATCGCAGGCGCCATCCAGGCGCTTCCAGAGCAGGTCGCATTCGAGGCCGAAGCAGGCTTTTTCTTTCCCGGCATTCATATAGCCATGGCGCTCGAAGAAGATGCTGGCGCCAGCCGGGCTGTGCAAATGCAACTTGCTGATGTTCCAGGCGCGCGCCTGCTGTTCCACCGCATCCAGCAGCGCGCGGCCGACGCCGCAGCGCAAGGCGTCCGGCAGCACGTAGCACAGCGCCACCTTGCCGGCCTGCGTCAACAGGGTCAGGCCGACCAGCTCGCCTTCGCTCTCGGCGACCACCGCATAATTGGTGGGCGAGGAAAACCAGGTGACGACATTGGCCGGCGTCTTGTTGCCGAGCCAGGCGCCGAGCACGCCGGGCTGGTCCTGGTGGTCGGCGCGGCAGCCCTCTTCGATCGAACGGCGCAGCAGATTGCAGGCAGCCGTTGCATCGTCAGGGACAGCCCTGCGGATTTCAATACGCGTGGACATCAATCATCAATTGGAAACGGACATGAACGAACGATGACGCGGCATCGCACGACCTCGACTATACACCGAAAGTAAGAGACCCTGCTGGCGGCACGGTCAAACGCGCCCAGGGTCCAATTCAGTAGTCGGGGGGAAGCTAGTGGCGATGCATGGCAAGTGTGGGCAAGACGCGAGGAGGCCGCATGGCGGCGCCATGCAACGACGAGCAACGCCGCCCACGCTTGTCAGGCGCGCCAATAGCGACGCCCGACTGCTGAAATGGGCTCTGCATAACCATATGACGAAACTATCGTTCCGTTCGCCGCGTGAATTAGGGAACATCCACCCTGTCACTCATACTTTCCATAAGCGAGAACCCATATGCGCAACACCACTCCGAATACGCTGCGCCGCTCGATCCTGGCACTGACCCTCGCGCTGGGCGGGGCACTGCCCCTGCACGCCAGTGCGGCCAACGTCGAACTGCTGAACGTGTCCTACGACGTTGCGCGCGAGCTGTACAAGGAAGTCAATCCGGCCTTCATCGCCTCGTACAAGCAGCAGACCGGCCAGACCGTCACCATCAAGCAATCGCACGGCGGCTCGAGCAAGCAGGCGCGCGCCGTGGCCGATGGCCTGGCGGCGTCGGTCGTGACCATGAACCAGGCCAACGACATCGACATGCTGGCCGATCGTGGCTTGGTGACAAAAGACTGGGCCAAGAAGTTTCCGAACAATGCGGCGCCGTATTACTCGACCATGGTGTTCCTGGTACGCAAGGGCAATCCGAAGCAGGTGCGCGACTGGCAAGACCTGGCGCGTCCGGGCGTTGCCGTCGTCATCCCGAACCCCAAGACCGCCGGCAACGGCCGCTATACCTACCTGGCGGCCTGGGGCTCGGTGATCAAGAAAGGCGGCAACGAAGCGCAGGCGCGCGACCTGGTCGGCAAGATCTTCAAGAACGTGCCGATCCTGGACGGTGGCGGCCGCGCCGCGACCACCACCTTCACCCAGCGCCAGATCGGCGACGTGCTGGTGACGTTCGAGAACGAAGTGAGCATGGTGCGCCAGGAATTCGGCAACGATTTCGAAGTCGTCTACCCAAGCACGTCGATCCTGGCCGAATCGCCGGTCGCCGTGGTCGACAAGGTGGTCGATCGCCTCAAGACCCGCCAGAGCGCCACCGCCTACCTGAACTTCCTGTACTCGCCGGCGGGCCAGGAGATCGGCGCCAGGCATTTCATGCGCGTGCGCTCGGAAGCGGTCATGAAGAAGTATGCGGCCAACTACAAGCCGATCAGCCTGTTCACCGTGGACGAGGTCTTCGGCGGCTGGAGCGCGGCCCAGAAGCGTCACTTCAACGATGGCGGCGAATTCGACAAGATCTACCAGGCCAAATAAGGTCGCCTGATTTCGACAGCCCTGCCGTGTGCAGGGCTGTTTTGTTTGATATGCACACAAATTAGTCACTCGACATTTCTATGTGACATGAGTTGTTAATCCTGCGAATCGGCGGCGTCACATTTCCGACAAAAAATGGCTTCCCATAGAGGAATTTGCTTGTGCGCCATAGACATGCAGCTGGGATGGATGATATTGTCCTTACTCTAGTTGCCCTAGAGACAGATGTTGATCCTGCGCCGCCTGGCGCCCCGACGTTCAACTTCAACCCAGATTCCAGACAAAGAATGATCAAGAAACTGTTCGCAACGGTCCTGATGACCTTTTCGGCTGCGGCATTCGCCGTGCCGTTCGGCTCGCAATCGGTGCTCGTGGTGGAAGACGATACCGGCAAGGTCTTGCTTGAGAAAAACGCCGATACCGTGATGCCGATCGCGTCGCTCACCAAGCTGATGACGGCGATGGTCGTCCTCGATGCCAAGCTCGACATGGATGAGATCATCGAGATCGACAGCGCGGACGTCGACCGCCTCAAGTACAGCACCTCGCGCGTGGCTGTCGGCGCCAAGCTGACGCGTCGCGATGCGCTTCACCTCGCCTTGATGTCTTCGGACAATCGCGCCGCCGCCTCCCTGGCGCGCACCTTCCCTGGTGGCAATGACGGCTTCAAGGCCGCCGTGCGCAAGAAGACCCGGCAGCTGGGCATGACCCACACCGTGATCGAAGAGCCCACCGGACTGTCGCCGCACAACCGCTCCAATGCCGGCGACCTGGTCAAGATGGCCAAGGCCTCGACCGAGTATCCCGAAATCGTGCGCATGACGACCGAGACCAAGGACGTCTTCGACATCAAGGGCCGCGACGTCAACTTCAGCAACACCAATCGCCTGGTCGGCGCCAAGGGCTGGGACGTGGGACTGTCCAAGACCGGCTTCACCAACGAAGCCGGCCGCTGCCTGATCATGAACATCACCGCCGCCGGCAAGAAGGCGACCCTGGTGCTGCTCAACGCCGGCGCCTCGTCGGCCCGCATCATGGATGCGCTGAACATCCGCCGCTTCATCACGGGCGACGAGCCGGTGAGCCGGGTGGCGCGCGCTGCGGGCGGCCCGCGCATCAAGGCCAGCGCCGGCAGCTCCAAGGCGAAGATCCGCGCCAAGTCGAAGGGCGCGAAGGCCAAGGCGACCAAGAAGCGCACTTCGGCCAAGGTCAAGGCGACGCGCAAGCGCCGGGGCTGAGAGCGTCGATGCAATGACAAAAGGGGGCCGCAAGGCCCCTTTTGTCATTGCGCCTTGCCTGCCTACGCCACCAGCTCGCGCAAGCCGCTGGTGCGGTGGGTGCGGCTGGCGATCGCCTGGCGCAGCACGTCGCCGCTCGGGGTCACCAGCGTGAATTCGCGGCTGGCGCGCGTGATGCCGGTGTAGACCAGCTCGCGCGTCAGGATGGCATTGCTCTCGCGCGGCAGCGCCAGCACCGTATGGCGGAATTCCGAGCCCTGCGATTTATGCACCGTCATCGCGAACGCCGTCTCCACATTGCGCAGGCGCGTGGCCAGCACGCTGCGCACCTGGTCCCCCTCCAGGAAGTAGACCCGCTGCGCGCCCGGGCGCGTCGGGTCGGCCAGGGTCACGCCGATGTCGCCGTTGTACACGCCCGTCGAATAGTCGTTGCGGGTTACCATCACCGGCCTGCCCACATACCATTCTGCGCTGCGGCGCAGCAGGCCGCCCGCTTCCAGGCGCTTCTCGATCGCCTCGTTCAGGCCCGCCACGCCCCACTCGCCATCGCGCACCGCGCACAGGATGCGGAAGGTCTCGAAGGCCTGCAGCACCTGGCGCACCCAGTCCTGGTCGCCCGCCGCGCCACCCTTGAGCAGTTCGAGATAAGGGGCGTAGCCGGCGTAGGCCAGCTGCAGCAGCTGGGATGGCTGCGCATGCTCGATCCAGCGCACGCCATCGAGGCTGGATCGCAAGACCTCCCCGGCGCGCGCCATGTCTCCGGCATTGACCGCCAGCGCCAGCTGGCCGATCGGACCGCCGAAGCGGCGGCTGTGGCGCAGCATGACGGTCTGCTGGGCCAGCGGCCCGCCCTCGCCGGCGTACTCCTCGGGAATCGCCTCGCCGCTGGCCGCCTTCACATAGCCGATGGTGTCCTTATCGTAGTTGCCGGCCTGCGCATCGTGGCACAGGTCGCCCAGCACGGCGCCCGCCTCCACCGAGGACAGCTGGTCCTTGTCGCCCAGCAGGATCAGCGTGGCCCCTGGCGGCAGCGCGTCGAGCAGGCTGGCCATCATCTCGAGGTGCACCATCGAGGCTTCGTCGACGATCAATACGTCGACGTCGAGCGGATTGCCGCGGTGGTGGGCAAAGGCGCGGGTGTCGGGCCGCGCCCCGAGCAGGCTGTGCAGGGTGCGCGCGGCGCCCATGCGCTCGGTCAGCTTGCGCAGCGGCAGCTCGGCGCCGACGCGGTCGGCCAGCTCCCCCAGCGCCTTGTCGATCGATTGCTTCAGGCGCGCGGCCGCCTTGCCGGTCGGCGCGGCCAGGGCCACGCGCTGGCGGTCGGCATCCGGCGCGGTCGCGAACAGCAAGGCCAGCAGACGCGCCACCGTATAGGTCTTGCCGGTGCCGGGCCCGCCCGTGATGATCGCGACCGAACCGCGCAGGGCCACGGCGCAGGCCAGCTTTTGCCAGTCGGGCTGCGCGGCGCCCGGCGCCGCCACGAACAGCTTGTCGAGCCAGGCGCGCACCAGGCTTGACTCCACCGGGTGGGTCGCCTCGGCGCGTTCGCGCACGGCGCGCGCGACCTGGGTCTCGTCGCGCCAGTAGCGGCGCAGGTAGAGGCGCTCGCCGTCCAGCACCAGCGGCTGATCGTAGTCGAACTCCTCGCGCACCCACACCTGCCCGCAGCTGGCCAGCAGCTTGCGCCAGCCCGCCACGCCCTTGGGCAGCGGCGCCGCGGCCGTTGCCAGCTGCGCCCATTGCTCCTCGCTCCAGCCCAGCAGGGACGCGGCGCCCGTCGCCAGGTCGGACAGCTGGACGCAGCTGTGGCCGTGGCCTTCGAGCTCGGACAGGATGGCCGCGGCCAGCACCAGCGGTGGCGGCGCCTCCCCCAGCTGCGCGATGAAGCGCGCGAAGGCGCTCGACAGGCGGCGCAGCTCGCCCGCCTCGGTCAGGTTGCCGATTTCATGCCACAGGGCCGCAGCATCGGGTTCAATCCTGCGATCGGGTTCAGTCTTGCCCATGCTTTTCCTTGTCCAGCAATCGTTCCAGGCCGTCCAGCAGTTCCAGGTCGGGCGCCAGCACGCAACAGCCGCGCGTGTCCGGGTTGGCGATCCCGCGCAGGAACATGAAGATCGCGCCGCCCAGCTGGTATTCCGGTTCGTAGTCCTCGCCCAGGCGCGCGCGCAGCAGGCGGTGCAGCGCCAGCAGGTAGATGCTGCCCTGGATCTCGTAGCGATGCTCGGCCATGCCGGCCTCCATCGCCGCCTGGCCGTAGGCGGCGTCGCCCGGCCCCAGCGCATTGGTCTTGTAGTCGAGCACCCAGTAGCGCCCGTCGTGCTCGAACACCAGGTCGGCGAAGCCTTTGAGCATGCCGTGCAGCTCGCGCGCGGGCAGCACTGGCCGTTCGATGCCGTTCAACAGGTGTGTGCGACACAGCTCGTCAAGCTCCGGCAGCGCGAGACGCTCGCTGGGGAACCAGAATTCCATCTCGGGCAGCACGCCCTGCAGATCGCGCAATGCCGCCCCAAGCGGCGGCAGCGGCGTATCGACGATCGCGCGCAGCCAGGCCAGCGCGTCTTCCAGCCTGTTGCCCCAGCCGGCGCGCTCGATGCGCTGCACCAGCCGCGTCTCGCAATGCGGCTGATCGAGGCAGTCGAAGCCCTCGCGCGCCAGCCATTCGAGCTGCTCGTGCATGAAATTGCCCGGCACCGAGCCGCGCGGGAAGCGGTGCCAGGCCACGTCCTCGATGCGCGGCGGCGCCGGCACCTGCGGCGCTTCTTCCAGCAGGGTTTGTTCCTGGGCACGCATCGGCATCGGCGGCGGCGCCACCGCATGCCGGGTCAGCGAGGTGAACGATCCGATCGACCAGTCCTTCTCGAAGCTGGCGCGGTACACCGGCGCATCCAGCAGTGCGGGACGCGCATCCTGGCGCACCAGCATGGTGACGCCTTCGTCAAGCTCCAGCTCACGTAACGCGATGCCGCCGCCGGTGCCGGCCACCGCGGTGAAGCGATCGCGCAGGCCGTCGGCAGGAATCCGTTCGCCGCCGGCCAGCAGGTAGCCGAGCGCAGATTCGTGCAGCCGGTTCTCGCCCTTGCGCGTGCCGGCCACCGCCGCCGCGCCCAGCCACAGGAAGTGGCGCGCCCGGGTCAGGGCCACGTACAGCAGGCGCAGGTCTTCCTCGATGCGGGCGCGGTCGACCGCTTCCAGCGCTTCGTCGGACAGGGCCAGGTCGAGGCGGCGGCTGCCCTCGTCGTCCACGTATTCGAAGAAGGCGCGGTTGTGGCGATTGGTCGCGCGCGCGGTCACCGCGAACGGTAGATACACCAGCGGATACTCAAGGCCCTTCGACTTGTGCACCGTCACCACCTTGACCAGCTCGGCGTCGCTTTCCAGGCGCAGCACGCGTTCGTCGCCGCCGGCGCCCAGCCCCTCGATCTGCTCGGCGAACCAGCGGATCAGGGCCTGCTCGCCCTCGAGCTGGGCGCTGGCCTCTTGCAGCAATTCGGCCAGGTGCAGCAGATTGGTCAGGCGCCGTTCGCCGCCCGCCTCGGCCAGCAGGCGCGCCGGCAGCCCCAGCTCATGGATGAAGGTGCGCAGCATGGCCAGCACGCCGCGGCGCTGCCAGGCGCCGTGCAGGGTCTTCAGTTGCTCGACCCGCCGCTCCCATGCCAGCTCGTCGCTCGACAGCCGGGCCAGTTCGCCCATCGGCAGCCCCGCGGTGCGGGTGGCGAAGGCGGCGCGCGCCAGGGCGCCGTCCAGGGGATTGGCGACCGCGTACAGCCAGCGCAGCACGTCGGCCGCCTCCTCGCTCTCGACCACCGAATCCTTGTCCGACAGGTAGACGCTGGCCACCTTGCGCCGCACTAGCGCCTGGCGCACGGCGGCCGCCTCGCGCCGGTCGCGCACCAGGATCGCGATATCGGCCGGCATCAGGCGCCGGAAGCGCCCTTCTTCGTCGTCGCGGAACCCTACCCGCTCGTCGTTCAACAGGCGAACGATGTGCTCGGCGCAGTGGTGGGCGAAGAAGCTGCGGTAGTCCTCGGCCTTGAGGTCGTCGCGACCGGTAGTGCACACGGCCAGCGCCTCGATCTCGCCGTCGCCATCGACGCCGATGAGCCGCTCCCTGTGGCCGCGCGCCTTGACCGCCTCGAACGGCAAGGGATTGTCGTCGCCGCGCCGGAAGCGGAAGGCCGCCTGCGCATGGCCGGCCTTGCCGTCGCCGCCCTCGGCGTGCAGGAACAGCGCATTGACCGCCCCCACCAGCGCCGCCGTCGAGCGGTAATTGGTGTCGAGCTGGTAGTGGCGGCCATTGGTGGCGCGGCGCGCGGACAGGTAGCTGTGGATGTCGGCGCCACGGAAGCCATAGATCGACTGCTTGGGGTCGCCGATCAGGAACAGCCCTTGCTGCGGATCGTTGTCGCCTACCCGGTACAGCAGGTCGAAGATGCGGTACTGGTCGGGCGAGGTGTCCTGGAATTCGTCGACCATGGCCACCGGATACTGCCCCACGATGCGTTCGCGCAGCGCCGCGCCGTTCTCGCCCGCCAGAGCCAGCTTCAGGCGCTCGAGCATGTCGGCGAAGCCGAACTGGCGGTTGCGGCGCTTGAGTTCCTGCATGCGCGCGCCGATGTGGCCGGCGGCATGGCGCAGCAGCGCGTGGGCGATCGGGTCGATCGCGCCCAAGGCCTCCTGCAGGGCGGCGGTGCCGTCGAAGCAGGCCGGGACGTCGGCGCTGAAGTCCTTGCTGAACGCGTCCACGATGCCGTCCGGGGTCAGGCGTCGCCAGGCGGTGTCGCTCAGGTCCGGCGTGTGTTGCGCCGGGTCGCGCGCCCAGGCGCGCAGCGCCTCGAACCACTTGACCAGCGAATCGGCGCGCATCTTGTTGCCGTTGAAGCACTTGGGCGCGCGTTCGCGGTGGCCCGCGATCCAGCGCTCCATGGCGTCGGCGCGTTCGATCCAGCCGTCCTTGAGGCGCGCCAGCTCGTCGCGCTGGGCCTGGGACAGGCGTGCGACCAGCTTGCCCAGCGGCGCGCGCTCCACCTCGCCCAGCAGCGGCCCGCGGTGCACCAGCAGCGGCCCGCGGTGCACCAGCTCGCGCACGCTGCCCTTGAGCGCCTCGACATCGCTCCAGGTGTCCAGCACGACGGCCAGGTTCTGCGCATCGAGGGGATAGACGTGCTGGCGCCAGTAATCGTGGGCGGCGTCCTCGAACAGCATGCGCTCGTCGCTCACCAGTTCTTCGTCGAACAGGCTGCCGCTGTCGAAGGCGTGCTCGCGCAGCATGCGCTGGCACCAGGCGTCGATGGTGAAGATCGCCGCCTCGTCCATCGTTTCGGCGGCCAGCATCAGGCGGTGGGCGGCTCGGCTGCGTTCGGCGCCCGGCGCATAGGCCTCGGCCAGCGCGTCGAGATAGGGATCCTGCTGCTGCGCTTCGCCTCGGAAGTATGCCGCCGCCTGCACCAGCCGTTCGCGCACGCGGTTGGACAGTTCGCGCGTGGCGGCGCGGGTGAAGGTCATCACCAGGATCTCGGACGGCACTAACGGGCGCACGAAGGCGTCCTCGCCCCCGTGGCCCAGCACCAGGCGCACGTAGAGGGCGGCGATGGTCCAGGTCTTGCCGGTGCCGGCCGAGGCCTCGATCAGGCGCGAGCCGTGCAGCGGGAACCGGATCGCTTCGAGTTTACTGCTCATGCGGACAACTCCTTGATCGTGACGGCGTCATCCATCCAGCGCGCCAGCGGTCCATACAATTCTTCGGCCAGCTCGTGCCAGCCACCGGCGGCGTGCGGCGCCTCGCGCAGTGCCTCGAAGCTGGGCCACATCCGCGCCAGGCACAGGTCGTCCACTTCGCCACTGAGCTCGAAGCCGCCGTCATAGGTGGCGCGCGGATCGCCGTCGGCCAGCTGCGCCAGCGCCGTGCGGCAGGCCACCGGCAGCGGCGCGTCCAGGTTGGCGCGCCACAGGCGCACCAGGTCGCGCAGGATCTGCAGCGAGTCCTCCTGGGACAGCGGCGCCATCTCGAGCACCGCGTCGCGCGCGACCAGGTAGCCGGCCACCGGATGCCCGGCCGCGCTGCTGCCCAGCTGGCGCAGCCAGGGGGCGATCAGCTTGTCGCCGCGCGGGCGCCCGTTGCGGTCCAGAACCTTCGAGGAAAGCTGCATCAGCCAGGCGGTGTGTTCGCCGCTGCTGTCCTTGCTCCTGAGACGGTCGATCCAGTCGTCGAGCACGATGCCGTGCAGCTCCAGGCGGAGCGCCTGCTTGGGCGCCGCCTCGGGGAAGCTCGCGCGCAGGCGCAGCCACTCGGTGCGCACCGGCGCCAGGCTCTCGACCAGCTGCGCCTGCCACATGCGGCCCATCAGCCCGATCGGCAGCACGCCTTCGCGCGCCAGCCTTTCGGCACGCGTGGCAAGCAGGGCGCGCACCTCGTGCAACGCCTCGGGCTCGCCGCTGTCGTCCAGCAGGTGGTCCTCGATCTGGTAGCGTTCGAGCGCGTCGAGCGCGAACGGTTCCTCGTCTTCTCCCACCTGGGCGGCGTCGGCGAATACCACTCCCAGGCGGCGGCGGAAGAAGTAGCGCGCGGGCTGGCGCAAGAAGCTGGCCAGCTCGCCCAGCTTGAGCACGAAGTCGGGCTCCAGCTCGTAGGGCGGCAGCGCGTCGCCCGCTTCCAGCTGTTCGGCGCCGTGGGCCAGGCGCCATTCGCCGGCATAGGTCAGCAGGCCACCCTGCTGGAAATAGACGCGGCTGAAAGGCTGCAGCGCGTGCTCGGTTGTCAGCGCATGCAGGTCCAGGTCCCAGCCCTCTCTCAGGTAGTCGCGCAGCTGCGACACCAGCACCGATGGCGGCTGCTCGCTGTTGTCACGCACATTGCGGCCCACCCAGCTCACGTAGAACTTGTCGCGCGCCGCCAGCAGCGCTTCGAGCATCAGGTAGCGGTCGTCGTCGCGGCGCGAACGGTCGCCCGGGCGCGCCATGCCGGGCAGCGCCAGCAGGTCGAAATCGGCCTGGCGCGCGCGGCGCGGGAAATCGCCGTCGTTCATGCCCAGCAGGCACACCACGCGGAACGGCACCGCGCGCATCGGCATCAAGGTGCAGAAGGTTACGCCGCCAGAGACGAACTGGTGGTTCAGGGTCGGTTGGTCGAGCTCATTCATCCATGCTTCGCGCAGCACGCCCAGGGGCACCTCCTCGTCGAAGCCGGCAGCAGCGCAGGTCTCGAGCCAGCACTGCAGGCCTTCGTTCAGGCCCTGCAGGGTGAGGCGGTCGGCCTCGATGCTGGCGGCGTAGAAGCAGGACAGCATTTCACGCGCGGCCTCGCCCCAGGCGGCGGGCGTGCGCGGCGTGTCGAGCTGGGCGCGCCAATAAAGCAGGCAATCGACCAGCTGCGCCAGCGCGCCGGCCAGCGCCGCATCGAGTCCGCCGACCTCGGCGTAGGGCTCGATGTCGGCGAAGCTGGCGCCGGCGCCGCTGGCATAGCCGAGCAGCATGCGGCGCACGCCGAAGATCCAGGCATTCTGCTCGCCGGCCATGCCCAGGCCCAGGCCGGCGCGGTGTTCGTGGTCCAGGCCCCAGCGCACGCCGGCGCCTTCGATCCAGCGGCCGAGGGTGGCCAGGTCGTCCTCGCCCAGCCCGAAGCGGCGCGCCACGGCCGGCACGTCCAGCAGGTCGCGCACCTCGCTCTGGCGGCAACGCTGCTGCGGCAGGCGCAGCAGCCACTCGAGCGACACCAGCAGCGGGTTGACGCTGCGGTCGCGCATGTCGCCGATCTCGAACGGGATGCGGCGATCGTCGTTCTGGCGATGCTGGTCGAACACGGCGTGGATCGCCGGCGAGAAGGTGTCGATGTCGGGCACCATCACCACCACGTCGCGCGGACGCAGGCTCGGGTCTTGCGCGAACCACGACAGCAGCTGGTCGTGCAGGACCTCGACTTCGCGCTGCACGCTGTGGGTGACGTGGAATTCGATCGAGCGGTCGCCAGGCTCCGGCGGCGCGTGCGGGTGCTCATCCGGCGGCAACAGGTCGCGCACCGCGGCCTGGACTTGCCCCAGCAGGGTCGCGCCGTCGTCGTCGGCGAACAGGTCGACCCGTAGCGGCGCATCCGTATCGTCGGCCCGGTCCTGGTTGTCGAATTCGTCCAGCATGCGCACGAAGTCGCGGCCCTGGCGCCCCCAGCTCGCCAGCAGCGGATGGCTGTGCGCGTGCAGCTCCTCGATCGGGATCGCGCCCAGGTCGACGCCATTGCGCTGCGGCTGGCGCCGGCGCGCGGCCTTGAGCAGGTCGCGGCCATCGATGATGTCGCCCCAGTAGAAACGGCACGGGTTCGGCACCGCGAACAGCACTTGCGTATGGCGCGCGAGCGCCGCGATCGCCTGCAGGGTCTGGTACGGCAGCGTCGACATCCCGAACAGCACCACGCGCCGCGGCAGGCGGCCGACAGGCGCCTGGCCGGCCTCGATCGCGGCGAGGAATTGCTGGTGGATGGTGGCGCGTCCGCTATCGCGCTGCGACTCGTTCAGGCTGGCGTGCACGGCGCGCCACAGGCAGGCCTGCCAGCGCTGGTCCGGGGCCAGCGGCACCGCTGCATCGCCCAATGAGCCGGCGGCGCGGCGCAGCTGGTCGCGGCCCGCGGCCCAGTCGGCCAGCCAGTCGGCGCGGTAGACCTGGTACTGGTCGTACAGGTCGGCCACCCGTTCGGCCAGCTGCAGGCGGCGCTCGGCGTCGCCATCGGCCAGGAAGCGCGCCAGCGGTTCGTAGCCGTCTTCCTGCAATAGCGTCGGCAGCAGGCGCATCAGGCGCCAGGTCAGCGGATCCTTGTCGAACGGCGCGCGATTCGGCACCCGCTCGCGCCCCAGCATGCCGCGATAGGCTTCCCACATGAAGCGCGCCGGCAGCGCCACCCTTGTGGCGGCGCACACGCCGATCTCCTCGGCCAGCGCGATCTTGAGCCATTCGGCCACGCCATTGGACTGCACCAGGAAGATCTCTTCTTCCAGGGGGCCCAGCGGACGGTTGCGCAGCCAGTCGAACACGGCGCTGCGCAGCAGCTCCATCTGGTTGCCATGGAGGATCAGGAGGCCGGGAGTGATCGGGGAAGGCATGCTTGAAGCTCGAGCGGTCGGGGCCACAGCATACCGTGTTTGGCCCGCTCGCGGTAGGGCCGCAGGCGGCTCCTGCACTCAGCGCACCTCGCCGTCCCGGCTGCCGAACTGGGTCGACACTTCGCGTTCGATCCGGATCAATAATGCGCGCAGGCGCGCCGCCAACGCACGGGCCTGGGCGGTGCCGGCCGCGCCCAGGCGCGGCGCCCGCCTCGGCTGCGCCTCCAGGTCTTCGCAGATGGCGCCGAAGCTGGCGGCGCCGATCGCGCGCGCGGCCGACTTGAGCTGGTGCGCCAGGCTCGCGGTATGGGTCAGGTCGCCGCCGGCCAGGGCGGTGTCGATCCCCGCCAGGTTCTCGCGTGCCGTATCGAGGAACAGGAACACATATTTACGCATCCGCTCGGTGTCGCCGCCGGCCGTGCTGGCCAGGCTGGCCAGGTCGAGCACTTCTCCCTGCCCGCCCTGCCCCGCACCGCCCGCGGGCCCTGGCGCCCGCTGGATTGCCCCCGCCATGGCGACGTCGGCCACCGGCGCCGTGGTACGACCGAGGCAGCGCGCGATGGTGGCGGCCAGCAGTTCCGGCACCACCGGCTTGGCCAGGAATTCGTTCATGCCGGCGGCCAGGCAGCGCGCGCGGTCGTCCACGCCGGCATTGGCCGTCATCGCCACCACCAGGGTGTCACGCATGGATGGATCGCGGCGGATGCGGCGGGTCGCTTCCAGCCCGTCCATCAGCGGCATCTGCACGTCCATCAGCACGCAATCGAAGCGTCTGTCCACCATCGCCGCCAGCGCTTCCTGGCCATTGTTCGCCACCTCGACCGCGGCGCCGGACTCCTCGAGCAGCTCGCGCGCCACCTGCTGGTTGAAGAGGTTGTCCTCGACCAGCAGCACCGCGCAGTCGTCCAGGCGCGCCTGGGCCGGGGCCGGCGCCGCGCCCAGGCCGGCGCCGATCATGGTTCCCGAACGGGCGCCTGCGGCGTCGTCCAGCGCCAGGCGCGCCGTGAACCAGAAGGTGCTGCCCTCGCCCAGCTTACTGAGCACGCCGACCTCGCCGCCCATCAGCTCGGCCAGCTGGCGGCTGATGGCCAGGCCCAGGCCAGTGCCGCCGTGGCGCCGCGTGGCCGACTGGTCGGCCTGCTGGAACGGCGTGAACAGGTGGGGCAGCGCGGCCGCGTCGATGCCGATGCCGTGGTCTTCCACCTCGAAGCGCACCAGCACTTCGGGGCCGAAGGCGCGCGCCAGGCGCGCGCGCAGCGTGATCCGGCCGCGCTCGGAGAATTTCACGGCATTGCCGGCGAAGTTGAGCAGCACCTGTTCCAGCCGCAGCGAGTCGCCGCACAGTGGCCGCATCAGGACCGGATCGATCTCGATGTCGAAGCCCAGGCCCTTGGCCACCGCCGCGGTGCCCAACTGGGCCTCGACGTTGCGCAGCAGGGCGTCGGGCATGAAGCACACCCGCGACAGTTCCAGCATGCCGGCTTCGATCTTGGAGAAATCGAGGATGTCGTTGATGATGCCCAGCAGGTGCTGGCCCGAGTGGTAGATCTTTTCGAGGTAGTCGCGCTGGCGCGCGTCGGGCGTTGCCTGCAGCGCCAGGTGGGTCATGCCGATGATGCTGTTCATCGGAGTGCGGATCTCGTGGCTCATGTTCGACAAAAAGTCGCTCTTGGCTTTGCTGGCGGCGTCGGCGCGCGCCTTCAGGCTGTGCAGTTCAGTGACGTCGGTCGCCACGCACAGCACCGCCGCTTCCTCGTCGACCTGCATCGGCACCCGCACCGTCCACAGCTGGCGCGGCGCGCCGCCTGGCGCCGGCTGCGCCACCTGGGCGCTGCTGCGGCGGCCGTCGTGCAGCACCGCGCGGTCGAGCTCCCACGCGGCATCGGCCAGGGAGCGGTCCATGGCCTCGACGTCGCGCCTTCCGATCAGCTCCGCTGCCGGCCGCCCGAGGCGCGAGGCGCCCTTGGCATTGAGGTAGCGGATGCGGCGCAGGGCGTCCTTCAGGTAGACCTCGGCGTCCAGGTTGTCCAGCACCGTGTCGAGCAGCAGGCGCTGCTCGTCGGCGGCGCGCCGCGAGCGGTACTGGGCCAGGAACAGGCCATATCCCAGCAGGGTCGCGCCGAAGCCGAAGGCCAGCGCCGCCATCGGCAGCCAGGGATCGAGTCCGCCCAGCATGGCCGCCCTGGGCGCCGAGAAATGCGCCAGCCAGCGGCTGCCGGCGAAGTCCACGTCCAGCGCCAGGGCGAAGTGCTCGCCAGGCGCCGGCGGCGTGCGCCGTACGTCCGGGCCGTGCAGCAGGATGTCGCCCTGCGTGCCGACGGCATGGATGCTGACCGCGAGCGGCTGGGCGCCGGGGGCGGCCAGCGCGTTCTCGATTAGGTCCTGCACCGAGAAGGCGATCCCGAACGAGCCGAGATAGGCGGCGCGGCGCGCCTCGACGCCCAGCGGCGTCACGCCACCGCGATAGACCGGCATGCGCATCCCGAGCACGTAATGGGGCTTGGGCTCGCGCAGGAATATCGGCTGGCCGGAGGCGCTCATGCCGCCGCTGTCGCGCGCCTGCTCCAGGGCGCGCGCAACGGCCGGCCTGGCCGCCATGTCGAAGCCGAGCCGGCGGCTCGGCTGGTCGATCGGGAACTGGTAGGCGATCACCTCGTACCAGGGCCGGCGGCCGGCCGGGAAGATCGTGAAGTCGGGATAGCCGCGCGCATCGACGCTGCGGTCGGCGCGCATGGCGGCGATGAAGGCTTCGCGCTCGTCTTCGCGCACATGGGCGGCGTAGCTCACGCCCTCGATCGCCGGGAAGTTGGACGGCAGGTCGAGGGCGGCCACGTAGCGGTGGAAAGCGGCGCGTTCGGGCACCGCGTCGCCGCCGCCGGCCGCATGCAGCGCCGCCAGGGCGCGCGCCGCGCGGCCATACGAGGCGAGCGCGGTGTCGATTCTTTCGCGCGCCGCCTGCGCCGCGTGTTCGAAGCGGACCCTGGCCGCGTCATCGATGGCGGCGCTCGCCACCGCATGCAGCAGCAGGCCGATCGCCAGCGACAGCGCGATGCCGCCGCCCCACAGCACGAACGGCCGGCCCAGGCGCGCGCAAGCCGCTTCGATGGCGTCGATTCCTGGCATGGTCAAGCGCTTCATGCTTCCCCTGGCGGACGGTGGCCGCCACGCAAAATTGCTAGTATACAGGCGCACTGCGCGGCGCACTGCGCGGCGCACTGCGCGGCGCACTGCGCGGCGCACCGAGCCGACGCGATACTGATGAGGACAGCATGCGACACCACGACGATCCCTGGCTGTGGCTGGAACAGATCGACACCGAAGAATCCCGCGCCTGGGTCGACGCGCGCAACGCCGCCACCGAAGCCGAACTGGAGGCCGACCCGCGCTTCGCCCCGCTGCGCGAACGCTTGACGAGCATTCTTGATTCGAGCGACAAGATTCCCTATGTGGGCGTGCATGGCGGCTGGTGCTACAACTTCTGGCGCGACGCGGACCACGTGCGCGGCATCTGGCGCCGCACCACGCTCGATGAATACCGCAAGCCGGCCCCTGCGTGGGATACCGTGCTCGACCTCGATGCGCTGGCGCGCACGGAACATGAAAACTGGGTCTGGGCCGGCGCGTCCTGGCTCGAGCCCGATGGCTCGCGCTCCTTGCGCTGTTTGATACGGCTGTCGCGCGGCGGCGGCGACGCCAAGGTGGTGCGCGAGTTCGACCTGGCGTCGCTCGACTTCGTGGCCGACGGTTTCGCGCTGCCGGAGGCGAAGAGCGACGTGTCCTGGATCGACCGCGACACCCTGTTCGTCGGCACCGACTTCGGCCCCGGCAGCCTGAGCGAATCGGGCTACCCGCGCATCGTCAAGGAATGGAAGCGCGGCACGCCGCTGTCGGCGGCCACCACCGTGTACGAGGCGGCGCCCGGCGACATGGCGGCATCCGGCTACCAGGACAACAGTCCCGGCTGGGAACGCGCCTTCGTGGTGCGCCAGATCGATTTCTATACGAGCGAGCTGTTCTGGCGCCGTGGCGCGCAACTGGTCAGGATCGACAAGCCGGTCGACGCCAGCGCCTTCGCCCTGCGCGACCAGCTCGTGATCGAGCTGCGCTCGGACTGGACGATCGACGGCGTGACCTACCCCCAGGGCGCCTTGCTGGCGACCGGCTTCGACGCCTTCGTGGCCGGCAGCCGCGCCTTCGAGGTGCTGTTCGCGCCGACGCCAATGACCTCGCTGGACGGCGTGGCGGCCACCAGGAGCAGCCTGCTGCTGACGGTGCTCGACAACGTCAAGAACCGCATCCTCGAGCTGCGGCGCGAAGGCGGGCGCTGGATCCGGCGCGAGGTCGCCGTGCCCGGCATCGGTTCGCTGGGAGTGTCCGCCCTGGACTCGGACCACTCGGACGACTACTTCCTGACCGTGACCGATTTCCTGCATCCGACCACGCTGTACCTGATGCATGCCGGCAGCGACGAGCGCGAACCGCTCAAGGCGATGCCTGCCTTCTTCGAGGCCGATCCCTACGACGTGAGCCAGCACACGGCGACGTCCAGTGACGGCACGCTGGTGCCCTATTTCGTCGTCAAGCACCGGGGGCCGGGCATTGGCGCATCCAGTCCGACCCTGCTGTACGGCTACGGCGGCTTCGAGGTCTCGCTCAAGCCCTTCTACAGCGGCATGACCGGCGCCGCCTGGCTCGAACAGGGCGGCACCTATGTGCTGGCCAATATCCGCGGCGGCGGCGAATTCGGCCCGCGCTGGCACCAGGCGGCCCTGCGCCAGCACCGCCAGCGCGCCTTCGATGACTTCATCGCCGTCGCCCAGGACCTGGTGGCGCGCGGCGTCACCACGCCGCAACAGCTGGGCATCATGGGCGGCAGCAATGGCGGCCTGCTGGTGGGCGCTGCGCTGACCCAGCGTCCCGACCTGTTCGGCGCCGTGGTGTGCCAGGTGCCGCTGCTGGACATGCGGCGCTACCACCTTCTGCTGGCCGGCGCCTCGTGGATGGGAGAGTACGGCGATCCGGACGATGCCGCCGACTGGGCCTACCTGGCGCGCTACTCGCCGTACCACAATGTGCGGCCCGGCGAGCGGTACCCGCGCGTGCTGTTCACCACCTCGACCCGCGACGACCGCGTCCATCCGGCGCATGCGCGCAAGATGGCGGCGCGCATGCTGGACCAGGGGCACGACGTGCTGTACTGGGAAAACACCGAGGGTGGCCATGCCGGCGCCGCCGACAACGCCCAGACCGCGCGGATGGTCGCGCTGACCTATACCTTCCTGCTGCGACAGCTGGGCGCGCACGCGGCCTGAAGCCCGTTCAGGAGGCCAGCCGCCTGGCGAACAGCGCTTCCCAGGTCGGCTCGATCTCCACGTAGAGCGCGACCGCGGTCTCGATCCCGACCGCCTGCGGCGCCCCGATGCGGGTGGTGACCACGCCGGCCCGGCGCAGCATGCGCTCGATCGCGGTGGTGGTGACGGTGACGTAGCGCGACAGGCCGCGCTCGTGGGCGTGGCGGATGATGGCCTCGATCGATTCCATCGTCATCTCCGAAAAGCCGTAGCTGCCGGCCCCTTCGGTCTCGATCGCGAAGCGCGACAGCTCCCAGATGTGCGGGTCGCTGGGCGGCTCCTGGCCGTCGAGCAGCTGGGGGAAGGAATCCTTGAGCATATACGGCCCCTCGGTCGGCAGCAGGCGCCAGCAGCCGCGCAGCGTCTCGCCGTCGCGCATCAGCATGTAGCGCGGCTCGAGCGCGTCGTAGCCGTCGATCTCCATGCCGGACAACACCGGCACTTCCCAGCCCAGCCGCCCGCGGAACACCTTCGCACGCAGCGTATGCATTTCCCACAGCTCCTTGGATGCGAATGCGCGCCGTGGCGCGATCGTGATTTGCATGCTCATTGCCAACCCCCTCCTCGTTGAGAAAATAGGTTCAAGAAATATGCACTACGCATAGAAGCGTTATGCAAATCGGGTAGGCTGGGTACTATCAGCATTGATAGGTGGCGAGCAATATCAGCGGTGCAATACTTTTGGAAACGACGCAGTTTCTGGACTACTCGATTCATCACCCCGAAAGGAACCACCATGGCAAACGATCTGATGTGCGACGCACTGGCAGCCGAACTGCAGGCCAACCAGCTCATCCACGCCGCCGGCGCGGCACGCCTGGCGCCGCACGAACTGCGTCGGCTGCGCATCACCAAGCGCGAAAGCCAGGAAAAATTCTGGGGCCGCTTCGGCGTCACCCAGTCCAGCGGCAGCCGCTTTGAGACCGGCCTTGCGATCCCGGCGCCCGTGTCGATTCTTCTGCGCATGTACATGAACGGTAAGCTCAGCGATGGTGATCTTCAGGGGTGATGAGCCCCAGGGCGATGGCCTTGACCACCGCCTGCTGGCGAGTGTTGACGTCAAATTTTTGACGCACATTCGCCAGGTGAAAATTGACGGTGGCTTCGGAACAGCCGGTGATGCGCGCGACTTCCCATGACGACTTGCCCGCCATCACCCACTGCAACACTTCCAGCTCGCGGCGCGTCAGGCGCGGCGCCTCCTCCGGCCGCGCCGCCTCCTCGCGGAAACGCCCGGAAGACGCGAACGCATAGTCGCGCACCAGCGACAGCATCGGCAGCGCCTCGTTCATCGCGCGCTGTGCAGCGACATCCGGCCGGGCGTCGGACGCGAAACTGATCACCCCGAATTCGCCCTGCGGCCCGTGGATCGGCAGGGTCGCACCAGTGCGAATGCCGTGGGCGCTCGCTTCCTCGTACAGCTCGGCCTGCTGGGGGCTGGAAGCAAAGGTACCCGGCTCCCACACGATGGGCGTCGTACTCGACAGGCAATGGGCGACGGTCGGATCGACGTAGGCGAAGCCGTTGCGGTCGTAGCGATCGCGCCAGTTGGCGGAATAATTACTGCGCAAGAAGGCCGACTCGAAGCGGGTATGGCGCGAGTTGACGACGCCAAACAGCACCTGGTCGAAGCCCAGCCCCGCGCAATGTTGAACAAGGACGCGCTCCAGTGGGAAGCATCCTTGGCCTGCATCAGCTCGAGTAATGAAGCGGTGTCAATCATGGGGGCAAAGTTTGATGTAACACCCCTATGCTAGATGGTTCACCCCGTTCACAAATTCACAGAAATTAACAATCAAGATATTTACTTGTATCTCGGCTGCATATCGCTTGCGTGTTGTCGTGCATGGACAACAACAATTTGCAATCGTGCGCCCTCGCGGAGGGGAATCGGCTACCCTCCGCCGAATTACCTGTAACAAATTTCAGATTAGCAAGTATTTGCTAGCCCAGATACCGTTTCGCAGCTTGACGTTGATCTATAGAATTGTATCTTGTACGTGCGTAAAAACGACACCTTTGCCGGCTCCAACGGCTAACCACAGACTTCCTTCAGGACGAGGATCCAGGCGATGAACACCATGACCGATATGGGCGAACAGTTGGACGTCAAATTGCTGCTCACCACATTGATGGCCTTGAAAAAAGGCGATTTCTCGGTACGCATGCCTGATGACTGGACCGGCGTGTCCGGCAAGATCGCCGATACCCTGAACGACATCATCGAGACCAAGCAAAAGATGGTCGAAACCGTCACGGAAGTCTCGCGGGTGGTGGGCCGCGAAGGCCACCTGACCCAGCGCGCCGACCTGCCGGGCGTGGTGGGCGGCTGGAGCACCATGATCAGCTCGGTCAACACCCTGATCGACGACCTGGTGCGCCCCACGACCGAAATGGCGCGCGTGATCGGCGCCGTGGCGAAAGGCGACCTGTCCCAGACCATGGCGCTCGAAGTCGACGGCCACCCGCTCAAGGGCCAGTACCTGCGTGCGGCGATGACGGCCAACACCATGGTCGAGCAGCTGTCGTCCTTCTCGTCCGAAGTCACGCGCGTGGCGCGCGAAGTCGGCACCGAAGGCAAATTGGGCGGCCAGGCGCAGGTCAAGGGCGTGGCCGGCACCTGGAAGGACTTGACCGATTCGGTCAACTCGATGGCCGGCAACCTGACTTCGCAGGTGCGCAACATCGCCGAAGTGACCACCGCGGTGGCCAACGGCGACCTGTCCAAGAAGATCACGGTCGACGTGCGCGGCGAGATCCTGCAACTGAAGGACACCATCAACGTCATGGTGGACCAGCTGCGCTCCTTCGCCTCCGAAGTGACGCGCGTGGCGCGCGAGGTCGGCACCGAGGGCAAGCTCGGTGGCCAGGCCTATGTGCCGGGCGTGGCCGGCACCTGGAAGGACTTGACCGACAACGTCAACTTCATGGCGTCGAACCTGACTGGCCAGGTGCGCAATATCGCGGCGGTGACCACCGCGGTGGCGAACGGCGACCTGTCCAAGAAAATTACCGTGGACGTGAAGGGCGAGATCCTGGAGCTGAAGAACACCATCAACGTGATGGTGGACCAGTTGTCCTCGTTCGCGTCCGAGGTGACGCGGGTGGCGCGCGAGGTCGGCACCGAGGGCAAACTCGGTGGCCAGGCGGTGGTGAAAGGCGTGGCCGGCACCTGGAAGGACTTGACCGACTCGGTCAACTCGATGGCGGGCAACCTGACCGGCCAGGTGCGCAACATCGCCGACGTGACCACCGCGGTGGCGAACGGCGACCTGTCCAAGAAGATCACGGTGGACGTGAAAGGCGAGATTCTCGAGCTGAAGAACACCATCAACGTGATGGTCGACCAGCTGAACTCCTTCGCATCCGAGGTGACGCGCGTGGCGCGCGAGGTCGGCACCGAAGGTAAACTCGGCGGCCAGGCCAACGTGCCGGGCGTGGCCGGGACCTGGAAGGACTTGACCGACGGCGTGAACTCGATGGCGGGCAACCTGACCGCCCAGGTGCGTAATATCGCCGAGGTGACCACCGCCGTGGCGAACGGCGACCTGTCCAAGAAGATCACGGTGGACGTCAAGGGAGAGATCCAGGAACTCAAGAACACGATCAACGTGATGGTCGACCAGCTGTCCTCGTTCGCGTCGGAAGTGACGCGCGTGGCGCGCGAGGTCGGCACCGAAGGCAAGCTCGGCGGCCAGGCCTATGTGCCGGGCGTCGGCGGCACCTGGAAGGACTTGACCGACAACGTCAACTTCATGGCCTCCAACCTGACCGGCCAGGTGCGTAATATCGCGGCGGTGACCACCGCCGTGGCGCGCGGCGACCTGTCCAAGAAGATCACCGTGGACGTGAAGGGCGAGATCCTCGAGCTGAAGGACACCATCAACGTCATGGTGGACCAGCTGTCCTCGTTCGCTTCGGAGGTGACCCGGGTGGCGCGCGAGGTCGGCACCGAAGGCAAACTCGGTGGCCAGGCGAATGTGTCGGGCGTGGCCGGCACCTGGAAGGACTTGACGGAAAACGTCAACCAGCTGGCGGCGAATCTGACCAACCAGATGCGCGCGATCGGTGAAGTGGCGACCGCGGTGACGCGCGGCGACCTGTCGCGCTCGATCCAGGTGGAAGCCCGCGGCGAGGTGTCCTACCTGAAGGACAACATCAACGAGATGATCCGCAACCTGAAGGAGACCACGCAGAAGAACGCGCAGCAGGATTGGCTCAAGACCAACCTGGCGCGCTTCACGCGCCTGCTGCAGGGCCAGCGCGACCTGCAGGCGGTGACCAAGCTGATTCTGTCGGAGCTGGCGCCGCTGGTCTCGGCCCACCATGGCGTGTTCTACATGATGGACTCGCAAGAGACCGACGCGCGCCTGCGCATGATCGCGAGCTACGGCTACCGCTCGAGCCGCAAGCTGCCGACCTCCTTCCTGCCGGGCGAAGGCCTGGTGGGCCAGTGCGCGCTGGAGAAGACCCGCATCTGGCTGACCGACGTGCCGCGCGACTACATCGTGGTGTCCTCGGGCCTGGGCTCGGCGCCGCCGAACAATATCGTGGTGCTGCCGATCCTGTTCGAGCAGCAGGTCAAGGCCGTCATCGAGATCGCCTCGCTCGACCGCTTCACCGAGACCCACCTGTCCTTCCTCGACCAGCTGATGGAATCGATCGGCGTGGTCCTGAACACGATCGAGGCCAACAGCCGCACCGAGTCGCTGCTGACCCAGTCGCAGTCGCTGGCGCAGGAACTGCAGCAGACCAACCAGGAGCTGGGCGAGAAGGCGCGCCTGCTGTCCGAGCAGAACATCGAGGTGGAGCGCAAGAACCGCGAG
Organism: Massilia oculi; assembly: GCF_003143515.1. Classification (NCBI taxonomy): domain Bacteria; kingdom Pseudomonadati; phylum Pseudomonadota; class Betaproteobacteria; order Burkholderiales; family Oxalobacteraceae; genus Massilia; species Massilia oculi. The sequence continues at coordinate 5,287,744 of NZ_CP029343.1, read as the reverse complement.
GTGGAGCAGGCCAAGCTGGCGCTGGAAGAAAAAGCGACCCAGCTGGCGCTGTCCTCGAAGTACAAGTCCGAATTCCTGGCCAATATGTCGCACGAGCTGCGCACGCCTTTGAACTCGCTGCTGATCCTGGCCCAGCAGCTGTCCGACAACCCGGAAGGCAATCTGTCCGGCAAACAGGTGGAGTTCGCGAAGACGATCTACGGCTCGGGTTCGGACTTGCTGACCCTGATTAACGACATTCTCGACCTGTCCAAGATCGAGTCGGGCACCGTCACGCTGGACGTGTCGGAATACCGTTTCTCGAACCTGCGCAACTACGTCGACCGCACCTTCCGCCACATGGCCGAGGCCAAGCACCTGGGCTTCCAGGTCGAGCTGGCCGAAAACCTGCCGACCGCCGTGATGACCGACACCACGCGCCTGCAGCAGGTGCTGAAGAACCTGCTGTCCAACGCCTTCAAGTTCACCAGCCATGGCCAGGTCTCGCTGGGCATCAGCCTCGTGACCAGCGGCTGGACCGCCGACCACCCGAACCTGGAGCACGCCGACGCGGTGCTCGCGTTCTCGGTGTACGACACCGGCGTGGGCATCCCGGCCGACAAGCTTCAGCTGATCTTCGAAGCCTTCCAGCAGGCCGACGGCTCGACCGCCCGCAAGTACGGCGGCACGGGTCTCGGCCTGTCGATTTCGCGCGAGCTGGCGCGCCTGCTGGGCGGCGAGATCCGGGTCGAATCGACGGTCAACGTCGGCTCGGTCTTCACGCTCTACCTGCCGTACAACCGCGCCGGCTTCATCAATTACGAACAGGCGCGCCAGCCGCAGCCGGCGCGCCTGGCGCCGCCACTGAACGTCCCCGCCCCGCTGGTGCCGGTGCTGCAGGAGAACAGCGAAGTCTCGACGCTCGACCTGACGACCGACCTGCTCGATCCGAGCGGCGCCGTGGTCGAATACGCGAGCGTCCTGGATGACCGCGGCCTGGTGACGCCGGGCGACCCGTCGGTGCTGATCGTCGAGGACGACGAGCGCTTCGCCAAGGTGGCGCTCGAATTCGCCCGCGAGAAAAATTTCAAGGCGATTGTGACCCACCGCGGCGATTCGGCCCTGTCGCTGGCGCGCGACTACCTGCCGTCGGCGATCCTGCTAGACATCGACCTGCCCGACATCGACGGCTTCACGGTGCTCGACCGACTGAAACGCGACCCGAGCACGCGCCACATCCCGGTGCACGTGATGTCGAGGCAAGCGGAGCGCGAGCGCGCGCTGCGCCAGGGCGCGATCTCGTACATCAACAAGCCGGTCGAACGCGAGGCGCTGAACGAGGAATTCAAGCGCATCCAGAAATTCCTGATGGGCGGCAAGCGCAGCCTGCTGGTGGTCGAGGACGATCCGGCCCAGCGCGATTCGATCGTGTCCCTGATCGGCAATAACGACATCCATATGGTCACCGTCGACAATGGCGCGGCGGCGCTCGAGGCGCTGCAGACCTCGCACTTCGACTGCATGGTGCTGGACCTGACCCTGCCCGACATCTCGGGCTTCGACCTGCTCGACCGGATCGCCAGCTACGAACGCCTGCGCGACCTGCCGATCGTGATCTACACCGCCCAGGAGCTCAATCGCAAGGAAGTCACGAAGCTCAAGCGCTTCGCCAAGACCATCGTGATCAAGGATGCGCGCTCGCCCGAACGCCTGCTGGACGAGACGGCGCTGTTCCTGCACCGTTCGCAGGCCAGCCTGCCCGAGACCCAGCGGCGCATGCTGGAAGAGATCCACGCCCTCGACTCGGGCCTGGCCGGACGCAAGGTGCTGATCGTCGACGATGACCTGCGCAACATCTTCGCGCTCTCCACGCTGCTGGAGCGCCAGCAGATGCAGGTGCTGTTCGCCGAGAATGGCCGCGACGGCATCGAGGTGCTCGAGAAAGACCCGGGCATCGAGATCGTCCTGATGGACATCATGATGCCCGAGATGGACGGCTACGACACGATGCGGGCGATCCGCCGCATTCCGAAATTCCGCTCGCTCCCGATCATCACGCTGACCGCGAAAGCGATGAAGGGCGACCGCGACAAGTGCATCGCGGCCGGCGCCTCGGACTACATCACCAAGCCGGTCGACGTGGCGCAGCTGCTGTCGATGATGCGGGTTTGGCTGCACTGAGGCACCAGTGAATGCCTTGACTGGTGTGCCGGTCGATACCGGCCTGGCGGAGCTCGAGATCGAGCTGCTGCTCGAAGCGCTGTACCAGCGTTTCGGCCTGGACTACCGCAGCCACGAGCGCGCCATCCTGCGCCGGCGCCTGCAGGACCTGGCGCGCCTGCACGCCTTGCCGAACCTGACGCGGCTGCAGGAACAGGTGCTGCATGCGCCCGGCGCTGCGCTGGGCGTGGTGCGCGCGTTGGCCGTGCAGCCGGCGGCGCTGTTCGACCGTCCCGATTGGGCGCGGCGCCAGCGCGACGCGCTGGCCGACAGCCTGCGTCCGACCGCGCTGCCCAGGGTCTGGCTGCCCGAGGTGGCCGGCGTGGGAGAAGCCTGGACCCTGGCCGTGCTGCTGGCCGAGGAAAAGCTGTACGGACGCACCGAAGTGTTCGCGACCCTGTCCAGCGACGAACTGCTGTTCGAGGCGCGTGAAGCCACGCTGCCGGCCTCTCAACTGGCGGACGCCCAGCGCGGCTACGAAGCCAGTGGCGGCACGGGGCGGCTGGCCGACTACTTCGAGGTCAGCGATGGCCGCGCGCGGCTGCTGCCGCGGCTGCGCGAGCGCATCACCTGGCTGCAGTACTGCCTGGTGACGGATGGCTCGTTCAACGAGTTCCACGCGATCGTCTGCTGCCGCGCCCTGCCCGACTTCGGCCCGGTGCTGCGCCAGCGCGTGCTGCGCCTGTTCCGCGACAGCCTGGCCCTGTTCGGGGTGCTCGGGATCGACCGCGAACTGGCGGCCAGCGATGCTGCGGCGGCCGATTACCAGCCCCTGTTCGAGGATGGCGCCTGGTACAAGCGGGTGCGTTGAGTTTCACACGATGGCCAAGGCCGACCGCTCGGCGGCCATCCACGCATCGATCCTGCCCGCCACGCCCGGCCGCAGGTGCAGGCCCAGCTTGGTGCGGCGCCACAGCACGTCGGCCGCGCTGCGGGCCCACTCGTGCCGCATCAGGTAACGCAGCTCGGCCTCGTACAGCCCCGGCGCCACTTCAAGGCCCAGGTCGGCCAGCGACTGGCAGGCCCCCAGCAAGATGTCCATCCGCGTGCCATAGGTGCGCGCATAGCGCGCCGCCAGCGGCTTGGGCAGCCAGGCATGGCGCCGCTGCAGCGACGCCACCCAGCGGTCGAATTCCAGCACGCCGCGGCTGTCGGGCTGCGGCCCGAACAGGTCGCCGCCCGGCAGCACCGCGTGCGCCGTCCATGCTCCCGTATGCATCTTGCCGAGCAGCGGCGCGATCCAGTCGACCGCCTCTTCGGCCAGCTTGCGATAGGTGGTGATCTTGCCGCCAAAAACCGACAGCAGCGGCGCACCGCCGGCGTCGCGCTCGAGGAAGTAGTCGCGCGTGATCGCCGCCGGGTTGCCGGCATCGTCTTCCAGCAGCGGGCGCACGCCGGAATAACTCCACACCACGTCGCCAGGGGCCAGCTGGCGCTTGAAGTAACGGTTGGCCAGCGCACACAGGTAATGTATCTCGCCTTCGCCGATCGCCACCGCGCCGGGGTCGCCCGCGAAGTCGACGTCGGTCGTGCCGACCAGGGTGAACGCTTCTTCGTAGGGGATCGCGAACACGACCCGGCCGTCCTCGTGCTGGAACAGGTAGGCGCAGCCGTGCTCGAACAGGCGCGGCACGACGATGTGGCTGCCCTTGATCAGGCGCAACGCGCGGTGCGGCGCCTCCCGGTTGGCGCGCCCGGCGAAACGTGCCGCCCACGGGCCGGCGGCGTTGACCAGGCCGCGCGCGCGCACGGTCAGGGGCGCGCCATCGTGCTCGATGCGGGCTTCCCAGTGCGCGCCGCGCCGGACCACGTCGTCGCAGGCCGCATGGGTGAGCACCCGCGCCCCATGTTCGTGTGCATCGAGGGCGTTGAGCAGCACCAGCCGCGCGTCGTCGACCCAGCCGTCGGAATAGGCGAAGGCGCGCGTAAACTCGGGCTTGAGGGGCGCCCCGGCGCGGTGGCCGGCCAGCTCGATCGCGCTCGATGCGGGCAGGAAGGCGCGCGGCGCCAGGCGGTCGTAAAGGAACAGGCCGGCGCGGATCAGCCAGGCCGGCCGCTGCCCGGCCACGTGCGGCATCACGAAGCGCAGCGGACGCATGATGTGCGGCGCGCTCCTGAGCAGGGTCTCGCGTTCGGCCAGCGCCTTGCGCACCAGGCCGAATTCGCGGTATTCGAGATAGCGCAGGCCGCCATGGATCAGCTTGCTGGAGGCGGACGAGGTATGCGCGCCCAGGTCGTCCTTTTCGCACAGCACCACCGCCAGGCCGCGCCCGGCCGCGTCGCGCGCGATGCCGGCGCCGTTGATCCCGCCGCCGACCACCAGCAGGTCGCAATCGATCGTCGTGTCCGCCCCCATCGCTCTCCCCTATGGTCCCCACGCGCATCCGGTCTACTTTACGCGAGCGCGCAGGTCTTGCTTACGCATGGATCAATTATGCAGAGAATGGACGGGCCGGTGTGTAAAATCGCCACATGTCCATCCCGTCCACGCCAGACCGGACCCGCGCCTGGGTCCGCATGCCTTCCGGCCGCCGCCTCGACCTGCTCGACCCGACACCCTTCGACTGGGACGACGCCGACCTGGCGCTCGGCCTGGCCCGCACCTACCGCTGGGGCGGCCACTCGGCCTGGCCGCTGCCGCTGTCGGTGGCCCAGCATTCGATCACCGTCATGCTGCTGCGCCGCGCGGCCGCGCCGGCCATCACGCCACTGGACGAGCTGCGCGAGCTCCTGCACGACGCCGAGGAAGGCCTGCTCGGCTTCGACGCGATTTCGGTCATCAAGCCCTTCCTGGGTGACGCCTTCCGCGCGCTGACGAAGCGCCTGGAACACATGGTTTTCCTGCGCTACGGCCTGCCGGCCTGGGACGCGCGCGGCCACGCGGCGCACAAGCGCGCCGACCGCCTGGCCGCGGCCACCGAGGCCGTGCACGTGGCCGGCTGGTCGCGCGATGAGGTGCGACGCACGCTGAAGATCCGCGCCGAGGTGCTGGCCGAGGATCCGCTCGCCGCCCATTACGATTGCCGGCCGTGGGAACCGTGGCCGCCGGGCGTGGCCTGCGAGCGCTTCCTGGCCGAGCTCGAGCGGCTCAAGGCCAGCGCCCATGGATGAGATCGCGCGCGCCTGCGCTTTGCTGAGGAAGGCCGACGGCCTCCTGATCGCTGCCGGCGCCGGCATCGGCGTCGATTCGGGCCTGCCCGATTTCCGCGGCGATACCGGCTTCTGGAAAGCCTACCCGCCACTGGCCGCACGCGGCCTGCCGTTTCGCGAGATGGCCAATCCAGCGAGTTTCGAGCGCGATCCGCCTCTGGCCTGGGGCTTTTATGGCCACCGGCTCGACCTGTACCGGCGCACGCACCCGCATGCGGGCTTCGCGATCCTGCGCGCGCTGGGCGACCGCATGGAGCATGGCAGCTTCGTCTTCACGAGCAATGTCGACGGCCAGTTCCAGCGCGCGGGTTTCGCGGACGACCGGATCGCCGAAATCCACGGCACCATTCACCACCTGCAATGCACCCGTCCCTGCCGCGCCGTCACCTGGCCGGCGGACGACATCGAACCCGAGGTCGACCTTGCCCGCTGCACGCTGCGGTCGCCGCTGCCGGCCTGCCCGCACTGCGGCGCGCTGGCCCGCCCCAACATCCTGATGTTCAACGACGCCGCCTGGGTCGACATCCCCAGCGACGCCCAGCTCGAGCGGCTGGCGCAGTGGCGCGCAGGAGTCGCCCGGCTCGCCGTGATCGAGCTCGGCGCCGGCACCGACCTGCCCTCGGTGCGCCGCTTTACCGAGTCGCAGGGTGTCCACGCGATCCGTATCAATCCGCGTGAACACCGCATCGTGCGCGGTGTCGGCATCCCCATGGGCGCGCTCGCCGCCCTGCAAGCCATCGCTCGGGAAATGGAAATTGTGTTCAAGTAATATTGAACACTAAGTGGCTGATTTCATTCAGCCTTTTGGACTATCCACAAGAAATGTGGATAACTGTGTGGAAAAGCGCTACTTGACAAGCCGCAAGCGCAGTAGCGATGCGGGTTTCAACAAAATGCCCGTTCTGAAGGCAAAAAAATACCCTTGTAAAATCAGTCACTTGCACGTGCGCCACTTCTGCGTGTCCATGTCACACACGGCAAATTCCTACAAAAGACGAGCACGGGGGATAAGTCGTCAATTTGCTCGCATCTGTCGTCATTTCCACGCGTTCCGGGCCCGGTCGCGTACCATCATGCGGATGCTGTCGGGCATCGGCGTACGCAGCTCGCGCTTGTCGGCGCTGAGCCAGGCGCACTCCTCGAAATGCTTGAGCATCACCGGGGTGATGAAGCGCGTGCGCGCCGCATACACGTGGCGGTCTCCCATGCTCGACTGCTGCTTGATGAAGAAGCGGTTCGGCACCACCAGGTGCAGGTTTTCACGCGCGCGTGTCATGGCGACGTAGAGCAGGCGCCGCTCTTCCTCGATGTCCTCCTGGCTGCCGGTCGCCATGTCCGACGGAATGCAGCCGTCGACGACATTTAAAACGTGCACCGAATTCCATTCTTGCCCCTTGCTCGAGTGGATGGTGGACAGGATCACGTAGTCTTCGTCGAGCAGCGGCGCGCCGGCGCGGTCGCTGGTGGCTTCGGGCGGGTCGAGCGTGATCTCGGCCAGGAAGCTCTCGCGGTTGCCATAGCCGCCGGACAGCGCCACCAACTGGTCGAGGTCGGCCGCGCGCACCTGCGCATCGTCGTGCAGGCGCTCGAGCTGCGGCTGGTACCACGCGCGCGCCAGCTCGAGGTCCATCGGCCAGCGCAGGCCGGGTGTACGCAGGCGCCGGTACAGGTCGCAGAACGCCTGCCAGTCGGTCCTGCAGCGGGCCGGCACCGGAAACGCCTCCAGGGCCGCCGCCGCGTCGACGCTCGTGCCGGCGGCCTCGACCAGGCGGGTGGCGGTCGCCTGGCCGATGCCGGGAATCAGCTGCAGCGCGCGGAAACCCGCCAGGCGTCCGCTCGGGTTCTGGGCGAAACGGAGCACGGCCAGCACGTCCTTGATGTGGGCCGCTTCCAGGAATTTCAGGCCGCCGAACTTGACGAAGGGGATGTTGCGGCGCATGAGCTCGAGCTCGAGCGCGGCGCTGTGGCTGGCGGCGCGAAACAGCACCGCCTGCGACTTCAGAGCCATCCCGCTTTCGCGCTGTTCGAGGATGCGGTTGCAGACCCAGCGCGCCTGCTCGGCTTCGTCGGGAATCAGGACCAGCTGCGGCTTGATGGTTGAAGCCTTGTCGGTCCACAGGGTCTTGGCGTGGCGCTCGAGCGCGGCGCCGATCACGGCATTCGACGCATCCAGGATCGGCTGCGTGGACCGATAGTTGCGGGCCAAGGTGATCAGCTGCGCCGGCTGCGAGAACTGATCGGCGAAGTCGAGGATGTTGCGCACGGTCGCGCCGCGAAAGCCATAGATCGACTGCGCATCGTCGCCCACCACCATCACGCCGCGGCCGTCGGGCTTCATGCCGCTGACGATGGCCGCCTGCAGGCGGTTGGTGTCCTGGTATTCGTCGACCAGCACGTGATCGAACAGCGCGCCGAGCTCGGCCCCCAGCACCGGGTCGGCCGCCATCTCGGCCCAGAACAGCAGCAGGTCGTCATAGTCGAGCACATTCTGCTCCTGCTTGGCGTCGACATAGGCGCCGAACAGCGTCTTGAGCTGGGCTTCCCACTCGCTGCACCAGGGGAAGAAGGCCTGCAGCACCCCGTCGAGCGGCTCGCGGCCGTTGACCACCCGCGAATAGATCGACAGGCAGGTGCCTTTCAGCGGGAAGCGTTTCTCGAGCTGGCTCAGGCCGATCTCGTGGCGCACCATGCCCATCAGGTCTTCGGAGTCGCCGCGGTCGTGGATCGTGAACTGATCGTCCAGCCCGATGCGCCCGGCAAACTCGCGCAGCAGGCGCGCGCCGATGCTGTGGAAGGTGCCGGCCCAGGGCAGCGTGACCGGCGCCTGGCTTCCCTTGAGCCCGAACAACCGGTGCAGCACGCCGCCGGCGCGCTGGGTCATTTCGGTGGCGGCGCGGCGCGAAAACGTCAGCAGCAGAATGCGCTGCGGATCGGCGCCCGCCTGGATCAGGCGCGCCACCCGGTGCGCCAGCGTATTGGTCTTGCCGGAACCGGCGCCGGCCACCACCAGCAAGGGACGCGGCGCGTCGAGCCCGACGTCGTGCTCGACCGCCGCCCGCTGCTCGGGGTTCAGGCTGGCGAACGGGTCGTCGGTAGACGAGGTGATGATCGGATCGGCGACGGCGGACATGGGCGAAATCTGGAAATGCCATACTGTACATTTATCCAGTCCCAGGCCGCAAGGAGAAAATGGGGACGCCTTGTATCGCTGTCAAAAGGTTGCCAAGAATGACATCAGCCATGACCTGAGCAATCGTTGTCAAGTCACGGAAAATCAACGCCTTTTTTGGATATCCACAAAGTCTGTGAATAACTGTGTGGAAAAGCGGGGGCTTGACACGCTGGACGCGGCCTCCCGTGCGGCTTTCAACAATTTGCCTATTGGGAAGGCAATCTCGTTTCCGCTGAAAATCAAGGGTTTACAAGATTTAACCCCGGCTGACACAGTATGCACCACAAATAAATATTGCGGCAACTTCGGGGGCGATCTGGAGTTCAGGTCCCGCTCAGGCGATCGCCCGGCGGCGCGCTGGTTCGAGCAGGACGCGCTCGATCACCTGGGGTCGTACCCCATGCGCCTTGAGATACTCGAGCGCCGGCATGGTGCCGCATTCGCCCAGGGTGGCGATGCCGCGCGCCACGATGTCTCGCTGGCGGGTGTTGCGCCTGAGCTCGGAGGGCCCGGCGAGGCGTTGATCGATATCCTGGGCACGGTATGGACGCATGGCGGTCTCCGGTGGGTTATGTCGCTGACGCACCACGAGTATTGACGATGGCGGAATGAAGTCAATGTCAAACCTGTATCAATACGCGAAAACATTGTCTATGGCAGACGCCCGCCCTCCGTCTGCGCTGCGCCGCCCGGCGGCCATCCTGCCTACAATCGGCCGCAACAGACCACGCATGAGGATTTCCATGAGCACCCGACCCGACCTGAATCCCGGCGACGACGCCGCCCCCGGCACTCCTGGCGCCGGCGAAGACATCTGCGACGCCTGCGCCGGCCGCGGCACGCTGGCCGACGGCAAGCCATGTCCGCAATGCGGCGGGACCGGCCGCGTGATGGAAGGCATCGGCGGCGGCTGAGCCATTATTCAGCGCGGGTAGCGCATGGACACGGCGCGGGCCCTGCGGCGATAATCGCCGGATGAGCGCCTCACCCCTGCCCTTGCCGCCTTCCGCGCCGCAGCCTGTCCCTTCCGCACCGGCGGCCGAGCCCGATCGTCCCCGCCCGACGTCGCTGACCGACCTGTTCGTGTCATTCACGCTGATCGCCCTGCAGGGCTTCGGTGGGGTGCTGGCCGTGATCCAGCAACAAGTCGTCGAGCGCAAGCGCTGGATGAGCAACGAGGAATTCGTCGAAGAATGGTCGGTGGCCCAGATCATGCCAGGCCCCAACGTCTGCAACCTCGCGATGATGATCGGCGCCCGCCACTTCGGCTTGGCCGGCGCCATGAGCGCCCTGGCCGGCATCCTCACCGTCCCGCTGATCCTGGTGCTGTGCCTGGCCCTGGTCTATGCGCAGTTCGCCACCCAGCCCCAGCTGCAGGGCGCCCTGCGCGGCATGGCTGCCGTCGCCGCCGGCCTGATCGCCGCCACCGGCCTGCGCATGTCGGTTGCATTGACCCGGAACGTGATCCCGCTCGCCGCCTGCATCGCGATCGCCGCCACCGGCTTCGTGCTGCTGGCCTGGATCCATGTGCCGCTGGCGGCCGTGATCGGCCTGCTCGGCGGCCTCGGCTGCCTGCTGGCCTGGCGCAGGCTCAAGCCATGAACCCGCCCAGCCTGGTGTTCGGATGGCATGACTGGCTGAACCTGTTCGTCCATTTCCTGATGCTGTCCATGATGTCGCTCGGCGGCGCGATCTCGACCACCTCCGAGATGCAGCGCTACCTGGTCGAGCGCCACGGCTGGCTCAGCCAGACCCAGTTCGCCGACTCGGTGGCCCTGGCCCAGTCGTCGCCCGGACCCAACGTCCTGTTCGTGGCCCTGCTGGGCTGGAACGTCGGACTCAATACCGGCAGCATGACGGCCGCGCTCTCCGGCGTCGCGATCTCGATGATCGGCATCATGCTGCCCTCCACCGTGTTTACCTACCAGGTGGCGCAGTGGGCCCAGCGTAACCGCGAGCTGCGCGCCGTGCGCGCCTTCAAGCAGGGCATGGCGCCGCTGGTGATCGCCATGCTGCTCTCCACCGCCTGGCTGCTGGCCACCGGCGGCGGCAAGCGCGGCGAACACATCGACAACTGGCCGCTGTGGCTGGTGACGGCGGCCACTGCCATCGTCGTCTGGCGCACCCGCCTGCACCTGCTGTGGATGCTGGCGCTCGGGGCGCTGCTGGGGGCGCTGGGCGTGGTCTAGTTGGCAAGCGCCGCCCGGAACCGGCATACTGGCGCCATCCATCCACCCGCACCCGACACCAAGATGCCCCAACTCCTCAATGAACACGCCTGCTTCGGCGGCGTGCAACGCTTCTACCAGCACGACTCGTCCGCCATCGGCCTGCCGATGAAATTCTCGGTCTACCTGCCGCCGGCGGCGGCGGGAGAGGAAAATTTGCCGGTCCTGTTCTACCTGGCCGGCCTGACCTGCACCGAAGAAACCTTCCCGATCAAGGCCGGCGCCCAGCGCCTGGCCAGCGAACTGGGCATCATCCTGGTCGCGCCCGACACCAGCCCGCGCGGCGCCGATGTTCCGGGAGAAGAAGACAGCTGGGACTTCGGTACCGGCGCCGGCTTCTACCTCGACGCCACCCGGGAACCGTGGGCCCGCCACTACCGCATGCACAGCTACCTGCTGGAACTGCACGCGCTGGTGCTGGCCACCTTCCAGGCCGATCCAGGCAAGGTGGGCATCTTCGGCCACTCGATGGGCGGCCATGGCGCACTGACCATGGCGCTGAAGCACCCTGACCTGTTCCGCTCGGTCTCGGCCTTCGCGCCGATCGCGGCGCCGAGCCGCTGCCCGTGGGGCAAGAAGGCCTTCGGCGGCTACCTTGGCGCCGACGAAAGTGCGTGGCATCAATATGATGCCAGCGCACTGATGGCGTCGCAGGCGAGCGCTCCGTTCCCTGGCGGCATCCTGATCGACCAGGGCCTGGGCGACAAATTCCTGGCCGAGCAGCTGTTCCCGAGGCCTTCGAGGAAGCCTGCGCCAAGGCCGGCCAGCCGCTGACCCTGCGCCGCCATGCCGGCTACGACCACGGCTATTATTTCATCTCGACCTTCGTCGACGACCATCTGCGTTTCCACAGCCAGCAACTCGGCGAAGTCGCCTGACACCCGCGCGCGGCCCCGTCCGGGGCCGCCATTTTCCACTGCGTCATTCCTCGGGGCAAACGAACGACGGCCACGCTCGTCCCTGTGTATGCTGGAAGTTAACAACTTCTTCATCATGCAAGAGACCGAACCATTCATCGACCGCGTCGACGCGGGCACGAAGCTGGCAAAAGCGCTAGCCGGGGCGCTGCGTCAATGCGCCGGCCGCGACGATGTGCTTGTACTCGCGCTGCCGCGCGGCGGCGTGCCGGTCGTCTTCCCCATCGCCCAGGCGCTGCACGCCGAACTCGACTTGATGCTGGTGCGCAAGCTCGGCTTGCCCAACCAGCCGGAGTTCGCCATGGGCGCCATCGGCAGCGGCGGCGTGTGCGTGCTGCAGCCCGGCGTGCCTGGCCTGATGGGCGTGACGCAGGCCGAAGTCGATGCGGTCGTTGCGGCGGAACAAAGCGAGCTGGCGCGGCGCGAACGGCGCTACCGCGGCGAGCGTCCGCCGGCCAGGATCGCAGGACGTTGCGTCATCCTGGTCGACGATGGCGTGGCCACCGGATCGACGATGCTGGCGGCGGTCGAAGTCGCGCGCCGCCAGCGGCCGTCCCGGCTGGTGCTGGCGGTGCCGGTGGCGGCCCGGGATGCGCTGCAGGTCTTGCGTGGCGTTGCCGACGAGGTGGTCTGCCTTCTCGCACCGATGCGCTTTCGCGCCGTGGGGCAGTGGTACCGACGCTTCGAGCAGACCGACGATGAAGAAGTTCAATCCCTGCTGGCGCAGGCGTGGGCGTGCCAGCGCGATGCCGCCAGCTAACTTACCTCAAGGAGCCGAGATGAACGATACAAACAATGAACAAGCAACGAACGTGGGCAAGTGGATCGGCGCGGCAGTCGCAGGCGCATTGCTGATGTACGCATTCGACCCGGATCGCGGCGCCAAGCGCCGCGCCCGCGCCCGCGGCGCCCTGCGCGACGCGCGCGACCGCACCGGCGACCGCCTCGAACACGCCTGGCACAGCGCCGGCGACCGCCTCGATTCGGCGCGCCTGCGCGCCACCGGCGCCGCCGCCGTTGCCGGCGAACGACTGGCCGGCGCCGCCCATGCGGCGGGCGACCGCCTGGCCGAGGTCTCGCACCGCACGCGCGACCGGCTCGAGCATGCGCGCGAGCGCCTGGCCGACGCCTCGTACGAGGCGAAGGATCGGGCCAGCCACGCCGCGCACGAAGCGCGCGATCGCATGAAACACGCTGCCTACGAGGCGCGCGACCGCGCCAGCCATGCCGCCCATGAAACGCGCGAACATGCCGGGTCTGCCGCCGACCAGGCGCGCGACCGGGCCGAGTACGCCGCCGAACGCGCCCGCGAACGGGCCGAGCACGCGCGTGAGCGCCTCGAACAGACCGCCCACGGCATGAAAACCGAAGCCCGCTCGCGCGCCCACGCCGCCGCCAGCCAGGTGCGCAGCTGGGCCGATCACCTGACCGAGGCGTTCGGCTCGCGCAGCCCGACGCTCACCAATTCCGCCCTGCTGGGCACCGGCGCCCTGAGCGTGGTCGGCCTGGCGCGCCGCTCGCCGCTGGCCGCCCTGCTCGGCCTGGGCGCGCTGGCGGTGCTGCTGCGCAGCGACCGCGGCCGCCACATGGTCGATTCGCTGCGTCACCGCGGCGCCGCCAGCCAGGTCGACGTGGAGAACTCGATCCACATCGACGCCGCGCCGAAGGAAGTGTTCAACGCCTGGTCCGAAGTAGAGAACTTCCCGCGCTTCATGTCGCACGTGACGGAGGTGCGCGACCTCGGCCACCGCCGCTCGCACTGGGTGGTGCGCGGCCCCGGCGGCATGGAATACGCCTGGAACGCCGTGATGACCGAACAGTCGCGTCCCGAGCGCCTGTCGTGGCGCAGCGAGCCGGGCTCGGAGATCGAGCAGGAAGGCACCGTGATCTTCGAGCCGTCGGGCAACGGCACCCGCGTCACGGTGCGCATGACCTACGCGCCGCCGGCCGGCGCGCTGGGCCACGGCATCGCGCGCATGCTGGGCGCCGATCCGCAGCGCCAGATGGACGACGACCTGGCGCGCATGAAGGCGTTCATCGAGCGCGGCGGCGCCCACTACGCCGGCCACCAGCCGGCGCCGAGCCATAGCTTCCTGCACTGAAGTGCCCATCCTCACCGACGCCGCCCTCGATGCGGTGCGCGCGTCGGCCCGCCCCCTCACCGGGGGCGCGGACGACTACGACGCCCTGCTCGACATGGTCGGCAATGCCCGCTTCGTGTTGCTCGGGGAAGCCACCCACGGCAGCCACGAGTTCTACGCGGAGCGCTCGCGCATCACACGGCGCCTGATCGAGGAAAAAGGCTTCACCGCGGTGGCGGTCGAAGCCGACTGGCCCGATGCCTGGCGCGTCAACCGTTACGTGCGCGGCGAAGGGGCGGACGCGGACGGACGCGCCGCCTTGTCGGGCTTCGAACGCTTCCCGGCCTGGATGTGGCGTAACACGGCGGTGCTCGACTTCGTCGAGTGGCTGCGCGCGCGCAACGATGGCCTGGACGCGGACGCCAGGACCGGCTTCTACGGCCTGGACCTGTACAGCATGTACACCTCGATCCACGAGGTGCTGGGCTACCTGAACCAGGTCGACCCGACCGCAGCGCGCGAGGCGCGCGAGGTCTATGCCTGCTTCGACCACTACGACCGCGACAGCCAGCAATACGGCTACGAAGCCAGCTTCGGCATGTCGCCCTCGTGCCAGGAAGGCGTGCTCGCCACCCTGCGCTCGCTGCAGCAGCGCGCCTTCGACTACGTGCAGGCCGACGGTGGCGACGACGGGTTCTTCTGCGCCCAGCAGAACGCGCGCCTGGTCAGGAACGCGGAAGAGTATTATCGCACCATGTTCAAGGGCCGCATCTCGTCATGGAACCTGCGCGACAGCCATATGGCCGAGACCCTGGACGCGGTGGCGCACCACCTGTCGCAAGGCGGCAAGCCAGCGCGCATCGTGGTGTGGGAACATAATTCCCACATCGGCGACGCGCGCGCGACCGAGATCGGACGCCAGGGCGAATGGACGGTGGGCGAGCTGGCGCGCAAGGCGCACGGCGCCGACACGCTGCTGATCGGCTTCACCACCAATGAAGGCCGGGTCACGGCGGCCTCCGAATGGGATGGCGAGGGCCTGCGCAAGCACGTGCGGCCGGCCCTGCAAAACAGCTACGAACACCTGCTGCACAGTACCGGCATCGAGCGCTTCTTCCTGCCGCTGCGCGAGTCGTCTCCGGCGCGCGACGTGTTGATGGAAGAGCGGCTGGAGCGCGCCATCGGCGTGCTGTACCTGCCGCGCAGCGAGCGCCAGAGCCACTATTTCATGGCACAGCTGCCGCGCCAGTTCGACGCCGTGATCCACATCGACCGCACCACGGCGGTGGAGCCGCTCGATGCGACCAGCGGCTGGCATTCGGGTGAGCCGCCCGAGACGTATCCAGTCGGATTGTAGGGCCGGCGGCTAGGCAGTCACTCCCACCGCATACCCATCCCGGCCATTCGCCTTGGCGACGTACAAGGCCCCATCCGCCGCCGCCAGCAGCGCGTCTGCCCCTTGCCCCGGCCGCCACAAGGCGACGCCGATGCTGGCCGACACCGCCACGGTGCCGGCGCCGGTGGCGAACGGCGCGCGCATCGCGGCCACGATCTTGGCAGCGATGTGGGCCACGGTCTGTTCGGCCTCTGCGCCACCGCCGATCTCTTCGAGGATCACCACGAACTCGTCGCCCGACAGCCGCGCCGGCAGGTCGCTGGCGCGCACGCAGGCCCGCAGGCGCTCGCCGAATTCCTTGAGCACCTCGTCGCCCACGCCGTGGCCGTGGCTGTCGTTGATGCGCTTGAAATGGTCGACGTCCAGGTAGGCCAGCGCCAGCGCCCGGCCGTGGCGCGAGGCGCGCGCCAGCGCCTGCTGCAGGGTCTCGTTGAAGCTGCGCCGGTTGGCCAGGCCGGTCAGGGTATCGATGCGCGCGAGCCGGCTCAGCTGTTCCTCGACCTCTTTCACGTGCGTCATGTCGTGCTTGAGCACGTACACCCCGGCCACGCTGCCATCGGGCTGCAGGTCGGGGATGTAGACGCCTTCCAGCACCCGCGGCGCGCCCCCGATCGGCAGCCGCATCTGGCAGGTGGTGGCATGGCCGGCGAACGCTTCGTCCAGGCCCTGGGCGCCCTGGCGCGCGGCATCCTCGCCCATCAGCCGGGCTATCGACATGCCGACCAACCGCTCGGGCGTGACCCCGAACCAGCGTTCGAATGTCGCGTTCCCGAACCTGAAGCGATGCTCGCGATCGACGTAGGCGATCAGCACGGGCAGGTTGTCGGTAATCAGGCGCAGGCGCTTCTCGCTGGCCGCGCGCAGGCCTTCGACGTTCTCGCGCTCGGCCATCAGCTGGTAGAAGGCATTGCCCAGTTCCCCGATCTCGTCGCGCCGGGTGTCGTGCAGCACCGCGATGTCGGCGCCATCGTGGCGGATCGCGCGGATGCGGTCGCGTAATGCCTGAAGCGGTGAGAGCAACCGAAACACCAGCGCCCAAGCGACCACGCCGGATGCGAGCGCGAACGCAAGCGCTCCGAAGAAGGCATTGCGGCGCATCTGGGCCAGCGGCTCGAATGCTTCCGTGGTGGGATAGCGCGCACCCAATATCCATCCGGTCGTGCGCAGGCGCCTGTAGGTGTAGATATACTGCCGTCCGTCGCGGTCCGTGGCTTCGAGCCAGCCCTCGAAGCCGTTGAGCGCCGGGTCGGTGCTGACCTTGACGTACGCGGCCTTGGTTGCGGGCTGCAGCACGCGCCCCCGGTCTGGGTGGTCGATCATGGTGCCGTCGGCGGTCATCAGGAACAGATAGCCCGTGGCGCCCGGCCGCAGCGCGCTGACCTGGCGCAAGAATCCGGAGTCCTGCAAGTCCATGCTGGCAGTCAGCACGCCGGTCAGGTTGCCGCCGTCGTCGAGCACGGGGGCGCTGACGATGACCACCTCGCGCGCCGATACCCGGCTAAGCAATGGCTGCGACATATGCCCTCGCAAGGTCGCCTTTGGACGTTCGAAGTAATCGCGGCCGGCTGCATCGAGCGGCTTGTCGTTGCCGAAGGACCGCACCGATACCACCTGCTGGCCCCGGGCATCGAGCAGGAGCAGGTTCAGGTATTCACGTTCCCACAGCCGAGCCTCGGCTTCGAGAAAACGGCGCGTGCCGAGCGGGTCGGCCGCTGCCTTCGGCGGCAGGTCGGCCGCAAGCGTCTCCACCTGTGTCACACGCGCCGCGATGCGGTCGTCCATGAAGGACGCGGCGCCGACCAGCATCGCATACTGCTGGTCGCCGATCACCGACTTCATGCCGCGTTCGGCCACCGCAAGGGTGGCCAGCGTAACGAGCAAGGTGGCCACGAATACCAGGAGGGCGGCAACGCAGGCCATGCGCAGCTTCAAGGTCGCCGGCATCAGGCGCAGACCGCGTTTAACCATATCTATCTTTGTCGACCGCAACGCTACAAAGTATTACATATTACGCCGTGCCGGCCAAGAAGGCTGGACGAATCGGCATGTTTAGTACTCGAACGGCAACATCGCGCTCCTGGCAATCCGCTTGCAATACTGTTGAAAATGTGAAATATCAGCTAGGATTGTCGGCCTGTTCGGACCGCCTTGAAGGAGCGTCATGAGTACATACACCCTGAATGTCAACGGCAAGGCGCAGGCCGTCGACGTCGAAGCCGACACCCCGCTGCTGTGGGCCTTGCGCGATACCCTCGGCCTGGTCGGCACCAAGTATGGCTGCGGCCTGGGCCAGTGCGGCGCCTGCACCATCCACCTCGACGGCGTGGCGACCCGCGCCTGCGTGCTGCCGGTCTCCAGCATCGGCAATGCGAAGATCACCACCATCGAGGGCCTGGACGCCAATGCCCGCCATCCGCTGCAGGTGGCATGGCAGGAGCTCGACGTGCCGCAATGCGGCTACTGCCAGTCCGGGCAGATCATGAGCGCCTGCGCCATGCTCAAGCAGCATCCGAAACCGACCGACGCCCAGATCGACGAGGCCATGGCCGGCAACCTGTGCCGCTGCGCCACCTATATGCGGATCCGCAAGGGCATCCACCGCGCGGCCGAAATCGCATCGACCGAAGGGAAACAGGCATGACGCTCGCTTCGACCTCCCGCCGCGGTTTCCTGCGCGCCGGCGCCGCCGGCGGCGCCTTCCTGATCGGCATGTCGGCGCAAGGCGTGCTCGCCGCCGTGAACGATACCAGGGCCGGCGCCGCCCGCGCGGACTTCGTGCCGAACGCCTTCATCCGCATCGCGCGCGACGGCAGCGTGACCCTGATCTCCAAGCAGCCCGAGATCGGCCAGGGCATCAAGACCTCGCTGCCGATGGTGATCGCCGAGGAACTCGACGTCGCCTGGGAAAGCGTGCGCGTGGTCCAGGGCGACCTGAACCTGGAAGCCTATGGCAGCCAGGGTGCGGGCGGCTCGAACTCGACCCCGAACAACTACGAGAACTTCCGCCGCCTTGGCGCCACCGCGCGCGCCGTGCTGGTCCGGGCCGCGGCGCAGTCGTGGAACGTGCCGGCCGCCGAATGCACGACCGACGGCGGCCATGTCCTGCACGCGGCCAGTCAACGGCGCCTGGCCTACGGCGCGCTGGTCGATGCGGCGGCGAAGCTGCCGCTGCCGGAAGCGGCTAGCGTGGCCGTGAAGGACCCGGCCACCTTCAAACTGCTGGGCAAGCGCATCGGCGGCGTCGACAACCCCGCCATCGTCAGCGGCAAGCCGCTGTTCGGCATCGACGTCCAGCTGCCCGGCATGCTGCACGCGCAATACGTCAAGTGTCCGGTCTTCGGCGGCAAGCCGCTGCGCGCCAACCTGGACGCGGTGCGCGCCCTGCCCGGCGTCAAGGATGTCTTCATCATCGAAGGAACCGACAACCTGAACGGCCTGCGTCCCGGCGTGGCGATCGTCGCCACCTCGACCTGGGCCGCGATCCGCGCCCGCCGCGCACTCGAAGTGACATGGGACGAAGGCGGCGCCGCCAGGCACAGCTGGGCCGACTTCACGGCCCAGGCCAGGGCGGCCGCCAGGCAGCCCGGCGCCACCGTGCTGCGCAAGGATGGCGACGTCGCCGGGGCGCTCAAGGGCGCCGCGAAGAAGGTCGAAGCGGCCTACAGCTATCCCTTCATCTCGCATGCCAGCATGGAGCCGCAGAACTGCACCGCCTGGATCAAGCCCGACGGCACCCTCGAACTGTGGGCCCCGACCCAGAACCCGAATGCGGGCCAGGCGCTCGTGTCGAGCACCTGCGGCATCCCCAGGGAGAAGATCACGATGCACATCATCCGCAGCGGCGGCGGCTTCGGCCGGCGCCTGAGCTCGGACTTCATCGTCGAAGCCACCGCGATCGCCCAGCGCATCAAGGACAAGGCGCCGGTCAAGCTGACCTGGACCCGCGAGGACGACCTGCAGCACGACCACTTCCGTCCGGGCGGCTTCCACTTCCTGCGCGGCGGCGTCGACAAGGCCGGCAAGGTCGTGGGATGGCACAATCACTTCGTCACCTTCGCCAACCGGGTGGATCAGGACGGCAAGAGCACGCTGCGCAACGGCAGCGGCGGCAGCCTGTCGCCCGATGAGTTCCCGGGCCGCTGGCTGGCCAACTGCCAGCTGGAGCAAACCGCGCTGGAATGCAGCGTGCCGATGGGACCGTGGCGCGCGCCCGGCAGCTGCGTGTTCGCCTGGGCCTTCCACAGCTTCATCGACGAGCTGGCCCATGCGGGCGGGCGCGATCCGCTGGCCTTCCGCCTCGAACTGCTGGGCGACAAGGACATCGTGGCGCCGAGCGTCGAGCGCGGCCAGCCCTATAACGTGGCGCGCATGCGCGCGGTGCTGCAGACCGCCGCCGACAAGGCCGGCTGGGGCAGGAAGAAGTTCGCGCGCGGCCAGGGGCAAGGCATCGCCTTCCACTTCAGCCATCGCGGCTACGTGGCGCAGGTGGCCGAGGTGACCGTTTCGAAGGACGGCAAGGTGAAAGTCGACCGCGTGGTGGTGGCGTCGGACGTCGGGCCGACCATCGTCAACCTGTCGGGCGCCGAGAACCAGGTCGAGGGTGCGGTGATCGACGGCCTGTCGACCCTGATGTTCCCCGAGCTGAACCTGGAGAACGGCCGCATCGTGCAGAGCAACTTCCACGATTACCAGCTGCTGCGCATCGGCGACGCGCCGGCCAGGATCGAGATGCACTTCGTGAAGTCGGATCAACCGGTGACGGGCCTGGGTGAGCCGCCGCTGCCGCCGCTGGCGCCGGCGGTGTGCAATGCGATCTTCGCCGCCACGGGCAAGCGGGTGCGCGAGCTCCCGCTCAGCAAGGTCGATCTGAGCTGGAGCTAGCACGCCAGCACGTCATTGCTGCCCGAGGCAGAACAACGACTGTTACGGTGCGCGCTGTTCGCTCAGCGCGTGCGGGTTCGCCGTGCGATGGCGTTCGATGACGGCCCGCGCCAACTCTTCCTCGCGCGCATCCTGGGCCAACACCCTGAGGATGCAGGCGCCGTGTATATCGCCTTCCGGCCGATAGACGTCGTTATAGTCGGTACCTCCCTTGGCCGATGGCGAGTCCCCGACCGTGAAGTTGGATTGGCCCGGGCCCGCCTCGTCGCCGATGGGCGACAGGGCGACGCTGTCCTGGGACAGGCCGGCGGCCAGCAGGTCGGACCGCAACTGCTCGGCGATCGCGAAATCCTGGATGACGTGGACGATGGGAGTGCTCATGTGTTGCTCCTCGGTTCACTAATGAGCCAACTTACCAGAATGGCCGGGGCTATGGCGCTCGGTCGATAGCGCAGCTCAGCACCGCACCACGTTATGCTCGCGACAACACTGGCTTCCGTCCAGCGCCAACACTTGCCATGCATCCGGAGCATCCCATGAAAGATGTAAAAGTAGACGTCCGCGTCAATGTGACGGTCGATGCCGCCAGCGTGGTGTTGTTGATTGCCACCACCACGATGGCCTACCTGTTCTATCAGCTGAACAAACAGGGCAGGCAGGACAGGCTCGCATTGAGCAAGCCCTGGGTCAGCGCTCGATCACGTCGACCAGCTCGAAATGCAGGGTGACGAACTCGAAGTCGTCATGCAGTCGGTATTGCGGCAGGCAGCGAACGTGGACGTCCTGGAACTCACGGGCGCTGGCGAATCCCTCGCCCCGCCACACCGCTTCCGGGATGTCCCCGAAACGGATGGTCTGGACGTCGACGGCGCGGATAAGGCAGCGCAGGCGCTGCTTCAGGTCGTACACTTCGATCAGGTCACCGGCTTCATAGCTGCCGTCGCCGTATTCGCCATAGGGCTTGTAGTAATCCTCGACCGTGTCGGCGGTGACCGTCTTGCGCCTCGCTATCACAGCGCGCGGCAGACTGTCGTCGTTCTCGTCGGCGCCCCAGAAGGTCAGGCGTTTCAATCTCTGCATCGCTTCTGCCTCGTCATTCGTGGATGACCGCGGTCACCTCGATCTCGACCCGCGCCCGGTCCTCCATCAACGCCGCCACCTGCACCGCGCTCATGGCCGGATAGTGACGCCCCAGCACCTCGCGGTAGGCGGCGCCGAGCTCGCGCCCCGCGCCGAGATACTCGCGCTTGTCGAACACATTTGCCGGTACCTGTTGGACTTTACTGCTTAGTGGTCAGCGCCCAACACTTGATTGTAATTCCATGCAGAGCTCATATACCCGAACGGAGAGTCTTCTAGGCCCTGCCCTGCTAGCGATCCTTTTCGACTCCGATTGGGGTGAATACGTTTTTACTCTCCATCGACGCAGTAAACTCGGGTGAGGAATAGATATATCGGCGTTCATCACCCAGCTTCTGAAACAACAAAAGCGCGCCCTCAGAGCTTGCAATAACAGTGGCGTTACCAGTGAACTCTTTTGTCACAACCGCATGAGCACCCTGATCTCGCAACAAACTCGCACGCATGCTTCCCATGAAAAACGCAACAACAATTAACGCGGCAGTGATGGTAACAAATGCTGCAGATGCGGCGCGTGCAGAACGCGCGCGCCGCATTTTCATCTTGCGAATAAAAATCCGGGGTTTTGGCTGAAGAAAGAACCCAGCGCGGACAAGGCCAGATAGGACGATAAGTACTACAGATATAACAAGCCCAACCCCAGAAACCCACGTAATAGCGAATTTCACGTATATCGCCAACATCATGAATAGGAACATAGCGGCTTGAAAGATAATCCAAGCAAATCCCTCCCACTTTATAGTCTGGCTGTGCGTTCGAACGAAGCGGCGCTGGTGTTTCCAGTCCATTTTTCTACGAAACCCGGGATCAAGCCGATCGCTGATTGCTAGGAACGGGAGACAAATAAGCTGCAGAATTGACGTAAACACTCGCGCGACTACTGCACAAAAAAACACATAAAAGAGAAAGGTCGCAGTCACACCTTGGGCCAGCGGCATACCAGCAACCGCCACAATCTGCAAGGGAACTTGCATCAAAAAACCGGCGTAGTGCGCGAGGGAAAGCGATATGACGGCCAGAACTCCTCCAATTACTGATGTTTTGCGACTCCATGCTTCGCGGAGCCAGCGGTAATCAGGAATAGATATCGATTGCATTTAAGAATCCTATAACTTCTGCGAACCAACTATTCTATAACGAGAGAGCTGCATTAACACCTTCACGGCTTAGTCTTCCAAGATTCAAAAAGCATGCGGAAACAGGATTGGCGCGCCCATTAAATTAGCAGTGAAGGCTAAGCGCCAACCTATATATCTGAAACGAGCGGCAAAACTACTTAAAATGGTTGCCTATACAACGCCATATGCTAGTCAGGTATTACCGCGGTCACTTCGATCTCGACCCGCGCCCGATCCTCCATGAGCCCCGCCACCTGCACCGCGCTCATGGCCGGATAATGGCGCCCCAGCACCTCGCGGTAGGCGGCGCCGAGCTCGCGCCCCGCGCCGAGATATTCGCGCTTGTCGACCACATACCAGGTCATGCGCACGATGTGCTCCGGCCCGGCGCCCGCTTCGCGCAACACGGCGACGATGTTTTCCAGCGCCTGCCGTGCCTGTCCGACGAAGTCGTCCGTGTGGAAGCGCCCTTCGGCATCCCAGCCGATCATGCCGCTGACAAAAACCTGGCGTCCACGGCAGGCCACCCCATTCGCATAGCCCCTGGGTCGCGGCCAGAGCGGCGGTTGAAGAATGTCCATTCCTGCTCCAGACCTTGGGTTAAACCTTCGCCGCGAGCAGCTCGCGCGCGATGATCAGGAGCTGCACCTCGCTCGCTCCCTCGTAGATGCGCAGCGCGCGGATTTCGCGGTACAGGCTTTCCACCACCTGCCCGCTCTGCACGCCCTGGCCGCCGAACAGCTGCACCGCGCCGTCGATGACGCGCTGCGCCGATTCGGTGGCCGCCAGCTTGGCCATCGCCGCCTCTTTCGTCACCCGCTTGCCACTGTCGCGCAGCCAGGCGGCGCGGTAGGTCAGCAGCGCGGCGGCGTCGATCTCCAACGCCATCTGGGCCAGCCTGGCCTGGGTGAGCTGGAAGTCCGCCAGGGTCTTGCCGAACATGGGCCGCGCCTGGGCGCGCGCCAATGCTTCTTCCATGGCTCGCCGCGCGAAGCCCAGCGCCGCGGCGGCGACAGAGGTGCGGAATACGTCCAGTGTCGCCATCGCCACCTTGAAGCCCTGGCCTTCCGCGCCCACCAGGCAGTCGGCCGGCACCCGGCACCCGGTGAAACGCAGGCGCGCCAGCGGATGCGGCGCGATCACGTCGATGCGCTCGGCGATCTCCAGGCCGGGGGTCGCGGCGTCGACGATGAAGGCCGAGATACCCTTCGAGCCACGTCCGCCCTCGCCGCCGCCATCCCCGCTCCGGGCGAAGACAAGGTAGAAATCGGCGATGCCGCCATTCGAGATCCAGGTCTTCTCGCCATCGAGCACCCAGTCGTCGCCGTCGCGCCGCGCCGCGCACTGCATGGCGGCGACGTCGGAGCCGGCTTCCGGTTCGGACAAGGCGAAGGCGGCGATCGCTTCTCCACTGGCCACCGGCGGCAGCCAGCGCCGCTTCTGGGCCTGCGTGCCGAACAGCGAGATCGCCCCGCTGCCCAGCCCCTGCATCGCGAAGGCGAAGTCGGCCAGGCCGGCATGGCGCGCCAGGGTTTCGCGGATCAGGCAGATGGCGCGGGTGTCGATCGCCCCGCCATCGCTGCCGACCGCGTGCCGCAGCCAGCCGTCGCGGCCCAGGCGCGCCACCAGCGCGCGGCAGATCGCATCGACGTCGCTGCCATGCGCGTCGATCAGATTGTCCGCCGCCCAGGCATCGAGTTCGCGCGCCAGCGCGCCATGGCACTCTTCAAAGAAAGGCCAGTCCAGGTAGTCCATCAATCCCCCTCGAAGCGCGGCCGTTCCTTGGCCGCGAAGGCGTGGTAGGCGCGGTGAAAATCATTGGTCGCCATGCAGATCGCCTGGGCCTGGGCCTCGGCCTCGATCGCCTCGTCCACGCCCATATTCCACTCCTGCTGCAGCATCTTCTTGGTCATGCCGTGGGCGAAGGTCGGGCCGCCTGCCAGGGTGGCGGCGAAAGCGGCGGCCTCGCCCAGCAGCTGCTCGGGCGCGCACAGGCGGTTGAAGAAGCCCCAGCGCTCGCCTTCCTCACCGTCCATCGAGCGCCCCGTGTACAGCAGCTCGGCGGCGCGGCCCTGGCCGACCACGCGCGGCAGCAGCGCACAGGCGCCCATGTCGCAGCCGGCCAGGCCGACCCGGGTGAACAGGAAAGCGGTGCGGCTGCGCGCCGTGCCGTAGCGGATGTCGGAGGCCAGCGCCAGGATCGCTCCGGCGCCGGCGCACACGCCGTCGACCGCCGCCACGACCGGCTGCGGACAGGCGCGCATCGCCTTGACCAGGTCGCCCGTCATGCGGGTGAAGGCCAGCAGGCCGGGCATGTCCAGCTTCGTCAGTGGGCCGATGATCTCGTGCACGTCGCCGCCGGAGCAGAAGTTCTCGCCGGCGCCGGCGATCACGACCGCCTTCACGTCGTCGGCATATGCCAGCGCGCGGAACAGGTCGCGCAGCTCGGCATAGGAGTCGAAGGTCAGCGGATTCTTGCGCTCGGGCCGGTCAAGGGTAATGGTCGCGACGCCGGCATCCAAAGCGAATCCGACATGCCTGCCCTGGTAGGCGGCGAGGCTGTGGCGGCTGCCCGGCAAGTGGTGCGGCTGGCCCGGTAGATAATGCATGTGTGACTCCTGATGGATGATGATCAGCCTTCGAGCAGGCGCGCCGCCACCTGCTGAGGCGACAGGCCGCTGGAAGCCGCCTGCAGCTGGCGTTCGCGCTCCAGGTTGCGTTCCAGCTGCTGCTTGCCGGCCCCATACTGGCGTGGCCAGGCGGCGCCAGTGTAGCCGATGCGCGCCGCTTCCATCAGCGTCCAGGCCGGGTTGGCCAGGTGCGGGCGCGCCACCGCGCACAGGTCGGCGCGGCCGGCGGCGATGATGCCGTTCACATGGTCGGCCTCATGAATACCGCCGACGGCGATGGTCGGGATGCCGGCTTCGTTGCGGATCCGGTCCGCGAACGGGGCCTGGTACATGCGGCCGAACACGGGCCTTTCCCGCTTGCTGACCTGGCCCGAGGAACAGTCGATCATGTCGGCGCCCGCCGCGCGGAACAGGCGCGCAATCTGCACCGCGTCCTGCGGCGTGATGCCGCCCTCGACCCAGTCGTGGCTCGAGATGCGCACGCTGATCGGCAGGTGGGCCGGCCAGGCCGCACGCACCGCCGCGAACACCGCGAGCGGATAGCGGCAGCGGTTTTCCAGGCTGCCGCCGTAGGCATCCTGGCGTTGGTTGGTCAGGGGAGAAATAAAACTCGACAGCAGGTAGCCATGCGCGCAATGCAGCTCGAGCCAGTCGAAGCCGGCGTCAAAGGCAGACCGGGTGGCCTGCACGAAGTCGTCCTTGATGCGCTCCAGGTCATCCTGCGTCGCCTCCCGCGCGGTCTGCGAGACCCCTTCGATGTACTGCTGGCGGGAGGCCGACAGCAGCGGCCAGTTGCCGCTTGCCAAAGGCAGGTCGATGCCGTCCCACATCGGCCGGGTCGAGCCCTTGGCGCCCGCATGGCCGAGCTGGATGCCGATCTTCGCATCGCTGGCCGTGTGTACGAAGTCGACGATGCGGCGCCAGGCCAGCATCTGCTCTTGCGTGTACAGCCCTGGGCAGCCGGGCGTGATGCGGGCGTCGGCCGAGACGCAGGTCATCTCGGCCATCACCAGCGCCGCACCGCCCAGCGCCCGCGCGCCGAGGTGGGCCAGGTGGAAATCGCCGACCACGCCATCCACGGCCGAGTATTGCGCCATCGGCGAGACCACCACTCGGTTCTTCAGCAGCACGCTGCGCACCTTGTAGGGCGTGAACATCGGCGGAACCGCCCTTGAAGGCGACGCCACGCCGGCGTCCCGCGCCGCCGCGCTGGCGAAACGGCGCTCGAAACCGTCGACATAGGCGGGGTCGCGCAGGCGCAGGTTTTCGTGCGACAGCCGCTGGCTGCGCGTGAGCAGCGAATAGGCGAACTGCCCGGCCTCCATCTCCGTATAGCGCGCCACGTTCTCGAACCATTCCATCGAGTTGCGCGCGGCGCTCTGCAGTTTCAGCACCTCGACCAGGCGCGCCTCCTGGTAGCGCGCGAGTGCGGCGAACAGCTCGTTTTCGTTGTCCAGTTCGTCAGCGAGCCCGATCGCATCTTCCAGCGCCAGCTTGGTGCCGGAGCCGATCGAGAAATGCGCGGTGTGGGCGGCGTCGCCCATCAGCACCAGCGGCACCTGACGCCCATCGACCTCGATCGGATGCACCCACTGGCGGCAGGCCAGGCGCGGGAAGCGGATCCACATGCCGGATCCGCGCAGGTGGGCGGCGTTCGCCATCAGCGGCTGGCCGTCCAGGTGGCGCGCGAACAGGCGCTCGCAGAATGCCAGCGCATCGGCCTGGCTCATGTCGGCCAGGCCGCTCGCGCGCCAGGTTGAATCCAGCGTCTCGATGATGAAGGTCGAGGTGTCGCCGTCGTACTGGTAGGCGTGCGCCTGGAACCAGCCGTGTTCGGTTTCCTCGAAGGCGAAGGTGAAGGCGTCGAAGCGCTTGCGCGTGCCCAGCCACACGAAGCGGCACAGGCGCTCCTCGACCTCGGGCTGGAACGCCTCGCGGTACTGCTGGCGGACCACGCTGTTCACGCCGTCGGCCGCCACCACCAGGTCGGCGCCGTAGCGGCGCGCCAGCTCGGGCACGTCCAGGGCCCGGGTTTCGAACACGAGGTCCACGCCCAGCGCGCGGCAGCGCGCCGAGAGGATGTCTAGCAGGCGCTTGCGCCCGATGCCGCAAAAGCCGTGGCCGCGCGAGGTGACGGTGGCGCCTTTGATGTGGACGTCGATCGCGTCCCAGTGATTGAACGACTGCAGGATGGCGCGCGCGCTCGGCTCGTCGGCCCGGGCCAGGTGGCCCAGCGTCTGGTCCGAGAACACCACGCCCCAGCCGAAGGTGTCTCCTGGCCGGTTGCGCTCGATCACGGTCACCGCACGCGTCGGCTGGCGCAGTTTCATGAGCAGGCCGAAGTAGAGACCGGCCGGGCCGCCGCCCACGCAAACGATGTTCATTTCCCCTCCCGGTGCTGGTATGGGGACAGTTTACCCGCCCATGTGCTTGAGGTGTCAATCTCTTGTTGCACATGTAAGAATCCTCCTATGGAGAACGCCAGTTTTTAGTACAATCGAGAAAGAACGTACCGACAGCCCGGATGATGCGCAGCCGGCCACCCAATCTGGATAAAGCGACACCGACACGATGAAGATCTCAGACCGAATCGCGCATTCCCGTCCCCTAGCCACCACCGCCATGCACGGCCGCGCCGAAGCGCTGCGCAATGCGGGTGAGCGCGTCATCGATTTCTCGATCGCGATTTCGCACTTCCCGGCCCCGGCCAGCGTGCTGGACGCGGTGTCGGGCGCCATCGGGCGCGATCGCACGTTGCCGTATACCGAGGTGGGCGGCGCGCTGAAGGTGCGCGAGGCGCTGCGCGCCAAGCTCGCGGCCGAGAACCGGATCGAGGCGCAGGTGGACGAGATCATCGTGACCAACGGTTGCAAGCAGGCGTATTACCAGGCGTTGTACGCGATGACCGACCCGGGCGACCGCATCGCCGTGTTCCGTCCGCACTGGCCGGCCTATCTCGCCACCGCCGAGCTGCTGGGACTCGAGTTGGTGCTGGCCGACCTGCCGCAGACGCTGACCGAAGCCTCCCTGGCGGCTTTCGGCAAGGTCAAGGCGCTGGTGTTGAACAATCCGCATAACCCGACCGGCAAGGTATTCAGCCGGCGCGAGCTGGAACTGGTGCGCGACTGGGCGGCGGCGGGCGGCGTGCACGTGATCGTCGACGAGAGCTACGAACACCTGGTCTATGACGGCGAGCACGTCACGCTGGCGGCGCTGTGCGACTGGCGCGAACTGGGCGTGGTCACCCTGTTCTCGGCCTCGCAGAGCTATGCCATGATGGGCTGGCGCATCGGTTTCGCCCTCGCCCCGGCCGCGCTGGTCAATGCGATGCAGACCCTGCAGGGACCGATCACGGCCGCCGCGCCGCACCTGTCGCAGGTGGCGGCGGTGGCCGCCTTCGCCACCGGCAGCCCGCAAGCGCTGCTGCGCGACTACCGCGCGCGGCGCGACCTGGTGGTGGGCCTGTTCGCCGGCACGCCCTGGATCACCATGCACGCGCCGGCCTCCGGCCCCTATCTGTGGGGCGACGTGCGCGGGCTCACCATGGACACGATCGGCTTCGCCGAGCGCCTGCTGGACGAGGAACGGGTGGCGCTGATGCCGGGCGACGCGCTCGGCCAACCCGGCTTCATCCGCATCGGCTATATCTCGGACGACGAAGACACCCTGATGGAAGGCGTGCGCCGCATCATCGCATTCGGCGCGCGGCTGGCGGAAGCGGCGGAGATGGCGGAGCCTCGATGAGCCGTTTGCTGGGGCGCTTTCGCCTGAATAGCCTGCGCAGCCGCCTGATGCTGCTGGTCCTGCTGGCGATCGCACCGATTGCCGTCGTCACCGTACTGGGCGGCCTGCGCGAGCGCGAGGCGGCGATCCGCGCCTCGGAAGAAAACCTCCAGCGCCTCACCGCGCTGGCGGCCGCCAACGAGGCGCAATCGATCGACCGCGCGCGCCAGATCCTGGTCGACCTGGTCAGCGTGCCCGACCTGATGGGCGACACCGCCGGCTGCAATGCCCTGCTGGCCAATGTCCTCGACCGCAACGAGGGCTACGTCAATTTCGGCCTGATCCAGCTGAACGGCGACGTCACCTGCAGCGCGGTGCCGATGCTGCATCCGGTGAACCTGGGCGACCGCAGCCACTTCAAGCGCGCGCTCGCCGAGCGCCGCTTCATCGCCAGCGACTACGTGTTCGGACGCGTGATCCGCAAGCACACGATCAATCTCACCTATCCCGTCATCGACCGCTCGGGCGACGTGGTGGCGGTGGTGTTCGCGGCCATGGACCTGGCCGGCCTGGACACCTTCGTCAACGACATCAGCATGCCGCCCGGTTCGATCCTGGAGACGGCCGACGCCTCGGGCAACCTGATCTCGCGCCGGCCCGACCCCGAGCGCTGGTTCGGCAAGCGCGTCACCGGCGAGATGCTGGACGCGATGCGCGGGCCGCACGACCGCGCGCTGGTGGTGCGCGGCGAGGACGGGATCGAGCGCCTGCACGCCTTCGCCCGCGTCGGCTCGCCGACCCTCACCGACTACACCATCACCATCGGGGTGCCGACCGACCTGATCACCCAGGTCGCCCGCGACGCCCAGTTCATGTCCCTGCTCGGCCTTGGCGCCACCACCCTGCTGGCGTTGCTGGCAGCCTGGCTGGCCGGCGAAAAACTGATCGTGCAGCGAGTGCGCGGCCTGACCACGGTCGCGCGCCGCATCGCCGCCGGCGAGCTCGATACGCGCACCCGGATCGAATACGGCAACGAGGAGATCGGGCGGCTGGCGGCGGCGCTGGACGAGATGGCCGAGAACCTGCAGAAGAAGGAAGCCGCGCGCGGGCAGGCCGAGCGCGAGCTGCGCGCCGCCGACCAGCGCAAGGACGAATTCCTGGCGATGCTGGCGCACGAGCTGAGAAATCCGCTGGCGCCGATCAGCACCGGCGCCCACCTGCTCAAGCTGCTGCACTCGGATAATGCCCAGATCACCCAGACCTGCGCCATCATCGCGCGCCAGGTCGAGCACATGACCAGCCTGGTGGACGACCTGCTCGACGTGTCGCGCGTGACGCGCGGCCTGGTGTCGCTGTCGACCCAGGTGCTGGACCTGCGCAACGTGGTCGACGACGCCGCCGAGCAGATCCGCCCCCTGATCGGCGCGCGACGCCACAAGGTGGTGCTCGATCTGCCGACCGGCCCGGCCCACGTCAAGGGCGACCACAAGCGCCTGGTGCAGGTGGTGGCCAATTTGCTGGGCAACGCCACCAAGTACACGCCGGAGGGCGGCCACATCCAGCTCCAGCTGGTCGAGGCCGGCGACGACTGGGAACTGAGCGTGAGCGACGACGGCATCGGCATGGAGGCGCACCTGGTCGAGCGCGTGTTCGACCTGTTCACCCAGGCCGAACGTACTCCGGACCGTTCGCAGGGCGGCCTGGGCCTGGGCCTGGCGCTGGCCAAGAGCCTGGTCGAGCTGCATGGCGGCAGCGTCGGCGCGCGCAGCGCCGGCCTGGGCCACGGCAGCACCTTCACCGTGCGCCTGCCGCGCCACCGCCAGGAAAGCCTGCCCCTGCCCGCCCACTTGCCGGGCCACCTGCCAGCGGGCAGCCAGATCCTGGATGCGACCCCGCCGAACGCGCTGCGCATCCTGGTGGTGGACGACAACCTCGATGCCGCCCACACGCTCAACCTGTTCCTGCGCGCCACCGGCCACGACGTCGAGATCGCCTACTGCGGCGTCGACGCGATCGAGATCGCCAAGGCGTTCGCGCCCCAGGTCTGCATCCTCGACATCGGCCTGCCCGACATGGACGGCAACGAGCTGGCGCGCCGCCTGCGCCGCCTGCCGCAGACCAGCGGCGCCACCCTGGTCGCCGCCACCGGTTACGGGCGCCAGCAAGACCGCGAGGCGGCCGACCAGGCCGGCTTCGACCATTACCTGGTCAAGCCGGTCAACACGCTGCAGCTGGGCGAGCTGCTGGCCGTCGCCGCTGCGCGCTGAACCATGATTTCCAGGTCTGCATCGTGTCGACGCAGACCTGTTGCCGTTTCACCTTTGGTCGTTTCGAAACAACATTGCGGTAAATATCGCGTGACACGCGGCATGCCGCCTACATAGAATTTGCCGACAAGCAAATTTATGCACTCCGGAGAAATTCTGTGGGCATGCTGACCTGGATGCTGCCTGATGATTCCCACTGACGATATCGCGCAATGGCGCGCACGTGTTTTCTCCACCTTGCTGCCGATCGTGCTGGTGCTGGGCACCAGCACCGCCTTGCCGAGCGTCGCCCTGGCGCTGCGCCAGGGCCTTTGGCAGATCGCAGTGATGGATGCGGTGGCGCTGGCCTGGATCTTCGCCATCTGGCGCCTCGACCGCCTGCCCCATACCTTCCGCGTGCTGAACTTCCTGGCCGTGCTGTTCATGATCGCGATCGGACTGATGCTGGCGGTGGGACCGGTGAGCCTGAACTATCTGATGGCGCCGCCGATCATGGCCGTGATCCTGCTCGGCAACCGGGCCGGCATCCTCACGCTGGCGGTCGGCGCGCTGTGCATCGTGGGGTTCGGCATGAACGGTTATGCGCGGCTGTACGTGCCGGGGCTGGAGACCGATCCGCTGCTTTCCTCGCTGGTGGTGGCGATCAACTTCGCTTGCGTCGGCGCCCTCGTCACTTTCACCGCCGGCACCCTGCTCAAGGGCCTGGCGAGGTCGGTGCAGGAAGCGCGCACCGCCGCCGACACCGTCAACCGCCTGGCATTCTATGACATGCTGACAGGCCTGCCGAACCGGCGCCTGCTGATGGACCGCCTGGCCGAACTTGTCGAAGGCACGCGCTGCGGCAGCACCCTGGGCGCGGTGCTGTACGTCGACCTCGACAACTTCAAGAACGTCAACGATGCGCGCGGCCATGCCGTCGGCGACCAGTTGCTGCGCCAGGCGGCCGAACGCCTGGCTTCGGTGGCCGGGGCGCGGTCCTGCGTGGGGCGCCTGGGCGGCGACGAGTTCGTGGTGCTGCTGGACGACCTGGGCCCGGACGCCGACGCCGCCACCGCGCGCGCGCTGGCGCTGGCCGAGGAGATCCGCGGCGCCTTGTGCGAAAAGACGATCATCGAGGGCCAGCGCTATTACGCCACCGCCAGCATCGGCGTCGCGTTGACCAGGGCGGCCAATTCGCCGGCCCAGGTGCACGACCTGCTGCGCGAGGCCGATACCGCCATGTACCACGCCAAGGCGCGCGGCCGCAACGGCGTCGCCCTGTTCGAGCCCGGCATGCTGCGCGACGCCGAACGCCGCCTCACCCTCGAGCGCGACCTGGGCCTGGCGCTGGAACATGGCGAGCTGTCGCTGCACCTGCAACTGCAGGTCGACGGCGCGCGGCGCCCGACCGGAGCGGAACTCCTGATGCGCTGGCGCCGCAAGGACGGCAGCAGCGTGCCGCCCGACCAGTTCATCCCGGTCGCCGAGTCGAGCGGCCTGATCGTGCCGCTGGGCGAGTGGGTGCTGCGCGAAGCCTGCCTGGCCTGGCACGCGCTGGTGCGCGTCGGCCATCGGCTGCCGCTGTCGGTCAACGTCAGCCCGATGCAGTTCCGCCAGCCCGACTTCGTGGCGCGGGTGGAAAGCATCCTGCAGGAGACCGGCGTGCCGCCCGGCCAGCTGGTGTTCGAGATCACCGAAGGCCTGCTGGTCGACCGCCTCGACCAGACCGTCGCGCGCATGCACGAACTGGCGGCGCTGGGCGTGCGCATCTCGGTCGACGATTTCGGCACCGGCTACTCGAGCCTGGCCTACCTGACCCGCATGCCGCTGTACGAACTCAAGATCGACAAGAGTTTTATCCGCGACACCCCGCACGACATGGACGGCACCGCCATCGTGCAGTCGATCCTGTCGATGGCCGGCCACCTGGGCCTGCGCGTGGTCGCAGAAGGCGTCGAGACCGAGGCCCAGGCAGGGTATCTCGCGCGCCACGGCAACGCCAGCATGCAGGGCTTCCTGTTCCACCGGCCGATGCCGCTGGACGATCTGCTCGATCATCTGCGCACATCAACTTGAGTCGCTGACCAGAGCTGAGGAGATCGGCTCTGCCGAGCAGATCATATTTATATAAGAACTTATATAAGGCATGATATTATGCCTTCATGAAACCTGGCCTTGGCACGCAATTACGACATTTGATTGAACTGCTCGATGGCGCGGTCGAGCAGGCCTATGTAGACGCGGGGCTGGATTACCGGCCGCGCTACACCCCAGTGATGCGGGTGCTAGCCGAGCGGCCGAGCGCGACGATCGGAGAGTTGGCGACCCTCGGCAAGATCACGCAGCCCGCCGCCACCCAGACGGTGGCCTTGATGGTCAAAAAGGGTCTGTTGACGGTGGCCGCCTGCGGCGAAGACGGCAGACAGCGCGTGGTGCGTCTCAGCGCCGCCGGCGAAGCGCTTGTGCCGCAGCTCAGGGCCTGCTGGCAGGCGACCAAATCCGCGGCCGACGGCCTGGATGCGGAACTGGCGTTTCCCTTGTCCGCCTGCCTCGAACAGGCAACCGCCGCACTCGAAAAGCGTTCTTTCAGCGCGCGTATCCGCGATGCCAACCTGCGCCTGCACGACGGCCAGCCGCCCAAGCCGATTCGATGACGCCGGCCGAAGGCGCGCCACGCACACTTTTCCACGAGACTTTCAACCGCTGAGTAATACAACCTGGAGGCAAATATGTCAGTCAAGAAGAAGTTTGTTGCAGGCGTCGTATCGGGAGCCCTGTTGTCGTTTTCCGCTTTCGCCGGGGAGGATGCCCTGCTGAAGGCGTCCGATCGCGCTGCGATCGTGCAGACGCTGGCGATCAAACTGAATGCGAACTACATTGATCCCGCCGTGGCAGAACGCGTCGGCCGCGCGATCGCGGCAAAACATGCCGATGGCGGCTATGCGTCGGCCACCAGCGTGAAGGCGTTCAGCACCGCGCTGGCCACGGACTTGCGCGAACTGAGCGGCGACAAGCATTTCGGCGCCCACGTCAACGACGCTTTTCGTGAGCGAACCGGCAGCAACCAGGCACCCACCCGGGCCGAAATGGAAGAGGTGCGGGACTGGACCACACGCCGGGGCTATGGCATCGAGAAGGTGGAACGCCTCCCCGGCAACGTCGGCTACATCGACTTGCGCGGTTTCGGACCTACCGAATTCTCCGGTCCGGCGTACACGGCTGCAATGGGGCTCATGGAAGGAACGGAGGCGCTGATCCTCGACCTGCGCCGCAACGGTGGCGGCAGTCCGGCCAGCGTCGCTTATCTGATGAGCCATTTCTTCCCGCTCGGCGACCAGCGTCACCTGCTCGACATCTACAATCGCCCCGAGAATACAACGACGCAGTTCTGGACCGTGCCGACCGTCGCGCTGCGTTACGACCGGCCGGTATACGTGCTGACCTCTGCCCGCACGTTCTCCGGCGGCGAGCATTGCGCCTACGATTTCCAGGCGCAGAAGCGCGGGACGCTGGTCGGCGAGACCACCGGTGGCGGCTCCAATCCCGTCACCTGGTTCAGCGCCGGGCACGGCATCGTGGTCGCGGTCCCTACCGCGCGCGCGACCAATCCCGTCACCAAGACCAACTGGGAGCACGTCGGCGTGAAACCGGACATCGCGGTGCCGGCCGCGCAAGCGCTGCAGATGGCGCATGTCGCCATCCTGCGCAGCCTGGTTTCGTCGGCCAAGGATGACAAGGAGCGCAAGAACCTGCAGCGCGTGCTTGCAATGGTCGAGAAAGGCGAAACCGAGAAGCCGGTCTACACGCTCCGGGGAGAGAGCTGACCGAGCGAGCGCTTGCGCCGGGCGCTCCAGGCCCGGCGCAGGAAACTCCCGTCCAGCGCAATCGTCCCGTATCCCTTATCATGCTTTTTTTGAACGGGAGGGACGTCGATGGATGAGGTAGGAATCGTACTGGCAATGCTGCTGGCGGTGGTCGCGAGCGGCTACCTGGTGCGGATGCTGCCGTTCGCCGTCCCCCTGCCACTGGTCCAGATCGCGCTCGGCGCCGCCATTTCCAGCACCACCAGCCATGGCGTGCGGCTCGAGCCGCACATCTTCTTCCTCGTGTTCCTGCCGCCGCTGCTGTTCCTGGACGGCTGGCGCATTCCCAAGGTCGGCCTGTTCCGCGACCGCTCGACCATCCTCGAGCTGGCGCTCGGCCTGGTGCTGTTCACCGTCATCGGCGCCGGTTTCCTGATCCACTGGCTGATTCCTTCCCTGCCGCTGGCCGTCTCGTTCGCGCTGGCGGCGATCCTGGCGCCCACCGATCCGGTGGCGGTGTCGTCGATCGCGGCGCGCGTGCCGATTCCACCGCGCCTGATGCACATCCTCGAGGGCGAGTCGCTGCTCAACGACGCCAGCGGCCTGGTGTGCTTCCGCTTCGCCGTGGCGGCCGCGCTCACCGGTACCTTTTCGCTGGGCGACGCCACCCTCACCTTCCTGTGGGTGGCGCTCGCCGGCATCGCGATCGGCGTGGGACTGACGGTGGCCGTCAGCGCCGCCCAGCGCATCCTGGCGGCGCGCATCGGCGAGGAAAGCGGCTCGCCGATCCTGATCAACCTGCTGCTCCCCTTCGGCGCCTACCTGGCGGCCGAACACCTGCAAGCCTCGGGCATCCTGGCGGCGGTGGCGGCCGGCATCACCATGAGCTACGTCGAGCTGAGCGGCCGCGCGCTGGCCACCACCCGGGTGCGCCGCGCCGTGGTCTGGGACACCGTCCAGTTCGCGCTCAACGGCATCATGTTCGTGCTGCTGGGCGAACAGTTGCCGAATATCGTGAAAGCGGCGCTGGTTGCGCCCGAGCTGCCGGCGGCCCATGACGTCTGGTGGCTGGTGGGCAATGCGCTGGCCATCAGCGTCGGCCTGATCCTGCTGCGCTTCATCTGGGTCTGGATCTCGCTGCGCCTGACCCTGCTGGCCGCGCGGCGCCAGCAGCAGGCCGTCTACCGTCCGAATCCGCGCCTGATCCTGGCCACCTCGCTGGCCGGCGTGCGCGGCGCGATCACCCTGGCCGGCGTGCTGACCTTGCCGCTGGCGATGCCGAACGGGACGCCATTTCCGGGGCGCGACCTGGTGATCTTCCTGGCCAGCGCGGTGATCGTGGTGTCGCTGGTGCTGGCCAGCGTCGGCTTGCCCCGCGTGCTGCGCGGCCTGGAACTGCCGGCCGAGGCGGCCCACGAGAGCGAGGAAGACCAGGCGCGCCATGCCGCCGCGCTGGCGGCGCTGGCGGCGATCGCCACGGCCCCGCCGCCGCCGCCGACCATGGGCTGCGACGCCGAAGGCGCAGCCGAGATGCACGCCAGCGCGGCCGACCAGGTGCGCAGCCTGTACCAGTACCGGCTCGACGGCTGGTTGGGCAACGTCGGTGGCACCGACATCGACCCGGCGCGCGCGCGGGCAGCCGAAAGCGCCGAACGCCACTACCGCCTGGCCGCGCTCGAGCAGGAGCGCGCGGTGCTGCTGCGCATGACGCGCCAGAACCAGCTGTCGGACGAGATCGCGCGCAAGCTGCTGCGCGAGATCGACCTGGTCGAGGCACGTTATCGCTGAGCCGGGCGAACTGGTTCGGACTGCGCCTAAGTTACTTCGCGTACAGTGAGCGGGGGAAGCTATAGGTAGGATCGGCTGGAAGATCCACCTATCAGCGAACCTGCCATGCCCAGTGAAAAGCCAAGCGCCGACGCCGTTCCCAGCGATCCCCCCACCGCCGCCCGCGCGGCCGGCCTGCGTTACGTCCATGACGACCGGCCCGGCATCCGGCGCGAAGCCGTCAAGGATGGCTTTCGCTATCTCGACGCCCGCGGCGAACCGGTGACCGACGAAGCGACGCTGGCTCGCATCAAGAGTTTGGTCGTGCCGCCCGCCTGGAGCGAGGTCTGGATCTGCCCCCAGGCCAACGGCCACCTGCAAGCCACCGGGCGCGACGCCCGCGGCCGCAAGCAATACCGCTATCACCCAAAGTGGCGCACGGCGCGCGACGAGGTCAAGTACGAGCGCATGCTCAAGTTCGGCGAGGCGCTGCCGGCCATCCGCGCCGAAGTCGACCGCGCCCTGAAACTGCCCGGCCTGCCGCGCGAAAAAGTGCTGGCCACCATCGTCTACCTGCTCGAAGCGACCATGATGCGCGTCGGTAACGAGGAATATGCGCGCACCAACAAATCCTTCGGGCTGACGACGCTGCGCAACCGCCACGCGAAGGTCGACGGCAGCGACGTCGAGTTCAGCTTCCGCGGCAAGAGCGGCGTCTATCACAAGGTCAAGGTGCACGACCGGCGCCTGGCGCGTATCGTCGCGCGCTCGCGCGACCTGCCGGGCCAGGAACTGTTCCAGTACGTGGACGAGGATGGCGAGACCCACGCCATCGATTCGAGCGACGTCAACGACTACCTGCGCGCCATCAGCGGCGAAGACTACACGGCCAAGGATTTCCGCACCTGGTCGGGCACGGTGCTGGCCGCGCTGGCCCTGCAGGAGTTCGAGACCTTCGATTCCGAGGCCCAGGCCAAGAAGAACATCGTGCGCGCGATCGAGTCGGTGGCCGAAAAGCTCGGCAATACGCCGTCGATCTGCCGCAAGTGCTATGTGCACCCGGCGGTGCTGGACGCCTATCTCGACGGCGCCGCGCTCGAGGTGCTGCGCGAGCGCACCGAGGAGACGCTGCAGGAAGACCTGCATGCCCTGCAGCCTGAGGAAGCGGCGGTGCTGGCCATGCTGCAGCAGCGCCTGCGCCGCGAACAGGCTCAGTTGCAGGATCGTCCACGGCCTCCGGCGCCACGCAAGAAGCGTGCGCCGGCGAAGGCCGCGACCCGCAAACGATCGCGCACGGCCGCCCGCGCGGCCGCTTGAGCATCACGAAAGGACAGTCATGAGCGCATACAAGATCGAACTCGTCGCCCGTTTCGAACACCAGGTCACCGGCGTCTCGGTATCCGGGGACAACCGCATGTTCGTCAACTTCCCGCGCTGGACCGAGGACAGCGCGGTCTCGGTGGCCGAGTTGAAAGCGGACGGCGCCTTGCTCCCCTACCCCGACCAGGAATGGAATGCCTGGCGCAATGCGCGCAAGGACGAGGTGTCGCCAAACGACCATTGGGTCTGCGTGCAGAGCGTGGTGGCCGACGGCCGCGGCAGCCTGTGGGTGCTCGACCCGGCGGCGCCGGCCCAGGCCCACCTGGTCTCCGGCGGCGCCAAGCTGGTGCAGGTCGACCTGGCCGGCGACAAGGTCGTGCGCACGATCGCCTTCGACGAGGACGCGGCGCCGCAGGGATCCTACCTCAACGACGTGCGCTTCTCGAACGACGGCAAGTATGCCTACATCACCGACTCGGGCGTGGTCGGCGCCATCCTGGTGGTCGACCTCGAGCACGACAGGACGGTGCGCCTGCTCGACGGCCACCCGTCGACCCAGATGAAGAAGGGCTTGAACGTGACAGCCGACGGCGACGTGCTGCGCCGGCCGGACGGACGCGGGGTCGAGTTCTCGGCCGACGGCATCGAACTGTCCGGCGATGGCGCCTGGCTGTACTGGCAGGCGATCAAGGGAGATACCCTGTACCGCATCTCCACGCAAGTGCTGATCGAACGCGGCTTGAAAGGCGAGGATGTCGGCGACGCGGTCGAGGAGTTTGGCCACAACGGCGTCAACGACGGCCTGCTGTTCGACCGCGGCAGCAACCGCATGTTCCTGACCGCGGTGCAGGACGATGCGATCAAGATGCGCGACCTCGACGAAGGACCGCGAGCCGAGCTGCGTGTGGTCGTACAGGACGAACGCCTGCGCTGGCCCGACACCTTCACCCAGGGGCCGGACGGCACCGTCTACGTGACGACCTCGCACATCCAGGACTCGAGCTTCTTCAAGCCGGACGCACCGGCGGCGCTGCCGACCGAACTATGGAAGCTTACTGGATCAGGTAAGTAATCACCTTCCAGCCGCCCTCGGCCTCGAGCGACGTGACCACGGTCTCGGTCACGCCCGGGCGCTTGGCGTACACGGCGCCGTACTGGATCACCACATAGTCGGCTTCCGGTACGCCCGGCAGCGTACGGGTATAGCGCGCATTGGCCAGGGAACGCGATTTCAGTTCGCCCAGCGGCGCGCGGGCGCCGGCCAGCATGCCGTTCCACTGCTCGGCGCTGACGGCGCTGCGAAACACCGTGCCGGCGCTGCGCCAGCTTTCGACGCCATTGCTCGCGTCGGCGAGCTTGAGCCACTGCTCGGCGGCCGCCACCCCGGCCTTGGTGTGTCCGGTTTCCTGCGCATGCACGGCGGCGACGGGCATGGCGAACATCATGGCGAGGGCGATCGGTGCGAGTTGCTTCATGGCGGACTCCGTCTGGCAAGGGATCGAAAGCCGACAGCATAGCGCGTCGCCGCGCCGCACGAGCTCACACAATTTCGCGGCTCAGTCGCTCCTCAGTCGCCCTCAGTCGCCCTCAGTCGCCCTCAATCGCCCCTCAGTCGCCCGCATCGTACTTGTTGAACACCTGGCGCAGGTAAGCGATGAAGGTCTCGTCCGTGCTCTGCGACTTGCCCTTGGTGTCGGACAGCTTGGCCACCGGCTGGCCGTTGCAGCGCACCAGCTTCATGACGATGTTCAGCGGTTTATGCGGTGTGTCGTTGGTCAGCCTGGTGCCGATGCCGAATCCGGTCATCACGCGGTCGGCGAAATGGCGGTACAGCTCGAGCGCCTTGGGCACCGTGAGCGAGTCGGAAAACACGAGGCGCTTGGTGCGCGCGTCGATGCGCAGCCTGGCGTAGTGCGCCAGCGCCTTCTCGCCCCACACGACCGGGTCGCCCGAATCCTGGCGCAGGCCGTCGAACAGCTTGGCGAAATACAGGTCGAAGTCGGCCAGGAAGGCATCCATGCCCACCACGTCGGTCAGGGCCGTGCCCAGGTCGCCGCGGTATTCCTGCACCCAGTTCTCGAGCGCGGCTTTCTGGAAGTCGCGCAGGCGGGTGCCGAAGGACTGGTGGGCCTGCAGGTATTCGTGGGCCATGGTGCCGATCGGCGTCAGCTTGAGCTTATAGGCGAGATAGACGTTCGAGGTGCCCTTGAAGTACTGGGGCAGCTCCCGCGCCATGGTCGCCACCACCTCGTCGTGCCATTCGCCGGAATAGCGGCGGCGCACGCCGAAGTCGAAGAACTCGAAAGGATTGGCGCGCGGCGCCTCGTTGCCGAAGGCGCGCAGCTCGTCGATCTTCTGCTGCAGGCGGCGCCGCGCCTCGAGCAGGGCTTCCTCCTGGTCGAAGCGGCGGAAGTACAGCTCGTTGACGATGTAGAGCACGAAGATCTCGAAGCCCATCACGTGCACCAGCGGCCCGCTGGCGCGGATCGTCAGGTGCGGGCCGTCGGTATCGACCCGGATGAACTTGCGCTGGAAGCGGAACAGGGTGAGGAAGTCGGCGAAGTCGCTCTTGATGAAGCGCAGGTTGCGCAGGTAGGCCACCTCGCCCTCGGTGAACATCATGCCGCACAGGTAGTCGAGCTCGCGCTCGACGTCTTCCTTGAGTTCGGCCAGCGGATAGGCCGGCTCGTTACGGCAGCGGAATTCGTATTCGCCGATGGCGCCGGGATGGCTGTGCAGGAGGGCCTGCCACATCGTGAACTTGTAAAGATCGGTCTCCAGCAGGCTGCGGACTACGGGTTTCATCAAGGCTCCAGGCATCTGCGCAACGGGCGCGGCAGGCTGTATTGTCGCCTACTTCGTGGCGGCGCGCTTTGACGTCGGCTTTGACGCCCGATTTGAAGCCCGCTTCGGCGCCAGCATGGTGCCGGTGCAAGCGGGGGTGCCGCAGCGGCAGGCGAACAGCTTCTTGAGTGCGGGTGTGTGCCGCTCGTCGTAGATCAGCGCGTAGTTGTAGTTGAGCTCTTCGCCGGCCTCGATGTCCTGCATGGCGTGGATATAGACCTTTCCATCGTCCTCGAAGGCTTCGCAATTGGGCGTGCAGGCGTGGTTGATCCAGCGCGCGTCGTTGCCGTCGCGGCCGCCGTCGATCACGCGGCCGTCGGCCAGGCTGAAATAAAAGGTATGGTTGATCGGCCCGCCCGCCTTCTCGGCGCGCCGGGTCGCCTTGTCCCAGCTGATGCGCTGGCCCTTGTACTCGATGATGCGCTCGCCGGCAGCGATTGGGCGGCGCGCGAAGACACCGTTGCCGTGGACCGGCGACTGGCGCACTTCATACATGCGGTCTTTGTCGGCGGATTTGCTGCCGCCCTCGGTGGAGCTTTTCTTGTTGGTCATCTGGTGCCGAATGGACGATAAATGCGGGATGGAAGGAATGCATCCATTATGGCGGCAATCGGCGCGCCCTGTCCGCACGCTTCGTCAAGAAAGTCCGGCCGCGGCGCGCAGGGCGGCGACGTCGATCTTCTTCATCGGCAGCAGCGCCGTCATGACGGCATCGGCTTGCGGACCGGCCATCAAGGACATGATCTCGGTCGGCGTCACCTGCCACGACAGCCCGAACCTGTCCTTCAGCCAGCCGCACTGGCGCGCCGCCTCGTCCCCGCCCTCGCCCAGGCGCTCCCAGTAATAATCGATCTGCTCCTGGCTGTCGCACAACACCATGAACGAGACGGCTTCGGTGAAGTGGAACAGCGGTCCGCCGTTCATCGCGATGCAAGGCTGGCCGTCGACCTCGAACTGCACCGCCATCACGCTGCCCGGCGTCATGCGGTGCGCGTCCTGGCCGGCGGCGCTGTAGTGCGACACGTGCGTGATGCGCGAGTCGGGAAAGATCGAGATATAGTGCTTGACCGCTTCCTCGGCCTGGGTATCGAACCACAGGCAGGGCTGGATCGGCGCGTGCAGTTGCATGATCGTTCTCCTGTCAGGCTTTACGTAAGGCTTAGCCGGGGAAATCCTCAGCGCGGTACTCGAACGCATCCGCGGCCCCGGCGTCGCGCCCCGCTTCCTCGCGACGCAGCTCGACGCGCCGGATCTTGCCCGAGATGGTCTTGGGCAGCTCGCGGAAGGCGATGCGCCGGATCCGCTTGTAGGGCGCCAGGCGTTCGCGACTGAAAGCGAACAGCGCGGCGGCGATCTCGCGGCTCGGCTCCACCCCGGCGCGCAGGGTCACGAAGGCCTTCGGCACGGCGAGGCGCAGCGGGTCGGGACTGGGCACGATGGCCGCCTCCAGCACGCTCTCGTGCTCGATCAGCACGCTCTCGAGCTCGAACGGGCTGATACGGTAGTCGGACGACTTGAACACGTCGTCGTTGCGGCCGACATAGAAGTAATAACCATCGCCGTCCATGCTCGCCGTGTCGCCCGTGTGGTAGTGGCCGGCCCGCATCACCTCCCGCGTCTTCTCCTCGTTGCCTTCGTAGCCGACCATGAGACCGATCGGATTCGACGCAAGTTCCACCGAGATTTCGCCTTCCGCCGCAGGCCGGTCGTCGAGGTCGAGCAGCGCGATGCGGTAGCCCGGCAGCGGACGGCCCATCGAGCCCGGCTTGATCGGCTGGCCCGGCGAATTCCCGATCTGGCAGCTCGACTCGGTCTGGCCGAAGCCGTCGCGGATGCGGATGCCCCAGGCGCGCTCGACCTGCTCGATCACTTCGGGATTGAGCGGTTCGCCGGCGCCGACCAGCTCGCGCAGCACGGGCTTCCAGGCCGCCAGGTCTTCCTTGATCAGCATGCGCCAGGCGGTCGGCGGCGCGCACAGCGAGGTCACGCCGCAGCGTACGATCGTGTCGAGCACGGCGCGGCTGCTGAAGCGTTCGAAGTTGTACACGAATACGGTGGCGCCCGCGTTCCACGGTGCGAAGAAGCAGCTCCAGGCATGCTTGGCCCAGCCGGGCGCGCTGATATTCCAGTGGACGTCGCCCGGCTGCAGGCCGATCCAGTACATCGTCGACAGGTGGCCGACCGGATAGCTCTGGTGGGTATGCAGCACCAGCTTCGGCTTGGCGGTGGTGCCGGAGGTGAAGTACAGCAGCAGCGGGTCAAGGGCGCGGGTTTCGCCTTCGGGGACGAACACGCTGGCCACGTTCCCGCTGTCCGCGTAGTCGTGCCAGCCGGCCGGCGCGCCCCCCGCGCCGCCGACCGCGATCCGGGTGTAGCTGCCGGCCATCGCCTCGAACTTGTGGGTCTCGCTGGCCTGGGCGATCATGTGGCTTACCTGTCCACGCTCCAGGCGGTCGGCCAGGTCGTCGCCCGACAGCGCCATCGTGGTCGGCACCAGCACGGCGCCGAGCTTGATCCCGGCCAGCATGATTTCCCACAGCTCGACCCGGTTCGGCAACATCAGCAGCACCCGCTCGCCACGCCGCACGCCGAGATTGCGCAGGTATTCGGCCACCTGGCTCGAGCGCGCAGCCATGTCGGCGAAGGAGATCCTGCGTTCGCTGCCGTCTTCCTCGACCACCCACAGGGCGGGAGCGTGATTGTCCCGGGCCTGGTGGTCGAAGAAATCGAGCGCCCAGTTGAAGCGATCGAGTTCGGGCTGCTCGAAATCGCGGTAGGCCGTGTCGTAGTCGAGCCGGTGTCGCTGGAGGAAGTCGCGCGCCTGCACGAAGCGCTGGGTTGGCGTCATGGGTGTCTCCTGGTCGCTATGCCATGTGGATGGCGGGATGCGTGACGTCCCGCCTTGCGACCATTCTGCCACTGATTCGGCGGGCGGTGACGCGCTAGTTGCGGCGCAAAGGCATCACCTGCATCTCGTCGGCGGGCACCATCATGTCGATCACGCGGCAGTCGCCGCACATGCGCAGGCGATCGAGGTTGGCCGCGAACGCCGGGTGCGAACCCAGGCGCCCGAGCATGTTCTCGACCATCTGCAGCGTGCCGAACGGCTTGCTGCAGCGGACGCAGTGGAAGGGCTGCGATTCGTTCAGCACGACTGCCGTCATGCGCTCGGGCGCGAACGAGATGCGCGGCGCCAGCACGATCGCGTTCTCGGGACAGGTATTCGCGCACAGGCCGCACTGGACGCAGTTCTTCTCGATGAAGCGCAGCTGCGGCGCGCCCTGCCCGTCCTGCAGCGCATTGGCCGGGCAGACGCCGACGCAGGACATGCACAGGCTGCAGGCCTGGCGGTCCACAAGCAGCGCGCCGAACGGCGCCTTGACGGGCAGGCCGATGTGCGGCGGCTGCTGGGGGGCGTGGCGGTGCAGGTGGTCGAGGGCGTAATCCAGGGTGTTGCGCTTCTCGACCGACAGGTGGAACACGGCGGGCGTGGCCGGCGTGTCGCCCCGCGGCGCATGGCGCAGGGCCAGCGCCAGTTCCCGGGCCGCCTCCAGTGGAGCATTCCCCAACTGGAGCAACTGGAAGTGCGGCCCGGCATAGCCAAGGCCATCGAGCACGGCCTGGGCAATGCCCATCTGCTCGCCGAGCGCCTGCACGTATTGCGGCGCTTCGTCGCCCGTCGCCAGCACGGCGATGCCGGCCGCGCCATAGGCCAGCGCCGCCAG
Source organism: Massilia oculi (assembly GCF_003143515.1). NCBI lineage: Bacteria > Pseudomonadati > Pseudomonadota > Betaproteobacteria > Burkholderiales > Oxalobacteraceae > Massilia > Massilia oculi. The sequence continues at coordinate 5,243,404 of NZ_CP029343.1, read as the reverse complement.
CCAGACGTCGATGCCGGTCGAGGCGACGTGGTGCAGCGGGAAAGGCAGGATGCGCCCCGGGACGCTGTCGCCAAGGCGGTTCACCACGTCCAGCGCCTGCGCATCGTGCAGCAGCAGCACCGGATGCGCGCCGCCCGCCTCGCGGAAGGCCCGCAAGGCGGCCTGGATGCGCCTGCCGGTGAACGGCACCGGCGGGTAGGCGTAGCTCATGGCCCCGGTCGGGCACACGGTGCCGCAGGCGCCGCAGCCGGCGCACAGATACGGGTTGACCTTCACGCGGTCGCCGTCGCTCACGATCGCCTGCGCCGAACAGATATCGACACAGGCGGTGCAGGCCTGGATGCCGTTACGGCCGTGGGCGCAGATGCGCTCCTTGTAGCTGAAGTACTTCGGTTTCTCGAAGTCGCCGACCATGTCGAGCAGCGCCTCGACCGCAGCCAGGCGCGCCGCCTGGTCCTCGCCGGGCGCGTAATAGCCGTGCGGGCGCTGATGGCTGGCGATCAGGCGCGCCGGGCACAGGTCGAGCACCAGGTCGAACCTGCCCTCGCCCACTGGCTCGCCCGCCGCGCGCCAGCGCGCCTCGAAGGCGCCCAGCCAGCCGGCCACGGCCACCTTCTGCGCCCTGTGCACCGGATACAGGCGCGGCTGCGGGCGGTCGGATGCGTCCGGCTCGTCCAGCAGCAGCACGGTGACCGACAGCGTGCCGGCCAGCCGGTCGGCCAGCGGCAGCGCGTCACACGCGCGCCCCACCACCAGCGTGCGCCCGTGCGAACGGTAGTCGACCGTGGCGGCCGCGTCGAAGTCGGGAAGGTCGCGAACGGCCTGCAGCGCGGCCAGGCGGGCGGCCCGGTCGCGGCCGTCCTGGACGGGGTCGGAAGCCGCCCCGTCATTGAATCGGATGTTCATGTGGTCCCTTGCATCGGCGCGCCCCCGCCCTCGACTGCCGGATCGTCGGCGTCCTCATCCAGCAGGCGCTCCAGCACGCCCGGTGCGTGCTTGAGCGCAGCCAGCATGGCGTCGGTGAGCGGCGCGGCCTTGTTGTAGTCGGCGATATAGATGTCCAGGCCGTCCATCACCGCGAAGTTCGGATCGGCGAACAGTTTTTTGAGCGCCATGCGCTGCACGGCCTTGTCGACGCCCTTGGCGACGAAGGCAGAGTAATCGGATTCCGGCGTGAGCCGGGCCACGTCGTCCAGGGTCGGCTGCGGCCTTGCCTCTTCCTCCACCGCCACTTGGACGGCGGGAGGCGGCGCCTCGACGGCCACGGGCTGCTCCGCCGGCTCCGGCGTCGATTTGAGGCGCGCCCAGCGGCGCAGGAATCCTTCATCCAGCATGACGTCAGCGCTCATCCGTGCTGCCTTCCCTTGCGCGGGCGCGGCGTGAAGTGCTCGCGCAGGTAGCCCGCGACCCAGCTGTAGATCTCGGCCGGCATGGTCACGCCGTCGGCCGACTCGCCCGAATCGAACATGCGCGTGCCCTCCACGTAGCTCACCGACGCGCGGGCCGGCATCGCGCGGCCGTCTTCCATCCGCCACAGGACGAACACCTTCGATTCCGGCGCCATGATGTTCTCGTAATAGCCTTCGTGCTCGTCGGTGTACAGTTCGAGCGCGAGGCCGGAGACCAGGTAATAGTCGCGTTCCGCGCTCTCGCTCAGCACCGACAGGCGCGGCAGCTCACCGCGGTCCGGCACGACGCCCACCGCGGCCCAGCTGTCCATATCGCCCCAGCGGTGCTGCACCGCGCGCCGCTGCATGATGATGGCGACCGGCATGCTTCCCATTTTCATCGCTCTGCCTTCATTTGTGCGGGGGCGTTTGCAGGGACGCCTTTCTTGTTCATCGTCTGCGGCGTGCCGGGCGGCTCGGCGCGGGTCGGGCCCTGCTTGACGTCCTCGCTTGGACGCGCCGTACCCAGTTTCTCGCTCTTGACCGGCACATTGGCCGCGTGCAGCGCACGCGCGCCGAGCGGCGCGGCAGCCGTGGCGGGCGCGGCGCCCGAAGTGCCCGGGGCGCCGCCGGCAGGGGCAGGCGCCGGCACGCCGGCGCCTGCCGGAGTCGGATCGGATGCGGCGACACCCGTTGGTCCGCTCACGGGCGGCGGCGGCTTGATGGTCCACCCCTCCTGCGCGGCGCGCTCGCGCCATTGACCGCTGATCCGGTCCATCGACGCGCTCAAGGCTTCCTTTTCCCTGGCCGCCTTGGCGTCGGCCTCGGCCTTCTTGGCCGCCGCGGCCTGGGCTTGCGCCGGCGATGGCGGCGGCAGCGCCCCCCAGGACGCGCCTGCCAGGCCCAGGCCCAACGCCAGTGCGGACAGAGAGCGCAATCGCATGGTCGTCATCGTGTTCCTCCTGATTGCCCCTGGGGCGCGGCATTATTGGCCGCCGGGGCTTCGGTAGTCCCCGGCGCCGGCGCGGCGGGACGATTCTCGCCCGACGGCACAGTGCCGCCTTCACGCCCGGAGCTGGACGGCTGGGTGACGCCGCTGGACGGCCCCTGGCCGGTTTCCCGGGTCGCGCCGCCGGTCTCGGCGCCGCTGGTATTGCCGCCCGAGCCGCCGGCTGTGCCCGGCGTGCCGCCGGCATAGGTGGCGTCGGTTTCCGGCCGCGCCGTGCGCGCCATGATCTGGCCGCTCGTCATGCCGCCGGCCGAGACCTGCCCCGGGTACCTGGTCTGGATCACGCCGTTGGCGGCGGGCGCCTGGCCGCGGTCGCAGCCGGCCAGCGAGCAAGCCAGCAGCGCCACGGGGCCCAGGATCGATGCAGTGCGTCGTCTCATCACCATTCCTCAGTGCGCAGGGCCGGGTTGTGGCCGGCCACCCTGGCCAGGCACCATTTTGCCGTCCTTGTCCATGCCGGGCGGGACGCCGGTCTTCATCTGTTCGTACCACAGCTGGTGGTGGGCCCTGGCCCAGTTCTCGTCCACCGTCCCGTAGCGCATCGCATCATAGGCGCCGGGCGTGCCCACAGTGCCGATGTAGGCGTGGCCCATCGCGGCCGCCATGTACAGCGCCGCAGCCCCCACGTGCAGCACGTTGGCCACCTGCATCACGTAGCGGGTCTGGCCGACGGCGAAGTCGAGCACCAGGCCGGTGACCGACATGATCAGGCCGAGCAGCGCCACGCCGCCCCAGAACCAGGTTTTTTCGCCGGCATTGAAGAAGCCGGCCGGGACGTGCTTGTGGCTGACGATGCCCCCGCCCTGCTTGACCCATTGCCAGTCGGCGCGGTTGTAGAAGTTGCGCTTCAAGAAGGTGAAGAACATCAGGATCGAGCACAGGATGAACAGCGGCCCGACGAAGTTGTGCAGGTATTTCGAGACGATCGCCACCCAGGAGAACAGGTCGTGCCCCATCCACGGCAGCATGATGTTCTTGCCGTACATGATGACGATGCCGGTGATGCCGAGGGCAATGAAGCTGAAGGCCGTGGCCCAGTGCACCTGGCGCTCCCAGCGGTTAAAGCGCTGCATCTTGCGGCCGGCCTCGGCCACCTGATTGGCCGGGCCGATGGTCCGGTAAAACACGAAGATCGCCAGCGGCACCGCCAGCAGGATGAAGCCGGCGATCGTCGCCAGCGGCCCGTTGCGCAGGTGGCGCCAGGTGTTGCCGCCGCGCTGGACGATGACGTTGCCCTCCTTGGCGCCGTACTGGCCCAGGTAGTGGCGGTCCATGTGCACCCGGCCCGAGGCGGAACTGGTCATGCCGGGATCGGGCACCACCGAGTCGGCCTCGATCTGCAGCATGGTCTGTTCTTCGGCATAGGCCAGCGTGGCGTTCTGGTTCTTGACGCCGGCCCAGCTGCTGCTCAAGCCCAGGGCCGTCACCAGGAGCAGCATGGCGCGCAGCACATTCAGGTTCGCTCGCATGTCGCCTCCTCAGGGATTGGCCCGGTTGTATTCGTTCTGCTTGCCGTTGCGGTTCTCGACCGTGGCCCACCAGGCCAGGCGGTCGTCGTGGAAGCGGCGGTGATAATGGCGGTCGTCCTTCTTGCCGGCGTATTCGCCATGGAGCCATGGCGGATGCTGGTCCACTTCGAGGCAGCCGGCCAGCAGCAGCGCCGGCAGGATCAGTGCGCATGGCTTGATGAGCTTCATGTCGGGAACCTCCCGGAATGGTTCTGCGAATCGCGCACGTCCTGGTTGACGCGCGGAGAGTCGCCCTTGGCCTTGTACTCGCCGCCGCGCTTGGGCTTGCCGTAGGCGATCTTCCAGCCCCACAGCTGCGGACCGTAACCACGCGTCTCGACCCGCTGGCGATAGATGTCGGCGATGATGTTGGCGTCGCCGCCCAGCAGCGCCTTGGTGCCGCACTGCTCGGCGCAGGCCGGGAGCTTGCCTTCGGCGATGCGGTTGCGGCCATACTTCTTGAACTCGGCTTCCGAGGTGTCCGGTTCCGGACCGCCGGCGCAGAAGGTGCACTTGTCCATCTTGCCGCGGTGGTTGAACAGGCCCGTCTCGGGGAATTGCGGCGCGCCGAACGGACAGGCGTAATAACAGTAGCCGCAGCCGATGCACTGGTCCTTGCTGTGCAGGACGATGCCGTCCTCGGTGTGGTAGATGCAGTTGGTCGGACACACGGCCAGGCACGGCGCGTCGGTGCAATGCATGCAGGCGACCGACACCGAGCGCTCGCCCGGGATGCCGTCGTTGATCGTCACCACCCGGCGCCGGTTGATGCCCCAGGCCAGTTCGTGCTCGTTCTTGCAGGCGGTCACGCAGCCGTTGCAGTCGATGCAGCGCTCCGTGTCGCAGATAAATTTCATTCTTGCTGGCATGTCGGTCTCCTTCGTCAGCTCAGGCGCGCACCACGCGGCACAGCGACACCTTGGTTTCCTGCATCATGGTCACGGCGTCGTAGCCATAGGTCCAGCCGGTATTGATGGCCTCGCCGCGCACGATCGGCGCCCCATGTTCGGGATAGTGGCGCTCCAGGTCTTCGCCCATCCACCAGCCGCCGAAGTGGAACGGCGCCCACACCAGCCCCACCGGCACCCGCTCGGTGACCATCGCCATCATCTTCATGCGCGCGCCGGTCGGGGTCTCGAGCCACACGTATTCGCCCAGCCTGGCGCCGATCTGGACCGCGTCGCGCGGGTTGATTTCGACGAACATGTTTTGCTGCAGCTCGGCCAGCCAGGGGTTCGAACGTGTCTCCTCGCCGCCGCCCTCGTACTCGACCAGGCGGCCGGAGGTCATGATCAGCGGGAAGTCCTTCGAATAGTCGACCGCCTGCACCGATTTGAACAGCGTCGGCAGGCGCCAGTGGTTGGCCTTGTCGTCGTAGGTCGGGTACTGGGCCACCAGGTCGCGCCGCGGCGTGGCCAGCGGCTCGCGGTGGACCGGTACCGGATCGGGGAAGTTCCAGACGTTGCAGCGCGCCCGCGCATTGCCGAACGGTGCGCAGCCATGAGCGATGACGACCCGGATGATGCCGCCCGACAGGTCGGTCTTCCAGTTCTTGCCCTCGGCCATGGCTTGCTCGGCCGGGGTCAGCTCGGCCCACCAGCCCAGTTTTTTCAGGAACACGTGGTCGAACTCGGGGTAGCCGAAGTCCAGCTCGCTGTGCCTGGTGGTCGAGCCGTCGGCCGCCAGCAGGCTCGAACCGTTGTGCTCGACGCCCCAGTTGGCGCGGAACGGCAGCCCGCCCTCGGCCACGCTCTTGTTGAGGTCGTACAGGATCGGCGTGCCGGGATGCTTCATCTCCGGCGTGCCCCAGCAGGGCCACGGCAAGCCGTAGTAGTCGCCCTTGCACGGGCCGGAATCGGCGCGCAGGGTCGTCGGGTTGAACGTGTGCTTGTTTTCCATGTGCAGCTTGAGCCGCTCGGGCGAGCAGCCCGTGTAGCCGATGGTCCAGCACGAGCGGTTGATCTCGCGCAGGATGTCCTCGACCACCGGCTCGTTGTGCACCACCTTGATGTTCTTCACCAGTTCGTCGGCGAAGCCCAGCTTGCGCGCGAACAGGTACATGATCTCGTGGTCGGTCTTGCACTCGAACAGCGGCTGGATCACCCGTTCGCGCCACTGGATCGAGCGGTTGGAGGCCGTGCACGAGCCCTGGGTCTCGAACTGCGAGGCGGCCGGCAACAGGTAGACGCCGTCGCTGCGGCCATGCATCGCCGCCGTCATGCTCGGATAGGGGTCGATCACCACCATCATGTCGAGCTTTTGCATCGCCGCCTTCATGTCCGGCAGGCGGGTCTGGCTGTTCGGCGCGTGGCCCCAGTAGAACACGGCGCGCAGATTGCTCGGCTGGTCGATGAACTGGTTTTCCTCGTTGACCGCATCGAACCAGCGCGACACCGTGATGCCGGGCTTTTCCATCAGCTCCTTGGAGCCGAAGCGCGACTTGATCCACTCGTAGTCGACGCCCCAGACCGCGGCGAAATGCTTCCAGGCGCCTTCGGCCAGGCCATAGTAGCCGGGCAGCGAATCGCCGTTGGGGCCGACGTCGGTGGCGCCCTGGACGTTGTCGTGGCCACGGTAGATATTGGCGCCGCCGCCGGGAATGCCGATATTGCCCAGCGCCAGTTGCAGGATCGACAGCGCGCGCACATTGGCGGTACCGACGTGGTGCTGGGTGATGCCCATGCACCAGACCACGGACGATGGACGGTTGGTGGCCAGCATCTCGGCCGCCATGCGCACCGCCGATTCCGGTACACCTGTGACGTCCGACACTTTATCTGGCGTCCATTTCATGACTTCGGCGCGCACGTCCTCCATGCCCCAGGTGCGCTCTTCGATGAACTTCTTGTCTTCCCAGCCGTTATGGAAGATATGCCACAGGATGCCCCACACCAGCGGGATGTCGGTGCCGGGCCGCACGCGCACATAGTGGTCGGCGAAGCGCGCCGTGCGTGTGAAGCGCGGATCGATGACGATCATCTTGGCGCCCAGCTCCTTGGCGTGCAGGAAGTGCAGCATCGAGATCGGGTGCGCCTCGGCCGGGTTGGAGCCGATGAACAGCACCGCCTTGCTGTGGTGCAGGTCATTGAACGAGTTGGTCATCGCCCCGTAGCCGAAGGTCTGGGCCACGCCGGCAACGGTGGTCGAGTGACAGATGCGGGCCTGGTGGTCGCAGTTGTTGGTGCCGAAGAACGATACCCATTTGCGCAGCAGATAGGCCTGCTCGTTGTTGTGCTTGGAGCTGCCGATCACCATCAGCGCATCGGGCCCGGCTTCCTTGCGCAGTTGCAGGAGCTTGTCACCGATCTCGTCGATCGCCTGGTCCCAGGAGATGCGCTGGTATTTGCCATTGACCAGCTTCATCGGATAGCGCAGGCGGTGCTCGCCGAAGGCGTGCTCGCGCACCGAGGCGCCCTTCGCGCAATGGGCGCCCATATTGATCGGCGAATCGAAGGCGGCCTCTTGCCGCACCCAGACGCCGTTGGCGACGACGGCATCGACCGAGCAGCCGACCGAGCAGTGGCTGCATACCGTCCGCTTGACCTCGGTGGGCACCGGGGACTCCGCGACCGGATCGGCCTGTGCCGGTTCGATCACGTTCAGCGGCAGTTGGCGCGCCAGGGCGCCGGCGCCGGCGGCGACGCCGGCGCCGACCAGGAAGCGGCGCCGTTTCAAGGCGTTGTCGCGCGTGGACTTGACCAGTGACATGGGGATTCCTCTGCTTGCCTACCAGTAGGCGGCGGTCTCGTAGTAACGGCGGATGTGATCCGTCTCGTGGTAGCCGCGCTTGGCCTTGGGGTCCGGCGCGGCCGGGGCGGCCTCGGGCGCAGCGGCCGCCGGGGCGGCGGCGGCCACCACCAGCGCGCCCAGCGGCGCGGCTTTCAGGAAGCCGCGACGCGCCGGGTCGGGCCGGTCATGGACTTGTGGATCATGCTTGCTCATCGGTTTCCTCTCCTACTCCAAAGCTTTCCGCCTCGATTGCCAGGAATGCCTGGGCGAAGCGCGCGACCAGGCGGTAGTAATTGGCGCCTTCGGCACCGGCGATGTCGTCCAGCGCGCGCATGCACCAGCTGCCGACGTGGACCTCGAAGAAGTGCCGCTGCACCGCCAGCGGCTGGCGCCGGACGCCGGGTGCGCCGGCCACCAGCACGCGCATCGTCTCGCACAGCGCGCCGAGGTGGTCCTCGAACTCTCCCCTGCCCCGGATGCGCGCCAGGCCGAGCCGGGCCAGGTCTGCGCGCAACTGCGCGAGCGGCGTGTCGTTCATGTAGCCGGCCAGGTAGCGCGAGCCGTACGGGTCGACCGGCGGCGTGCCGATGCTGACGAACAGCGCGCTGAATTCATCGTGGACGACCTGGGCATCCATGACGCCGGACGCCACGGTCAACTGGTCCCAGGCGCGTTCGAGCGCCGGGTCACCGCCCTCGGCCAGGATGGGATCGCTGGACGCGAGCGCATCGAGCAGCGCGGCGTCGGGCGCGGCCAGCAGCAGGCGGGAGAGCAAGGCATACAGGTCCGCCCTGGCCTGGTCTTCTGCTCCCGGCGGCATCTCCGGGCGCACGATGACGGTGGCAATGGCGCTGCGATCGGGTAGGCTCGTGCTTGTCGATGACACTGGGGAACACTCCAGTTGTTCAATTTATATGGGGGAGTGTAGACCTCGCAGCATATCGCGTGCGCACAGTTGCCCGCACGGCCAACCGATGCAGCCGGGGTAGCCCAGGGCGCCGACGGACTGTAACGCAACGAAATATTTCTTATACGCAAATAAATGGCATCAGTTTGCCGAGATAAACGTCTCAACACGTCTATAATCCCGCTGTAACCGAACCAAGCGACGATCCCTCATGAGCCACTCCCTGTCCCGGCAATCCGGGCCGCCTCTCAATATCCACGCGCTCAAGTCCTGCGGCCAGTGCAGCATGCACCAGCTGTGCCTGCCGATGGGACTGGAAGACGCCGAGATCGACCGCCTGGACAAGATCATCGGCCGTCGCCGCCGCATGGAGCGCGACGAGCGCCTGTACGGCGTGGGCGAGCCGTTCCGCAACCTGTATGCGGTGCGCTTCGGGCACTTCAAGACCTACCAGGTGAACGCCGCCGGTGAAGCGCAGATCACCGGCTTCCAGATGGCCGGCGAGCTGCTGGGCATGGACGCGATCAGCGGCACCCACCATTGCGACGCGGTGGCGCTGGAAGATTCCGAGGTGTGCGAGATCCCGTTCGCGCGCCTGGAAGACCTGTTCGGCGAAGTGCCGACCCTGCTGCGCCACTTCCACCGCATCATGAGCCAGGAAATCACGCGCGAGCAGAACGTCATGCTCCTGCTCGGCAATATGCGCGCCGAGCAGCGCTTCGCCGTGTTCCTGGTCAATCTGTCGGCGCGCTATGCCACCCGTGGCTATTCCGCCAACCGCTTCCAGCTGCGCATGTCGCGCGAAGACATCGGCAACTACCTGGGCCTGACCATCGAGAGCATCAGCCGCCTGCTGTCGCGTTTCAAAAAGCAGGGCTGGCTCGAGGTCGACAAGCGCGAAGTGACCCTGCTCGATCCGGTCAAGCTGAAGGCGCTGGCGGCCGGCACCGATGCGTGCAGCCCGATGGCCTGATACGGCATGACGCCCGACCTGCACCTGCGCAGCTACGACCGCGTGCACTGGGGCGACCGCCATGACTTCGCCCAGCTGGTGCTGCCGGTGCACGGCGAAGTCATGCTCGACATCGAGGAGCGGCGCGGCCGGCTCGATCCCCTGCATGGCGCGCTGGTCGCGCCTGGCGCCTGGCATGCGCAATCGAGCCCGGGCGCGAACGGCTCCCTGATCGTCGACCTCGACGGCGCCGCCTTCGACAACGGCCCCTGGCAGCGCCTGCTGGAACAGCCCTTCGTCACCCTCGGCCCCGCCCCGCGCAAGCTGGTCGAGTTCATGGGACTGATGGCCCGGGAGTCCGCCCCGCCCCATTCGCTGGTGCGGGGCTGGGTGCCGCTGCTGCTCGACACCCTGAGCCTGGACGCGCCGCGCGCCACCTCGCGCCTGGCCGCTCTGCTGGCGCGCATCGAGGCCGCGCCCGGACTGGCCTGGAGCACCGAATCGATGGCGCGCGCCGCCAACCTGAGCGTCAGCCGCCTGCACGCGCTGTTTCGCGAAGAACTGGACAGCACACCGCATGCCTGGTTGCTGAACTGCCGCCTCGACCGTGCACGCGGCCTGCTGACCCACAGCGCGCGCAGCGTGGCCGACATCGCCCTCGCCTGCGGCTTCTCGGACCAGGCCAGCCTGACGCGGGCGATGCGCCGGGTGCTCGATACCACGCCCGCCGCGTGTCGGCGCGCAGCTCGGGAGAATCCGCCAAAACCGCAGTAGTCCCGGCCAAGACCGGGCGCATGTCCACATCAGAAAATCTCCACTCAAAAGGAGATTCATCATGTACACCGCTACTGGCGCGGGCGGCCTGTCCCGCTCCACCCTGCCCGGCATCGGCGCCGGGATCGCCGCCGGCGCGCTCTGGGGCCTGGTCTTCCTGGCCCCGGAACTGGCGCCCAAATTCCCGCCGATCCAGCTCTCGGCCGGACGCTACCTGGCCTATGGCCTGGTCGCCGCCATCCTGATCGCCCCGAGCCTGGGACGGCTGCGCCGCCACCTCGGCTGGCCGGCCTGGCGCACCCTGATCTGGCTCAGCCTCACCGGCAACATCGTCTATTACCTGTTCCTCGCCAATGCGGTGCAGCTGGGCGGCGTCGCCATGGCCTCGATCGTGATCGGCCTGCTGCCGATCGCGGTCACCCTGGTGGGATCGCGCGACCGTCATGCCGTGCCGCTGCGCCGTCTGTTGCCGTCACTCCTGCTGAGCGGCGCGGGTCTCGCCTGCATCGGCTGGGAGTCGCTGTCGGCGTCCGGGCCCGGCTCGCTGGCCGGCCTGGCCTGCGCCTTCGGCGCGCTGGTGTCGTGGACCATCTTCGCGGTGCACAACAGCCGCTGGCTGGCGCGCATCGAGGGGATTTCGTCGCATGAGTGGAATCTGCTGGTGGGCGTGGTGACCGGGCTGATGGCGCTGGCGCTGGCGGTGCCGGCCTTCGTGCTGGCGCCGGGCCAGCATACCCTGCCGGCCTGGCTGGAGTTCGGCGCGCTGGTCAGCGCGGTCGCCATCCTGTGCTCGGTGGTCGGCAACGCCCTGTGGAACCACGCCAGCCGCGCGCTGCCCCTGAGCCTGATGGGCCAGATGATCGTGTTCGAGACGATCTTCGCGGCCCTGTATGGCTTTTTGTGGGAAGCGCGCTGGCCGACCGGGTTCGAGACGGCTGCGCTGGCCTTGCTGATGGCGGGCGTCATCTCATGCGCCTCCGCGCACCGGGACACGCATTAAGCGCCTGAAATCAGGCATCCGCCTCATAGGCAGTGCGCATGTCGGGCGCTCCGGGTTCAGCGCCGCACCGACAGCCCGAACGCCAGGCCCAGATCGGGCGTATGTCCATTCAGCCCACGCACCACCATCGCATCGACCTGGCAGTTCCTGTTCAGTCGCCAGCTCACGCCGGCGTCTGCCTGCACCCGATCGCCGCCATGCGATGCGGAAGCGATCTGCGGCGCCGCCACTTCGAGGAATCCCTGGAGGCGTTCGGTGAATTTCTTGCCCAGCGACGCCGCCAGGATGCCGTAGCGGTAGCGCGCGCCTTCATCGTCCACGTCGGCTCCGACGCCCGGCGTCACGGCCAACGACCAGCCTTTCGGCAGCTCCCACTCGGCCGCCAGCACCAGTTGGGGCAGGACGCCCTTGACCCGCAGCGCCGAACTACCGCTTGGCAGCGCCACTGTGCCGATCAGCCCCAGGGCCGGATGCACTCCCTCCCCGTCGGCAAAGCGCCGCTTGAACCCGACCGACGCGGCATTCCAGCCCGCAGTCGTGGTGTGCGCACGGGTAGCCGGATCGCGCTCGTGCTCGATGCTGCGGCCCTCGGTCTCGACGCGCAGTTCGGTCGTGTCGCCCACGCCGATACGCAGCAGCGCCGGCGTGCTCAAGCTGCGCACGTGCAGGTCGTCGTTGCGCTGGCGATCCCAGTTGACGCCAATCTCGAGCTGCAGGCGGCCGTCCCCGACCACCTGGCTGGAGTTGGCGACGTTGGGGCGATCGGGATTGATGGCGTCGCCGTCATCGGCGTGGGCGAACTGGGCGCCGCAAGCCAGCATCAGGAGAGCTGCCTGACGGCGCAGGCACGTGAGGGGTGGGGGTGGCGGAAAAATCATACGATTGGATGGACAAGAATGAACGTGGCAAGCGAAGGCCGAACCGGCCATCGCACCCCGGCCATTCTACGCTGTCGTTGCGCAGTTGCCCGCTTCACGGGTAGCGCCGGCCACTTGCGCAAGGCCGGCTGCGCCGCCACGGCAAGCCAAGGGAGCGCCAGCCGCGCCGCGCCGGGGCACGTCGCGCTACCTCGGGCTTTTCACATGACCCGGCCGCAGCGCGACCGTAAGATCGGCCGCGTTCGACCAACCGTCCACGAAAAACGCCATGAAACCACGTCGCTCCCTCGTCATCCTCTTCTCCACCCTGCTGCTCGCGACCACCCCGCACGTGGCCGGCGCCTCCATCCTGCCGGACGTCCCCGACATCAAGGCCGTCACCGACTATCGCCCGAAGATCCCGCTGCGTGTGTACACCGCCGACAAGGTCCTGATCGGCGAATTCGGCGCCGAGCGGCGCGAGTTCGTCGCGATCGCCAAGGTGCCGGCGCTGCTCAAGTCGGCCGTGCTGGCGATCGAGGACACCCGCTTCTACGAGCACGGCGGGGTCGACTGGATCCGCGCGCTTGGTGCGGCCAAGGCCAATATCGGCGACTTCGGCAGCCAGGGCGCGTCCACCATCACGATGCAGGTCGCGCGCAACTTCTTTCTGTCGCGCGACAAGACAATGCCGCGCAAGCTGCTTGAAGTCGCCCTCGCCTGGAAGATCGAAAAGGCGCTCTCCAAGGACCAGATCCTCGAGGTCTACCTGAACCAGATCTATCTCGGCCAGCGCGCCTACGGCTTCGCCAGCGCGGCGCGCACCTACTTCGGCAAGCCGCTGCCGGAACTCTCCCTGGCCGAGATCGCGATGCTGGCCGGCCTGCCGCAGAACCCCTCCAGCAGCAACCCGGTGTCCAATCCCCAGGCGGCCAGGAAGCGCCAGCAGGTGGTGCTCAGGCGCATGCGCGAACTGGCGATGATCACCGAAGCCCAGTACCGCCGCGCCGTGGCCGAACGCCTGCAGGTGCGCAGCTATGGCGCCACGCTGAATCCGCGCGCGGCCTGGGTCGCCGAGATCGCGCGCCAGGCCGTGCACGCCCGCTACGGCCAGGCGGCCTACGAACGCGGCATCACGGTCACCACCACCATCGTGGCCGCCGAGCAGGATGCGGCCTATGAATCGGTGCGCCGCAACGTGCTCGCCTACGACCGCCGCCACGGCTACCGCGGCCCGGAAGCGCGCATCGCGCTGCCGGCCGACACCGCAGAACGAGAGGACGCCATCGCGGTGGCCCTGCAGAAACGCCCTGCGGTTGACGGTCTGGTGCCCGCGGTGATCGTCGCCGCATCGCCCAAACGGGTGCGCGCCCAGCTCGCCAACGGCGACGCGGTCGAGATCACCGGCCCGGGGCTCGGCTTTGCCGCCGGCGCCCTCTCAAGCAAGGCCAGGTCCGCGACGAAGCTGGCGCCCGGCGCCGTCATCCGGCTTGCCAGGGCCGCCGACGGCGCCCCGTCGATCGCCCAGCTGCCCGAGGTGGCCGCCGCCTTCGTGGCGCTCGACACGGGGACCGGCGCCTACCGCGCGCTGGTCGGCGGCTTCGATTATTCGGTCCACAAGTTCAACCACGTGACGCAGGCCTGGCGCCAGCCGGGATCGAGCATCAAGCCCTTCGTCTATTCCGCCGGCCTGGAGCGCGGTTTCTTTCCCGGTACGCAAATCCTCGACGAGCCGCTCGACTTCAGCGCCGAGAAGGCGTATGCCAACTGGTCGCCGCGCAACGACGACAATGTGTTCGAGGGCCCCGTCACGGTGCGCCACGCGCTGTCGCGCTCACGCAATGTGCCGACCGT